>NZ_DATIGT010000125.1:0-7637 GCF_035481375.1 Tahibacter sp.
CCCGCCGCCTGCGCTGAAGCGACGCCGCCACTCCCGACACGAGAGCAGCCATGCCGGAAAGCCAATTGCTGCGAATGGACAATATCGGCATCGTCGTGGAATCGCTCGACGACGCCATCGCCTTCTTCATCGAGCTCGGCATGACGTTCGAGGGGCGGGCGATGATCGAAGGGGAATGGGCCGGACGCGTTACCGGGCTCGGTAACCAGCGCGTCGAGATCGCCATGATGGTGACGCCCGACGGCCACAGCCGCCTCGAGCTTTCGCGGTTTCTCGATCCTTCCGTCGTCGCGGACCATCGGACCGCGCCGGTGAACGCACTGGGTTATCTCCGCGCGATGTTCACCGTGAGCGATATCGACGAGACGCTCGCGAGACTTCGCAAGCACGGTGCGCAGGTCGTCGGCGACGTGGTTCAGTATGAAGACGTCTATCGGCTCTGCTACATCCGCGGTCCCGAGGGCCTGCTGATCGGGCTCGCGCAGCCACTCCGGATCGAATCCGGAAACATGAGCAGCAACCCCGGATCCTGATGGGCCGCAACCTCGACGTGCGCGGCGGTTCGCACGACGACGGCGCCTGGCCGACCGGTGGGAACGCTCCGACGGCGGGTGGAACGAGCGCTTCCGCTTCGTGCCCGCCGGCGCCGGTCATTGCAACCTGATCGCCTGCCACGGCGGGAAATGCATCGCGGCCGGGCACGGCACGTCGGCGACCGGCGAAACATCGAACAGCGCGGCACATCCGGCGCGAGCGGCGGCCCATTCAAACTGCGCTTCGTGCCCGAGGGGGATTCGGTCGACGGCATCGGCGGCCGCGACTTCATCGGCGACGACAGCGCGACGCTGCGCACGATCATCATCGGCATTGCCGGCAAGATCCCCGGGATCGGCGGCGGTCTCGGCCGCCTGCCCGGCCTGCTGTGGCCCGCCGGCGACACGGGCAAGCGCGTGTACCCGCAGCGGCGCCTGCCGTTCTTCGTCGCGCGCGGCACGATGCGCTTGGCCGAAAACGACGGCCTCGCGCGTTGCGGTCGTTCTCTCACGCGCTCACGACCCCGGCGTCGACACGAGTTCCAGCTCCGCCACACCGGCATCGAGCAGCGGCGCCAGCTCGTACACATTGCGATAGCCGTAGTTGTACAGGGCGATATAGCTCGACAGGTTCAGCGACGCCGTCGCAGCCTTGCGCGGAAACGCGCGTTCCTCGTTGCGGAAGTTGTTGTTGCAATAGATCAGGATGCGCACGTTCCTGTCGGGCAGTACGCGTGCGAGGCTCGCGACGTCGATGTCGGGGAAGCTCAGGTTGATCGCACCTTTCACGTGCAGCTGGTCGTATTTCTCGCGGCTGCGCGCGTCGAGCACGATCGTGCCGGGCTCGCGGCTCATCTGCCGGAACTGTTCGACGCTGAGGCGCCGCGTCGCGCGATGCCGCGCGGCTTCGTGTGCGACGGCGAGATAGCCGGACATGTCGATCGCGGGATTGACCAGCGCGTCGGCTACCGGCGGTTCATCGGCGTGGGCGTGCGCGCTCGCCGCAAGAACGAGTGCGAGGATGGCAAGGACAGACAGACGCATGGCGGTCCCCAGTGGCGGTCGTGTCAATGCGCCGCAGCGGCGTCGTAGAACAGGCCCTTCTTGCCGGCCTGTTCCTTGATCGTCGAATACAGCTTGTCGTCGAACGACGACGCGCTGTCCTTGTGCTTGCGCTTGAGGTCTTCGGCGATGAAGGCCGAGCGTTCCTTGCCGAGTTCGGCGATCTGCGCCTGCAGCTGCGCGCGTTTGTCGGCACTTTCCTGCACGAGGCGCTGGCGCTCGCCGGCATTGGCTTCGCGCAGCGCGGGCGGCAGCTCGTCGGTGTCGAGCGTGGCCAGATCGACGCGGCCGCTGGTGACGGCGTCGACGAGTTCGTTCTTGCCGGCAAGGTTGGCGTTGCCCGCGGGCGCGGCGTTGAACACGGCGCGCCTGGCGCGCGAGGCGACCGAGCCTTCGGCGTGGACCTTTTCGGTCGCGGCGATCTTCGACTCGGCCTTGCGCTGTGCCTCGGCGTCGCCGAAGTACAGGCGCGTCGCATCCACTTCGCGCGACAGCGCGGCGATCTTCTCGTCGAACGGCGTCGCGACGGCGAGCGCATCGCCCTGCTGGCCGACCTGGAAATACCTGCCCTGCTCCAACGCCGCGATGCGCTCGAAGGTCTGGCGCGCCGACGGATCGTTGCCGGCCTGGATCGTGTTGACGACGATGCCGCGCGCCGCGGCAGCCTTCAGCGTCTCCGGATACTTCACGTCATCCGGGTAGTCCATGTGCGGCGGCGCGTCGCCGACGAGGAAAATCGCCTTGTAGCTGTCGGGATCCCGGCTCCAGGAGATGCGGTGAACCGCGTCGTACAGCGCCTGGTTCACGCTCTCCGGGCCGTCGCCGCCGCCGGCGGGACCGAACTCCATCAGCGTCGAGTACATCGAGTCGAGGTCGGTCGAGAGATCGATGACCTTCGTCACGTAGTCGTCGCCGCGATCGCGGAACGCGACGAGTCCCATATGCAGCTCCGGCGTCGGTTGCGCCTGCGCCATGGAACTGGCGATCGACCAGATGTTTTCCTTCGCGCCCTGGATCAGGCCGCCCATGCTCGAAGTCGTGTCGAGCACGAAGACGACTTCGATCTTCGGATGCGCGGCGGCGATGCGATGCGCGGCTGCTTCGGCGGGAGCCGCGGCCGGTGTCGCGGGTTTGCCCGGTGCGCGGGCATAGGGATAGCAGGCGAGCACGCCGGCGGTGACGGCGAACAGCGAGGCGAGTACGAGGCCAGGTTTCATGAAAGCGGGTTTCATCGGAGTCTCCTTCAGTGACGCAGGGTCAGCCGGCGCAGCGCGGCTTCCGCCGTGCGCTCGGCCTGGTCGAAACGGGAAGCGCCGCCGTCATCGGGCGACGCGGTCGTCGCCGCCGCGGCGGCGGGGATCAAGGTCCACAGCGCCTGGACGAGGAAGTACGCCCACAGCGCGAGGAACAGGCTGCGGCTGTGCATCGCGCCGTACGAGGCCGCGGCGATGGAAAACGTGGACAACGCGGCATCTTTCACGGCGGCGCCGAGTCCGTCGTGCAGGTAGCCGCAGCGCAGCAGCCAGAAACCGGCGGTGAGCGCCAGCACCCACGCCGGCAGCGGCGGGTCGAGCGCAATCAGGCCGGCGCCGAGTCCGACGGTCACGATCGCGACGACCAGCCTGCCCGCACGCATCGGCGCCGCCGAGAGCAGCGCGATCACATAGATCGTGCCGACCGTCAGCACGGTCAGGCGCAGCGCCGATGACGCACCGACGAACAGGGCCAGCGCACGGAAGCCGACCGCGCCGGCGAGGCTCAGCGCGACGGCGATCCCGATCTCGCGCCGGAGCGACGGCCGCTTCATGGCGCACTCCGCTGCCGGCGTTCGCGCAGCAGGGCGAGTTCGACGTCTTCGTCGCTGACGGCGAAGTCGCCGGGCGAAGCCGCCGCATCGACCGCGGCAGCCGGTTCGACATCGAACAGCGCAGCCTTCTGGCGCAGCGCGTCGAGACGCTGGCGCTGCGCGTCGAGCATGCGCCGGCGCTCCGCGAGGTCGGTCTCGAGCGCCGCGCCGCGCTGGTCGACGTGTCGCAGCAGGCGCTCGTGTTCCAGCCGACGGCGCAGCAGGCTGCGGATCAGCGCCTCGTTGCCGGCGCCGAAGGCGAGATCGAGTTCGCCGGCGACGCGCATGAGCGCCGCGTCGATATCGCGCCGGCGCGTCTGTGCTTGGCGCAGTTCGAGCTCGCGCGCTTTGGCCGCGTGAACGGCAGCCGCGAACTCGTCTTCCATCTCGCGCAGGGACTGGCGCAGCAGGGTCTCGGGTTCCTCGAGGCGATCGAGGACGGCGTGCACGTCGGCACGCAGCAGTCGGGCAAATCGGTTCATCAGGGCCATCGCGGCGCTCCTTCGGCGATGGCGCAAGTCTGGAAACGGCGGCCGCGCGACAACAGACGCGGCGACGTAAATTCGGCGGCCGAGGGTTTACAAACGATTTACATGCGAGGGCCGCGACGCCTTGCTAGGCTAGGTCGAACGCATCCGATGGACCCGCCGTGCAACGCAAGCCCCGCCTGCTCGTCGTCGAGGACGAAGCCGCGATCCGCGGCGGCCTCGTCGACGTGTTCGTCTACCACGGCTATGACGTCGACACCGCCGTCGACGGCGAACACGGTCTTGCGCTCGCGCTGACCGGCCGCTACGACCTGATCCTGCTCGACGTGATGCTGCCGCGCTGCGACGGCTTCTCGGTCTGCGAGGCGGTGCGCGCGGCCGATCGTTCGCAGCCCATCATCATGCTGACGGCGAAGTCGGCCGAAGCCGACGTGATCCAGGGGCTGAGCCTCGGCGCCGACGACTACGTCGCCAAGCCTTTTTCCGTCGCCCAGCTCGTACTGCGCGTGCAGGCGGTGCTGCGCCGCACGCGCAGCGAACCGACCACCGCGGCGATCCGCCTCAACGACGGCATCGAGATCGACACGCGCAATCTGAGCGCCAGCGTCGGCGCGGACGACGTGCAGTTCACGCGCCGCGAGATCGAAGTGCTGCAGTACCTGGCCGCGAACGCCGAGCGCCCGGTGCCGCGCGAGGAACTGCTGCACAAAGTCTGGGGCTACGCGAAGCATCTCGACATCGAGACGCGGACGGTAGATATCCACATCGCCAAATTGCGGCGCAAGCTCGAAGCCGACGTCAAGCATCCGCGCCACCTGCTCACCGTGCGCGGCGGCGGCTACCGCCTGGTCACCGCCTGATGGCCGCGCGCGGTGCCCGTCTTCGCCTGGCCGCCCTGCTCGGCCTGCTGTTCGTACTGCTCGCGATACCGAGCGCGGTGCTGCTCGTGCAGACCCGGCGCCAGATCGAATTCGAGGCGTTCCATCAATACCGCACGCTGGCCGACGAGCTGGGCCTGCGCATCGACGCCGAATTGCAGCGTCTCGTCGCGGCGGAAGAGGCGCGCGGCTACGCGGACTACCGCTTCGTCGTCGTCGCCGGCGACCCGGCGACGTCGACGGCGCTGCAGCGCTCGCCGCTCGCGCGTTATCCGGTAAGCGCGGATCTGCCCGGCGTCATCGGTTATTTCCAGGTCGCCGCCGACGGCGAGTTTTCCACGCCGCTGCTGCCCGACGATCTCGCCGACCCGAGCCGCTGGGGCCTGGAGGCGGACGAGGTCGGCCGACGCGTCGCGCTGCGCGACGAACTGCTCGACGTCCTGCGCCGCAACGCCTTGCTCGAGCGGCGCAGCGCATCGCCGGATACGCTCGCGAACGAGCAGGGAAAGCGCGAAGGCCGTCTCGACGTTGCGCGCAGGAACGACGCGGTCGGCGCGAAAGCCGGACGCCGGCTGCAGGAAGCCGCGACGCTTGCCTTCAGCGACGCCGACAAGGATTCGCCCGCCGGGGGTGAGCGTGCCGCGCAGGCGCTCGTCCCCGGCGCGGCACGGAATGCGAGCGAGACCGCGGTGCCGCCGGCAGCCGAACGCGTCGTCGCGTCCCAAGCGGCGTTCGACAAGCTCAATACATTGCCGAAGTCCGAGGACGACGAACGGCTGCGCAAGCAGAGCAACGAATTGGGCAAAGTGGACGAGTTGCGCATCGGCCGCAACTATCAGGACGAGGCCCTGGCCCAGACGAAGCGCCAGGCGCCGGTCTACGAGCAGAAGCTCAAGGCAAGCCTGCCGAACCGGGCGACGCGCAAGGAACAGACCGCGGTCGTCGACGCGCAGAGCGCGCGCGCGAATGCCGCGCCGCGCGTGCGCACGTTCGAGAGCGAACTCGATCCGTTCGAATACAGCCGGCTCGATGCCGGCCGCGGCGTGTTGTTCCGCAAGGTCTGGCGCGGCGGCCAGCGCACGATCCAGGGGCTGATCCTCGACGAGGACGCATTCCTGACCGGTACGATCGTGCGCGCGTACGAAGCCACCGCGCTCGCGCAGATGAGCGACCTCGTGATCTCGTACCGCCACGACGTGCTGCGCGTGCAGCGCGCCGCCGACGCCGGCCGGCTCGACAGCCTGTCGAGCGTGCGCAAGCTCACCGGCGAACTGCTGCACCAGCTGCGCCTGTCGGCACCGTTCGACGACCTGCAGCTGTTGTGGAACGTCCGCCGCCTGCCCGCCGGCCCCGGCGGAAAGCTCGTGACCTGGGCCGGCGTCGTGCTGCTCGTGCTGCTGGTCGGCACGTTCGCGCTGCTCTACCGGCTCGGCCTGCGCCAGTTGAATCTCGCGCGCCAGCAGCAGGACTTCGTGTCCGCCGTCAGCCATGAACTGAACACGCCGCTGACGTCGATTCGCATGTATGCGGAAATCCTGAGCGAAGGCTGGGCCGATGCGGCGAAGCAGCGCGAGTACTACGCCTTCATCCAGGCCGAGAGCGAACGTCTGTCGCGGCTGATCGCGAACGTGCTGCAGCTCGCGCGCATGGAGCGCCGCGAGTTGCGCCTGGATCTGAAGCCCGTCCGCATCGCGACGCTGCTCGACCTGCTGCGCTCGAAGCTCGCGAGCCAGATAGAACGCAGCGGCTTCGCCGCGACGTACACGCTCGCGCCGGAACTCGCCGAGTGCGAGCTGCAGGTCGACGCCGACGCGTTCGTGCAGATCCTCATCAACCTGGTCGACAACGCACTGAAGTTCTCCGCCAAGGCGGCCCGGCGCGAGATCGACATCGCCGTGCTGCCCCAGGGCGGCGACGCCGTGTGGAGCGTGCGCGACTACGGTCCCGGCGTCGACAAATCGCAACTGCGCAAGATTTTCGACTTGTTCTATCGCCCGGGCAGCGAGCTGACGCGCGAAACGCTGGGTACCGGCATCGGCCTCGCCCTCGTGCGCCAGCTCGCGCGGGCGATGCACGGCGAGGCGGACGTCGTGCAGCGCGAGCCGGGTGCCGAGTTCGTGCTGCGTCTGCCGTTGAAGCGCTGAGCGCGGAAGAACACGTTTCGCCCGTGTGCGGACGCCGACAGAAAGCGGCGAGCATCAGCGAGGAGAACGCGCGTCCATCCGGACAGCGCGGGCGCGGCACCACGGCGGCCGGTGCGGGCACGGTGAGAACCGCCGGAGGTGTCGGAACAGCCGATGCCGCATGATCACGGTCGTCATCGTCGCGGACGTGCGGCGATGTGGTCTGCGCCGACGGATTCGACACGGTTTGAGTGCGTTTCGCGAGCAGGCGAGAACGCACGACGAACCGGTGCACGTATCGACCGCTACGCCGTGACCGTTCGGCCGCCCAAGAAACGGCAGCGATTTCGAGCCCTCCATGCGTCGGCCTGGAAACGATCGCTTTTGATGCCGGGACGGGCGTCGTGCCGTCCCGCCGGCCGTGTCGGGGCTTCTATGTTCGTCGAGTCACGCCGGTTCCTGCCGGTTCGCGTGTCGCTGTGGGCGTTGCCGGTTTTCATTTCGTCCGGCACCGGCGTCTTCCGCGATGGCTTTCAACCGCCGGCGCAGTGAGCCGCAGGCAGCGCCGGCCGCCGCGAACAGGCGGCCGGCGCTGTCATTGCAGCACTCAGTTCACGGGCTTCACGTGTGCCGCAGCGTTGTAGCCCTCGACGCGCAGCCACCATTTGCCGAACGAGCCGCGCTCGACCGTCACGGCGGGACTGTTC
>NZ_DATIGT010000126.1:0-2860 GCF_035481375.1 Tahibacter sp.
GGCGTGCCGCCGCTGCAGTGGAAGCAAGCGCAGACGCGCTAGCGAAAAACGGCGGCAGGCGCAGCGCTACGTTTCCGCCTCGATGTCTGCGCGCAGACGCAGCACGCGCTCCGGAAACCCCTCGACGAACGACGCTGTCCAGTCCGAGTCTCCGAGCGAGAAACAGGTGAATTGACGCAGCCCACGCCAGAGCGGCAGCAGGACTTCGCGGCGAGTGCCTATGACGTTCTCGAGTTCGCGCCCCGGTCGATCGGCTTCGTGCTGGCGCTGCCACAACCGCACACGCACGCGATCGTCATCCGCTGCAGCGAGTTCCAGCCAGTATCCCGCAGGCTCCTGATTCCACCAGACGCTGCCACTGCGTCCGGCCGCTGCCGATGCGACGGCATCGAACAGTTCTTCAACGACGTTGTTCGGAACATCCGACACGTCGAACGTCAGGACGTGCCTGCCGACCACGAGCCGGGTGCGCATCCAGCCGGCTTGCGGCGGCGAAAAGCTCAGCGCGATCGTGGCCATGGCAACAGCCTGAGATGTCGATCGATGCGACGCGAAAACGGTGGGAAGCTCGTCGACCCTGCAACGAAAAAGCCGGCACTAGGCCGGCTTTTCGTTGACTGCATCGAAACGCAAGGATCAGGCCGAAGCCGCGCCCTGCTGTTCGTCTTCGAGCACGGCCTTGATCGACAGGCGAATGCGACCCTGCTTGTCGACTTCGAGCACCTTGACGCGCACGGTGTCGCCTTCCTTGAGCTTGTCGGAGACCTTCTCGACGCGCTCGTTGGAGATCTGCGAGACGTGGACGAGACCGTCCTTGCCCGGCAGGATCGTGACGAATGCGCCGAAGTCCATGAGCTTGGCGACCTTGCCTTCGTAGATGCGGCCCGGCTCGACGTCGGACACGATCATCTCGATGCGCTTCTTCGCTTCGTCGGCCGCGGCACGGTTGACCGAGGCGATGACGATGCTGCCGTCGTCCTGGATGTCGATCGTCGTGCCGGTTTCTTCGGTGATCGCGCGGATGACCGAACCGCCCTTGCCGATGACCTCGCGGATCTTGTCCGGGTGGATGCGCATCGTCAGCAGGCGCGGCGCGAATTCGCTCATTTCCGAGCGCGCCGACGTGATGACCTTGTTCATCTCGCCGAGGATGTGCAGACGGCCGCGCTTGGCCTGTTCCAGCGCCACGCGCATGATTTCTTCGGTGATGCCGTCGATCTTGATGTCCATCTGCAGCGCGGAGATACCGTCCTGCGTACCGGCCACCTTGAAGTCCATGTCGCCGAGATGGTCTTCGTCGCCGAGGATGTCCGACAGCACGACGAAATCGTCGCCTTCCTTCACGAGACCCATCGCGATGCCGGCGACCGGAGCGGTCAGCGGCACGCCGGCGTCCATCATCGCGAGCGACGAGCCGCAGACCGAAGCCATCGACGAGGAGCCGTTGGATTCGGTGATTTCCGAAACCACGCGCAGCACGTACGGGAACGCTTCCATGGTCGGCTTGACGGCCTGCACGCCGCGCTTGGCGAGACGGCCGTGGCCGATTTCACGGCGCTTCGGGCCGGCCATGCGGCCGCATTCGCCGACCGAGAACGGCGGGAAGTTGTAGTGGAACAGGAACGTGTCCTTCGACTCGCCTTCCGGCGCGTCGATGATCTGCGAGTCCTTGGTCGTGCCGAGCGTGACGGTGACCAGCGCCTGCGTCTCGCCGCGCGTGAACAGCGCCGAGCCGTGGGTGCGCGGCAGCACGCCGACGCGGATGTCGATGCCGCGGACCGTGTCGAGCGCGCGGCCGTCAATGCGGACCTTGGTCTTCAGCACGCCGTCGCGCAGGGTGCGGTATTCGATGTCGCCGAGCGCGAAACCGATTTCGCTGTCGGTCCACTTGCCCGCGGCGGCCTGTTCGGCGATCGCAGCCTTGACTTCGGCCTTGAGCGCCGACTGCGCGTCACGACGGGCCAGCTTGTCGCGGATCTGGAACGTTTCGGCCATGCGGTTGCCGATCTGCGCTTCGAGCGCCGCGAACAGCGCGTCGTTGCGCGCCGGTGCGGTCCACTTGAAGGTCTTGCGGCCGGCTTCGGCGGCGAAGGCTTCGATCGCGGCAATCGCGCTCTTGAGCGCGTTGTGACCGAAGGTCACCGCGCCGAGCATGACTTCTTCGCTGAGCAGCTTGGCTTCGGACTCGACCATGAGCACGGCGGTGGACGTGCCGGCGACGACGAGTTCGAGATCCGAGGTCTTCAGCTCGCTGACGCTCGGGTTCAGCACGTAATGGCCGTTGATCACGCCGACCTTGGCCGCGCCGATCGGGCCCTTGAACGGCACGCCCGCGAGCACGAGCGCAGCGGACGCGCCGATCAGCGCCGGTATGTCGCCGTCGACTTCCGGATTCAGCGACATGACCGTCGCGATGATCTGGATTTCGTTGCGGAACTCTTCGGGGAACAGCGGGCGGATCGGGCGATCGATCAGACGCGAAGTCAGCGTCTCTTTTTCGGTCGGCCGGCCTTCGCGCTTGAAGAAGCCGCCGGGAATGCGCCCGGCGGAGTAGAACTTTTCCTGATAGTCGACGGTAAGGGGGAAGAAATCCTGTCCCTCGCGCGCCTTGCTGGCCGCTACCGCCGTGACCAGCACGACGGTTCCGCCCATGCTCACCATGACTGCGCCGCTAGCCTGGCGGGCGATTTCGCCCGTTTCCAGCGTGACTTCGTGATTACCGTACTGGAACGACCTGGTTACTTTCGCCACTGCCATCTCCTCGGTGCGTTGCGCTTAGCGGCGGATGCCGAGGCGGTCGATCAGGGTCTTGTAGCGGGTGGCGTCCTTGGCCTTCAGATAGGCCAGCAGGCGGCGGCGC
>NZ_DATIGT010000127.1:0-11403 GCF_035481375.1 Tahibacter sp.
TGCAGGCGCTCGCGCTGCCGCTCGGCCTGTCGATGCTCGTGGCCGCGAGTTTCGTCGCGGGCCCGCTGCCGCTGGCGCCGGGCACCGCGGCGCGCTGGCTCGCGATCGCCGTGCTCGTCGCCGCCGGCCTCTATCTGCCGCTGTATCTCGCGCTGACCGGGCAGCGCCGACTGATGCGCTGGCTGCCGCCGCAGCAGCCGCTGCCGAGCCTGCGCCTGCGCGCGGAGCTGAGCCTGATCTCGCTCGCCGACTGGCTGCTCGCCGCCGCCACGCTCTATGTCTGCCTGCGCATCAGCGGTGCCGCAGTCGCGCCGATGCCGTTGCTGCTCGCGTTCGCGGGCGCGTCGGTGCTCGGTCTCGTCAGTCTCGTGCCGGGCGGCCTCGGCGTGTTCGACGGCCTGCTGCTGCTCGCGCTCGGCCAGGCCGGCTACGACCAGGCCGCGGTGGTCTCGGGCCTGTTTCTGTTCCGGCTGAGCTACTACCTGTTGCCGCTGTTCGTCGGGCTGTATCTGGGTTCGGGCCTGCTCGTCGACCGCCTGCCGCAGCTCGCGCGGCTGCGCGAACGTCTCGCCGGTCATCCGCTGTACGGACTCCTGCAACTGCCGGCGAGTCTGCTCGCCGATCTCGGCATCCGGCTGATCGCCGTGTTCACGTTCGCCGCCGGCACGCTGCTGCTCGCGTCCGCGGCAATACCGGCATTGCACGAACGCCTGCACGCGGCCGGCGCGTACCTGTCGCTGCTGACGATCGAGAGTTCGTACTGGCTCAGCGTGCTGACCGGCGTGCTGCTGCTCGGCCTCGCGCGCGGCATCGACGGCCGCCTGCGCGTCGCCTACCGGCTCACGCAGTTCGTGCTCGCAGCCAGCGCCTTGCTCGCGCTCGCGAAGGGTCTGCATGTCGGCGAAGCGCTGTTCCTGCTCGGCGTCGCGCTGCTGCTGCGTTCGCGCAAGAGCGCCTTCAGCCAGCGCGCGATGCATCTGAATTCGTTCACGGCCGCGGGCTGGTTCGCCGGCCTTCTCGTCGCCGTCGTCGTGTTCTTCGCGATCGGCGTCGCCGCGGTGCTCGGCGACGACTCGTTCGATTTGTTCTACGTCGGCTTCGGCGAACATTCCTCGCGGCTCGCACGCGGCCTCGGCGCCGCGGCGCTCGGCGTCGCCGTCTATCTGATCTGGCAGAGCTTCGCGGTACGCCGGCCGGCGCCGCTGCTGCCGCATCGCGCCGAACTCGACGAAGCGCGCGAGCTGTATCGCCGGCACGGCGGCGGCGAGTTCGGGCACTTGAGTTTCATGGGCGACAAGTCGCTGTTCTGGGCCGGCGACCGTCAGGCCGTCGTCGCCTACGGCACGATCCGCGACCGCCTCGTCGCGCTCGGCTCGCCCTGCGGCAGTGAAGCCGCGGTCTCGCGCGCGATCCTCGATTTCCGCCGCTTCGCCGACAGCCAGGACCGCGTGCCGGTGTTCTACGAAGTGCTCGAACCGGAACTGTCGCGCTACCACGACCACGGCTTCGACCTGTTCAAGCTCGGCGAACTCGCGACGATCCGGCTCGCGGACTTTTCGCTGTCGGGCAAGCGCTGGGAAGACCTGCGCCAGGCGGTCAACCGCTCGGCCAAGGAAACCCTGCGTTTCGAGCTGCGCGAGCCGCCGTTCGACACGGCGCTGATCGCCGACGTGCAGCAGGTTTCCGACACCTGGCTCGCCGACAAGGGCAGCAACGAGAAGGGCTTCTCGCTCGGCCGCTTCGACGCGGCCTACCTCGATTGGGGACCGCTCGCGCTGGTCTATCACGAGCAGCGCCTCGTCGCGTTCGCGAACGTGCTGCCGCCCTACGGCCGCAACGGCACGGCCAGCGTGGACCTGATGCGCCATCTGCCCGACGCGCCGCGTTCGAGCATGGACTTCCTGTTCGCGCGCGTCATGCAGTGGGCGCAGGAACGGCAGTACGAGCGTTTCAGCCTCGGCATGGCGCCGCTGTCCAATGTCGGCGCGAATCCGTACGCGCGCATCAACGAGCGCCTCGCCGCGCTCGCGTTCCGCTACGGCAACAGCCGCTACAACTATCAGGGTATACGACGCTACAAGGAGAAATTCCGCCCTGACTGGACGGGCTCCTACCTGGCGTATCCGCGCGGCGTCTGGGTGCCCGGACTGCTCGTCGACGTCGCCGCGCTCGTCGCCGGTGGATACCGGCGGCTGCTGAAGGGCTGATCGTCGCGGCTATCGCCGCTTCGGCCAGAGGTCGAGCACGAGCTTGCCGATCGCCGCGTAGTCGCCGTCGTAGTGATGTCCGCCGGGCAGATCGAGCGACGTCACCTTGTCGCCCGCGAGCTTCGGACACGGACTGTCGTCTTCGTCCGCGCCGTGCAGGCAGACCGCCGGCGTCGTCGCTTTCGCGAGTTCGGGCGCAATCGGCAGCGCACCGTCGTGCTGCGCGCCGCCGAACCAGTCGCCGACCTTGATCTCGAATACGGCTTCGTCGTCGGGCGAGATCATGAACTGCAGATCGATCATTCCGCGTGCCGCCTCGGGCAGGCGGTTGAACACGACCGGCACGAGGCTCGCGCCGAACGAATAGCCGACGAGCGCAAAGCGCGCGTCGGGATTCCGCGCCGCGTAATGACCGACGACGCGCGCGACCGCCGCCGCGGCTTCGTCGGGCGTGCGCTGCTTCCAGAAGAACTTCAGCGTCGAGAATCCGATGACCCGCACGCCGTCGGCAGCGAGCGCATCGGCGACGCCCTGGTCGAGGCCGGCCCAGCCGCCGTCGCCGGTCAGCACGATTGCGATGCGGCCGTTCGCCGCTGCGGTCGGCGCGACGTCGGTCAGCGGCAGATCGGCGACGTCCTGGGGCAGCGGTTCATGCCGGCGCGCCTCGCGCCGGTCCCAGCGCTGCAATGCGGCAGCGAGGGTCTGCGGGCCGTTGCGGCGCGGCGCCGCTGCGGGCAGCACGCGATCGCGCAGCAGCGCGAGTTCGCGGCCGAGACCGTCGATCGCCGCGCCGGGCGCATAGGGCTGCGGCAGCCACGGATTGCCGAGCCGCGCGACCGGCACGACGCGGAACCCGCGCGTGCCGTCGGCCGCCGTCGCGACACCCGCATCGCCGGCGCAGAGCGTGTGCCGGAGACGCCAGTCGAAGTCGTAGCCGAGCGTCACGAGGCCGGCGAACGTGCCGGCCGGCGCCTGCGCCGCGACCGCATAGGCGAGCGTCGCGCCGCGATCGAGACCGACGAGCCACGGCGCCGTGTAGTCCGCCCTGTTTTCGTGCCGCTGGATCCAGTGACTGACTTCTTCGACGTGCGCGGCCGGATACGCGCAGTCGCTCTCGATGCCGTCGAGGTGTTTCAGATAGACCGGCAGGTCGATGCCGACGACGAAACTGCCGGCCGCCGCGAGCGCATCGGCATACGCCTCTTCGCGCGCATCCCAGCCGTCGGCGTCGGAGACGAACATCAACGTGCGTGTCGCCGTACCGTCGGGCCGCGCGACATGCAGGTCGCCGAACAGGCCGTAGCGGACCGGCGTCGTCGCAGCGGCGGCACCGCCGCACGCGAACAGCAGAGCGATGGCGATGCGTTTCAAACCGGCTCCTCGTCAGTGCGGCGGCGCGATGCGGTCTGGTCTGACCGGCGCGCGGCGGAGCGGTTCAACGGCGCGGTCGAAAACGTCAAGACCGCGCCGTACTCATATGCGACTCGATCTCTTCCACGGTCCGCGGCACGCCGAACGTCAGCAGCTCCGGCGCCGTGCGCGTGACGGCGATGTCGTCCTCGATGCGGATGCCGATGCCGCGCCAGCGCGGCTCGATGTCGGCGGCGTCGGGCGCGATGTAGATGCCGGGCTCGACCGTCATGACCATGCCGGGTTCGAGCTCGCGCGGTTCGCCGTCGACGCGGTAGTCGCCGACGTCGTGCACGTCGAGGCCGAGCCAGTGGCCGGTCTTGTGCGGAAAGAAGCGCTTGTATGCACCGCTTGCGATCGCCGCGGCCGGCGCGCCGGCGACGAGTCCCAGTTCGCAGAGGCCGCGCGCGATGACCTCGACCGCGGCTTCGTGCGGCGCGGTCCAGGGCCGGCCCGGCCGCGCCTGCGCGATCGCCGCATCCTGCGCGGCGAGCACGATCTCGTAGAGCGCGCGCTGTTCGGCACTGAAACGGCCGTTGACCGGAAATGTGCGCGTGATGTCCGAGGCATAGCACGCGAACTCAGCGCCGGCGTCGATGAGCAGCAGGTCGCCGTCGCGCAGCAGCGCGTTGTTGGCGCGGTAGTGCAGCACGCAGGCGTTGGTGCCGCCGCCGACGATGGGTTCGTAGGACGGCACCGCGCCGGCGTTGCGGAACGCGTGCAGCAGTTCGGCTTCGACCTGGTGTTCGTAGAGTCCCGGCCGCGCCGCGCGCATCGCGCGGCGGTGGCCTTCGGCGGCGATCGCCGCGGCCTGGCGCATCAGCGCGAGTTCGTCCTTGGACTTGTACAGCCGCAGGTCGTGCAGCAGATGGGACAAGGCTACAAATTCATGCGGGGCGCGCGCGAGCGGCCCGCGCAGCGTCTGCACGCGCTTGATCCAGCCGATCAGCTTCAGGTCGAAATCGCTGTCGCGGCCGAAGTGGTAGTAGACGCGCGAGCGGCCTTCGATCAGGCCGGGCAGGATGTCGTCGATGTCGTCGATCGGAAACGCGTCGTCGAGCCCGCACTGGTCCACCGCACCGTCGGGACCGATGCGCGGGCCGTCCCAGACTTCGCGCGACGGGTCGCGCTCGCGGCAGAACAGGATCGTTTCGGCCTGCGTGCGCCCCGGCAACAGCGCGAGCACGGCATCGGGCTCGGGGAAGCCGCAGAGATAGTGGAAGTCGCTGTCCTGGCGATACGGATACGGCGCGTCGTTGTTGCGGATGCGCTCGGGCGCGGCCGGCACGATGACGATCGCATCGTCGCCGGCGAGGTGCATGAGCTGTCGGCGGCGGCGCGCGTATTCGCGAACGGCAATCACGGGTCGCGGCGCCTCAGTGCAGCAGGTTGGCATCGGCGCCGGCGGTCGGCGCCGGCGGCGGCGCGAGTTCGGCGTGCAGCAGCATCACGCCGACGCGGATGAATTCCAGCACCTCGACGAGCGCGGACTCGTCTTCCTCGGCATCGTCGTAGTCGAGCTGCGATGCGGCGATCGTGCCGAAGTCGCGCAGGATTTCGGTGCCGTCCTCGGAGAGGCCGCGCTCGGCATTGACGCCGGACAGCCCGAGCCCGCCGAGGAAGCCGCGGCACCACTGCACGAGGGCGTCGGCGCGCTCGGCCAGCGGTTCGTCCTCGCCGGGCAGCAGCGGTTCGAACGCGAAGCCCGGGTCTTCGAGCTGCGCGCGGCAGTTCCTGAACAACTGGGTCAGGAGTTCCATGCGCGCGTGCGTCTCGATGCCGGGATCGGTCTCGATTTCGAGGCGCTGCAGCCAGTTGCGCGCGGAGGCCTTGCCGCCGCCGCAGAGAAACCCGGTCAGCGAACCGTGCAGGTCGCTGGCGGCGACGCCGAATTCGAGTTCCCGCAGGGCCACGCCGAGTTCGGCGTGAGTGATGACGATGCTGTTCATGACGGTGCAGGCCGGAGACGATCGCGCGATTGTACCCGCGCCACATCGGCCGCCGGCAGCTGCCGCACCACCTAGTTACCGCCGTGGCTTGCGCCTACACTGGCCGGGCGGCAGTCACGGGGAGGCGCGCTGCGTGGGACTCTGGCGAAACCTCAGGGGAGGTCCGAGCGCAGGAGCACGATTCTGCCTGCTCGTCGCATTGCTGTCGTTCGCCATCGGCGCCGGCGCTGCGCGCCGCAGCTTCTATTTCGACAATCTCGGCAGCGAACAGGGCCTGCAGCAGAACACCATCGGCGCGCTGATGCAGGACCGCGCCGGCTTCATCTGGATCGCGACGCAGGGCGGGCTGCATCGCTACGACGGCTACGCGTTCCGCGTGTTCGAGCAGGATCCCGAACGCAGCGACAGCCTGCCCGACAGCTTCATCACGGCGATCGCCGAGGACCCGCAGGGGCACATCTGGGTCGGCACCAACGCCAAGGACTTCTCGAGCCTCGATCCGCGCACGGGCACGGTGCGGCCGCTGCCGCCGGGCGCGCGCGCGACGACGCCGCGCGGCAACAGCATCTGCGCGCTGTACGCCGATGCGCCGAACCGCATCTGGGTCGGCTCGCGCGACGGCATCGATCTCGTCGACGCGGAGAAAGGTACGCGCCGGTCGCTGTTCCGCTTCGATCCGGCCGACTCGCTGCCGCTGCGCCCGCAGCGCCGCTTCGTCGATGCGCCCGACGGATCGCTGTATGCGCCGACGAGCCAGGGCCTGCTCCGGATCGACCGCACGACCGCGCGCGTGACGCGCCTGCCGGCACCGGCGCTGCGGCGCGCGCTGTCCGCGCTCGTCACACGCGACGGCGCGCTCTACGTCGGGACGTCGGGCGGGCTGCTGCGCGTCAGCGCCGACGGCCTGCGCGCGGAGCCGGTCTGGCCGGCGGCGGGCGCCGAGCCGGCCAACGTGTCGGACATCGCCGAAGACGGCAGCGGCCGGCTGTGGCTGGCCGTGCGCGGCGACGGCGTGGTCCGCCTCGATCCGCGAACGGCCGCGGCCGAATGGCTGCACCATCAGCGCGACCTGCCGGGCTCGCTGCCCGAGGAATTCGTCACGACGCTGATGGTCGACCGCTCCGGCCTGCTCTGGCTCGGCGGCGAGACGCGCGGCGTCGCGACGACGCGGCCGACCAGCGAGACGTTCACCTGGATCGTCGATCTCGAATCGCCGCGCGACCGCGTGACGCGCAACATGGTCAGCGCGCTCTGGGCCGAAGACGCGCGCCATCTGTGGATCGGCACCGAAGGCGACGGCCTCAAGCGCTACGACCGCCATCAGGACCGCTTCGAGAACTGGAGCGAGCCGATCGCGCGCGCGCTCGGTACCGCGGCGCTGCAGGAACTCAGCGTCTACGACATCGTGGGCGGCGCGGAAAACCGCATCTGGATCGCGAGCAGCCACGGCGTGTTCGAACTCGACCTGCGCGAGCGCCGCGCGAGCGCGATCGACGTCGCCGTGCTGGCCGGCGCGACGACGATCGCGAGCGGCGACCAGGAGGCGCGCAGCCTCGTGCGCAGCCGCGACGGCAGCCTCTGGATCGGCACCCGCACGAAGGGCCTGCTGCGCTATCGCGGCGGCCAGCCGGTGCAGGCGTGGCGCCATGACGACGCCGATCCAGCGAGTCTGCCGAACAACATGGTGCTCGCGCTGCGCGAGGACAGTCAGAACCGGCTCTGGATCGGCACGCTCGACGGACTCGCGCTGCTCGATCCGGCCAGCGGCCGGCTGCGCCGGCTCGGCGATCAGAGTCTCGCGCCGGGTCCGCACTCGGGCAACATCGTGCGACACATCCACGAAAGCCGCGACGGGACGATCTGGGTCGGCTCGCACAGCGGGCTGCTGCGGCTCGACGAGCTGACCGCCGACGGCGTGCGCTTCACGCGCATCTCGACGCAGGACGGGCTCGCGAGCAACACGATCTACGGCGTGCTCGAAGAACAGTCCGGCGCGCTGTGGCTGTCGACGAACCGCGGCATGACGCGCTACGAGCCGGGCACGCGCGCAGTGCGCAACTTCGCGCTGAAGGACGGTCTGCAGGCCTACGAGTTCAACGGCGGCGCCGCGTTCGCGCTGGGCCCGTCGGAACTGCTGTTCGGCGGCGTCAACGGCATCAATCTGATCCATCCCGAGGATCTCGCGCGCGAACGCTACGACGCGCCGGTCGTGCTGACCGCGATGACCGTCGGCAGCCGGCGCGAACAGCTCGTCGGCAACCAGCCGGAACGGGAGATCGCACAGGCCGAGCGCCTGCTGCGCTTCGAATTCGCCGCGCTCGATTTCACCGCGCCTGAAACCAACCGCTTCGCCTGGAAGCTCGACGGCTTCGACGAGGACTGGATCGACGGCGGCACGCGCCACGAGGTCACCTATACCAACCTCGACCCGGGCCGCTACGTGTTCCGCGTGCGCAGCGCGCAGAGCGATCCGGAGACGGCGCGCAGCAGCGCGTTCGCGTTCGAGATCGTGCCGCCCTGGTATTCGTCGACGTGGATGAAGCTCGCCTATGCGAGCCTCGCGAGCCTCGTCGTGTTCGCCGTCTGGAGCGAGCGGCGCAGCAAGCGGCTCGAGGAAAAGCGGCATCAGAACGAACTGCGCATGCGCGAGGACCGCCTGCGTCTCGCGCTCTGGGGCTCGGGCGACGAGTTCTGGGACTACGACATGCGCGAGGGCCGCATCTACCGCTTCGGTGCCGACCAGCTGCTCGGCAGCTCGCCCGAGGAGAGCCTCAGCGCCGAAGACTGGCGCAATTTCGCGGTGCATCCCGACGACCTGCCGCGCGTGGACCGGACCATGTCCGACCATGTCGCCGGCGTCACCGACCATTTCGAGTCCGAGCACCGCGTCGCACACGCCCAGGGCGGCTGGATCTGGGTGCTGTCGCGCGGCAAGATCGTCGAGCGCGACGTCGACGGCCAGCCCGCGCGCATCAGCGGCACGGCGCGCAACGTGACCGCGACGCGGCTCGCCGAGCGCGAACGCCGCATCGCCGCCGAAGTCATCCGCAACATGACCGAGGCCGTCACCGTCACCGATCTGGACTACCGCTTCACCTCGGTCAATCTCGCGTTCACGCGCATGACCGGCTATCGCGAGGACGAAGTCGTCGGCCAGAACGCGGCGCTCCTGAACTCGCCGCAGCATGCGCCCGAGGTCTACGAGCACATGCGCGAGACGCTGAGCCAGACCGGCCACTGGCGCGGCGAACTGTGGCAGCGGCGCAAGGACGGCGAGGAATTCCTGAGCTGGCTCGAACTCGCCGAAGTGCGCGACGCGCACGGCACGCGCACGCATTTCGTCGGCGTGCTCGCCGACATCACCGACCGCAAGCGCGCCGAGCAGGAACTGCGCTATCTCGCGAACTACGACACGCTGACCGGACTGCCGAACCGCACGCTGCTCGGCGAACGCCTAGGCCACGCGATCATGCGCGCGCGCCGCAACGGCCGGCGCGTCGCCGTACTGTTCCTCGACCTCGACCGCTTCAAGCACGTCAACGACTCGATGGGCCACGCCGCGGGCGACCGCATGCTCAAGGCGGCAGGCTCGCGGCTGCGCACGCACGTGCGCGACAGCGACACCGTCGCGCGCCTGGGCGGCGACGAATTCACGGTCGTGCTCGAGGATGTGCACGACGGCATGGAAGCCGAGCAGGTCGCCCAGAAGCTGCTGCAGGTGTTCGCCGAACCGCTGGAAATCGACTCCGGCCAGGAAGTCGTGATCTCGCCGTCGATCGGCATCAGCCTCTATCCGGATCACGCGCAGGTGCCGACGGATCTGCTGAAGTACGCCGACACGGCCATGTACCAGGCCAAGGAGAGCGGCCGCAACACTTATAAAATGTACACATCGGAAATGGATTCCGCCGCGCGCCTGCGCGCGACCATGGTCGGCGCGCTGCGCAAGGCAATGGAACGCGGCGAGTTCCGCCTCGTGTTCCAGCCCAAGCTCGCGCTCGTCGGCGAACGCATCGTCGGCGTCGAGGCGCTGCTGCGCTGGCACAGCGAGGACCTCGGCGAAATCTCGCCGGCGGTGTTCATTCCGCTGGCCGAGGAAGCCGGCATGATCATCGACATCGGCGAATTCGTGCTGAGCCGCGCCTGTGCGACGCTCGCGCGCTGGCGCACGCAGGAGATCGACGACGTCGTCATGGCGGTCAACGTGTCCGTGCTGCAGCTGCTGCGCGGCGAGCTGCCGCGGCGACTGCGCGAAATCCTCGCCGAGCACGACATCGCGCCGCAGCAGATCGAGCTCGAGCTGACCGAGAGCACGATCATGAACAATGCCGAGCAGTCGGTGCGCACGCTCAACGATCTCAAGGCGATCGGCGTATCGCTCGCGATCGACGACTTCGGCACCGGCTATTCCTCGCTGTCCTATCTCAAGCGCCTGCCGATCGACACGCTGAAGATCGACAAGGAATTCGTCGGCGACATCACTTCGGACCCCGACGACGAGGCGATCACCGCGACCATCATCACGATGGCGCATTCGCTCGGCCTCAACGTGATCGCCGAAGGCGTGGAAACGCACGAACAGGTCGAATACCTGCGCGAACAGGGTTGCGACGAGATCCAGGGCAACTGGCTGTCGCTGCCGCTGTCGGCCGAGCGCTGCCTCGAATTCCTGAAGGCCCGGCGGCGCGAAACCGCGCCCTTGTGAACGCCTTCCCGGCCTTGCGGCAGCGCCGTTGCGGCGTCGCGGCCCTCTGCTATAGTCCGGCCCATGTCCGCGGCCAACACCACGCTTGCCGACCTGCATGAGGTCAGCGCCCGCATCGACCGCCTGGTCGAGCTGTGCCAGCGGCTGTCCGAGGAAAACCGCAGCCTGCGTCAGAGTCAGGAACAGCTCGCGAACGAGCGCGCGCTGCTGCTGCAGAAAAACGAACAGGCCCGCACGCGCGTCGAAGCGATGATCGCGCGGCTCAAGTCGCTGGAACAGAACGCGTAGGCCCCATGAGCATACCCGCGCCGGTTTCCGTCAGCATCCTCGATCGCGAATTTCTCGTCGCCTGCACCGATGAAGAACGTCCCGGCCTCATCGCCGCAGCGGCGTATCTCGACGGCAAGATGCGCGAAGTCAAGAGCGCCGCGCGCGCAAGCGGACTCGATCGCATCGCCGTACTCGCCGCGCTGAACATCACGCACGAACTCATCGCCGCGCGCCAGCAGGGCAACAATCAGGCCGACACCGTGGCACAGCACGTGCAAGCGCTGAAACACAAGCTTGAAGGTGTGCTCAGCGCGTCCGTAAAATAGCCGCGTCGTTCTCTGCCGTGTGCGACAGCACGCCTAACATTTGCCTTGTTCCTAATCGACTACCCCGGGGTTGCAGTGCTGAGGTCGGTGTGCATGTCCGCCACGTGCGGGAAGCCTGAGATCTCGCGAGCTGTCCCACCTGTTAACGGGGTTCAAGGTCGTTCTGTGTGCATCGGCACGGCGGAGGGCGTCCTCCAAAAGCAGTAAATAGAGGTCGGAAGGGAGTAACTGGTGGGCGTGCGCGCTCTGGTTGCTGTCTTCTGGCCTTTCTGCTTTGCGACTCGCAGTGGAGGCGGGAGGCAGGTACGTAGAGCCGGCTGCTCGCTCATCCTCCAGCGCCCTGCTCACGGGTGCTGGCTGCAGTTGCGTTTCTGCAGCGCGCCGCGCGCTCACCGCTGTCCCCCGCTACAATCCGCGGCCTCTTTCGACGTCCGGCCCCGATGACGAACGCCCTCGACCGACAGCAGCTGCGGCAGCGCCTGCGCGAGCAGCGGGCCGCGCTGCCCGCCGCACAGCGCATCGCCGCCGCGCAGGGC
>NZ_DATIGT010000128.1:0-4701 GCF_035481375.1 Tahibacter sp.
GCGGAAGACTGCCGCCTGCAGAGCGCGTCGATCCGCGAGCGGCTGCAGCAGCGCGAACGGCCGCTGCTCGCCTGCCTGTCGCGCGCGACCGATGCGCCGTCGCTGCTCGCACACGGCCTCGCCGTGGCCGGACTGCTCGCCGCGGCGGCATCGGACGACGCGGACGCGCCGCCCTGGACGTTCGCGAGCTACGCGCCGGGTTTCGGCGCGACCATGGTGCATGCCGACCGCGAATCGCTGTACGAAGGCGCGGCCGGCACGGCCGTGTTTCTCGCCGAAGCCGCGCGTGCCGGCGGCGATCCGCACTGGCTCGCACTCGCACGCCGCGTGTTCGATCCGCTGCTGCGCGGCGAAACGCCGCAGAGCCTCAGGCGCAGCGGCGGCGTCGGCCGCGGCCTCGGCGGATTGATCTATGCGCTCGTGCGCGTCGCCGATGCCGGCGGCGGCGGCGACCTGCTCGCGCTCGCGCGCCGGCTCGCGCTCGCGCATGCATGCGACGTCGCCGCGGCCGACGGGCTCGACGAAGTGCTGTACGGACGCAGCGGCCTGCTGCTCGCTCTGCTCGCGCTGAGCACGCGCTGCGGCGATGCGCTGCTCGACGCCGTCGTCGACACGATCGCGCTGCAGCTCGTCGCACGCGCGCGCACCGACGGCGACGGCACGAGCTGGCCCGCGCCGCAGGGCCGCTTCATGCCGAACGTCAGCCACGGAACGGCGGGCATCGCGATGGCGCTCGCGCGCTGGGCGCGCGCGCGCGGCGCCTGCGAAGGCGCCGAACTCGCGCAATCGGCACTGCGCTACGACGACACGTTCTGGCTCGCCGCGGAACACGGCTGGCGCGATGCGCGCCTCGACGAAGACAGCAGCGAACAGCTGACGACCTGGGCCTGGTGCAACGGGCGCTCCGGCGCGTTGCTCGCGCGCCACGCGGTCGCGCAGGCGCTGGACTGCCCGTTCTGCGCCGGTCACGTGCAGGCGGCCTGTGCGGCCGCCGACGGCGACGTCGTCGCCGAGGTGTCGCCGGGCCTTTGCTGCGGCACGCCGGGCGCCGTCGACGCGCTGCTGCACGTCGCCGCCGACGCGCCCGACGCGGCGTTGCGCGCACTGGCCGGACGCAGTACCGCGCTGCTCGCGAAGCACACGCCGGCCAGCCAGTACTCGACCCTGACGCCGTCGCTGTTCGCCGGCACGGCCGGGCTGGGTTTTGCGCTGCTGCGCGCCGCGCGGCCGGCGGAAGTCCGCAGCGTGCTGGCATTCGAATAAAGAAAATGCGCGCCGGCTGCAGCCGGTTCGCGCAGCGCGCGCTGAACGCTCCGAATGCGTCGATTCTTTCGCGCATGATCGCCGGCGCGATCGTGCGCCGCCTGCATCGCGGCGAAGCGGTCGCACGCATGGCGCTCGACTACCGTCGCCAGTACGTCTGGCTGTCGGAACAGATCGACGGCCGTCACCGCCGACGACGAACGGCTGCAGCAGGACCTCGCGCGCTACGGCGAATGGGAGGCATGGCTGCGCGCCGCCGACCGCGCGGGAGTCGCGCGCGTGCCGTCACCGGACTGGAAGCCGCGCAATCCGCAGATGTTGCCGTTGCCTGAGGAACCTGCGGGCGCGCGGTGACGGAAAAGACCGGGAATCGGGAATCGCAAAAGACACATCCGCTCCATCCCCCTACAATCCGCGCCCCTCGTCCGACCCTGTTTCCGCATGCCGCGCGCGCTCCGTTCCCTTGTTCTCGCAGCAACACTGATGCTCGGCGCCTGCCGCATCGCTTCGCCGCCGCAGACCGAACCGCCGGCCGCGGTTGCGCCGGTCACCGCGGAAGCCGCACCGGCGGAAACCGTCGATCAGGCACCTCCGCCCTACACGCTCGTCAGCACCGAAGTGCACACGCTGCGCGCCGAGCGGCTCGGGCGCAGTTATCCGCTGCTCGTGAGCCTGCCGCGCAGCTACGCGCGCGATCCGGCGCGACGCTATCCGGTGCTGTTCGTCACCGATGTCAACTACGCTTTTCCGCTCGTGCGCAGCATCGGAGCGATGGTCGGCGACAAGGGCGCGGGCCTCGAGGATTTCATCCTCGTCGGACTCGGCTACGCCGACGGCGACAGCCCGCCCTACAGCCGGCGCCGCGACTACACGCCGACCGCGAACGGACCGCGCGACGCGAAGCCCGAGGAATCGGGCCGCCCGCCGCTGCATGGCGAAGCCGAAGCCTATCGGCGTTTCGTCGCCGACGACGTGTTTCCGTTCGTCGAATCGCACTACCGCACCGATCCGGCGCGGCGGATCTTCGCCGGACATTCCTACGGCGCGCTGTTCGGCACGCACGTGCTGCTGACCGAGCCGCGCATGTTCGAACGCTACATCCTCAGCAGCCCCTCGCTCTGGTACGACGACCGCGTGATGCTCGCGCGCGAACGCGACTACGCGGCATCGCACGACGACCTGCCGGCCAAGGTGTTTTTCGCGATCGGCAGCTACGAGACCGTGAAACCCGGGTCGAAGGATCCGCGCTACAACCTGCGCGAAGACATGATCGCGGACCTGCGCGCGTTCGAGACGCAACTGCGCGCGCATCGCTACGCGGGCCTGCAGATCGCTTCGACCGTCGTGCCCGAGGAAGACCACCTGGGCGCCTATCCGGTCGCGATTACACGCGGCCTGCGCTGGGCATTGCCTCCGCGCTGAGCCCGGTAGCGTGTTCGCCTCGCGCAGGACTGGGCGTTTTCCGTAGGCCGAGCGCATGATCGGCCTGAAGGCAAAAGTGCGCTACAAGGTTGTACAGGGGAAATCGGCGGTGCCCGCCCCCGGTCTGGAGAGACCGAAAAGGCGCCGCTTCCGATCGGGAGAAAACCATGGCAAACCTCGTTTCCAAACGGCGCGCCGTCGCCGCAGCCCTCACCGTCGCGCTCGGCCTGCTGGCCGGACCCGCCTTTGCCGCCGGCGACAGCGTCCGGCTCGCTCCGGCGATGCAGGCCCCGGCCTATCAGCTGCGCGTGACCGGTCCGGCCGGATTCCTGTTCGAACGCACCTTCGCGGCCGGCCAGAATGTCGCGGTGGACGCGCCGGCCAGCGGCTGGGTCGACGGCGACTATCGATACGAGCTCATCGCAGTAGCGGCGACCACGCAGCGCCGCAATGACGGCGACGCCGAGCGCGCGGCCGCGCCGCAGCACAGCGAATCCGGCAGCTTCACCGCCCGCGGCGGCGTGGTCCAGGTCGCCGACGGCGTGTTCGCCGCGCGCCAGGACAACGGCCAGAACGCCTCGCCGGTGCCGAACGACCAGGTCATTCCCGACGACCTCATCGTGCAGGGCAGCGGCTGCTTCGGCTTTGACTGCGTCAACAATGAAAGCTTCGGCTTCGACACGATCCGCCTCAAGGAAAACAACCTGCGCATCAAGTTCGAGGACACGTCGGTCGGCGCGTTCCCGACGACCGACTGGCAGCTCACCGCGAACGACAGCGCCTCGGGCGGTGCGAACCGCTTCTCGATCGAAGACGTCACTGCCGCAACGATTCCGTTCACGGTGACCGGCGGCGCGCCGAGCAACGCGATCTTCGTCGACTCCACCGGCCGCGTCGGCTTCCGCACGTCCACCCCGGTGCTCGACCTGCATGTGACCGACAGCGATACGCCGGCACTGCGCCTCGAACAGACCGGCGCCGGCGGCTTCACGCCGCAGACCTGGGACGTGGCCGGCAACGAAGCGAACTTCTTCATCCGCGACGTGACCGGCGGCAGCAAGCTGTCGCTGCGCATCCGCCCGGGCGCACCGACGAGCTCGCTCGACATCAACTCCGCAGGCCTCGTCGGCTTCGGCACGGCCTCGCCCACCGCGCGCCTGCATGCCGTCGGCAGCGACGGGACGACGACGCAGTTGCTCGTACAGGAAAACAACGCGACCGCCGCCGGACGCGATCTGCTGCGCCTGGAAAACAAAGGCCCGACGCGGCTGCGCCTGAAGAACACGAACACCAGCAACGAGTGGAGCCTCAACGCCCACGATGCGGATTTCCGCATGACGCCGGCCGGCTCGGCCACGGTCGCGATGACGATCTTCCCGACCGGCAACGTCACGATCGCCGGCACGCTGACGCAGAACTCCGATCGCAACAGCAAGGAAAACTTCCGCACGCTCGACCACAAGTCGCTGCTGCAGAAGATCGCCGCGCTCGACATCACCGAGTGGAACTTCAAATACGAAAAGGACGACGTCCGCCACATCGGCCCGATGGCGCAGGATTTCCACAAGGTCTTCGGCCTCGGCGAACGCGACGACCGCATCGCGCCGCTCGACACGTCGGGCGTAGCACTCGCCGCCGTGCAGGGCCTGCAGAAGGAACTCGCCGAACGCGACCGCCGCATCGCCGACCTGGAATCGCGCCTCGAACGCCTCGACGCGCTGACCCAGCAGATCGCCGCGAAGCAGAACGCCGAAGCCCAGGCGATTCCGGCGTCGTTCGCCGCCGGCCGCTGCGAAGAAAAGACCGTCGCGACCGGTCTCTGACCGATTCAGGGTGACTCTTGGACCGCCCCTCACGGGGCGGTTTTTTTTGATCGATCGCCGCGTTCAGAACACCACGATGTCGGTATCGCTGAAATACTGCGTCAGCACGCGCAGCTCGAACGTCGCGGATTCATCGGCGCGGCAGTCCGTGCAGCCGTAGACGCGCGTGACCGCGTCGCCGCCGATCCGGCTG
>NZ_DATIGT010000129.1:0-16538 GCF_035481375.1 Tahibacter sp.
GAGCCGCACGATGCACCAGTCATGGCCGGCGACGCGCTTGCGCCGCGACTCCCAGCCGTCCATCCACTTGCCGTTCTCGTCGTACTTGCCCGGCACGAACACGGCCGGCTCGGGATTGAGCATGCGCGACTTGTCGGCGAAGAAATCGTCGCTGGCGACGAGTGCCGCCGCACCGAGGCGCGCGTCGGCGAGATTGACGTAGCGGCGCGCGAACTCGGGCGCGTTCGGATCGACGACGGGAACAGCCATGCGCCAGGCCTCGAGACAGGAACGGTGCGCCGATCCTGCCTTGCGGCTCGGCAAACGTCGATAGCTTATTCGTTGCCGCTGCGAAAGATTCCGTCGCCGTCGCGCAGCGCGGTCGCGTAGAACACGCGCTGGTCGTTGAGGTTGTAGACGCCGGCAACGACGAGACGCTGCGGCGCGAGGAGCACGTTGGCGAGCGTGAGCGTGCTGTAGGTCTGCTGCAGCAAGGTGCGCTTGCCCTGCGGCGCGAACGTCGTGTCGGGCTGGCCGTTCGGCAGCAGGCGCGCGATGCGCAGTGCCGACACGGGCTCTACGACGGCACGCGCGAGCGTGAGCTTGCCGTCGGCGGCGAGGGCGATGCGCAGATCCGGATAGGCGCTCGAGCGTTCGTCGCCGGCGAAGTCGACGACGCGGATGCCGGCCGTGCCGTAGCTCGTATCGAGCTGGCCATCGGGCGTGAGCCGCGCGACGGTGATGCGGCCGGTTGCCGTGCCGGTCCAGGTGCCGCCGCCGTTGCTGTTGCCGGCGACGAGGATGCGTCCGTCGGCAAGCACGCGAAGTTTCTGCGCGTTGGCGCGCACGTCGGGCGCGATCAGGCGCAGGCCGTTGTCGCCGAAGGTCGCGTCGATGCTGCCGTCGGCGTGCAGGCGGCGCACCGCCATGCTGTAGATCGTCTGGCCGAACTGGATGCCGGCGAGCAGGATGCGGCCCTGTGCATCGAGGGCGAAGCCGAGCACCGAAAAGTCGCCGGGCAGCGCAAGCTTGCCGCCGTTGCCGAAACCCGCGTCGGGCTGGCCGGCGGCGGTGAAGCGCACGAGCTGGTCGGTGCTGGAATCGACGAGAAGCCACGCGCGCTGCTGCGCGTCGATCTGCATATCGAGCAGGATGTCCTGGCCGCCGACGTCGATGCGCGCGCGGCCGCCGTTGCCGTAGGTCGCATCGAGCTGGCCGTTGACCGCCAGTCGCGCAAGACCCAGATCGAAACCCGACCCGATGCGGCCGGCGACGAGCCAGTGGCCGGCGTCGAGCCGCGCGACCGCGCGCGCATAGGCCGGATAGTTCGCCGCGCCGTCGCTGAAGTCGATCTCGGCGATGCCGCCGCTGCCGAACGTCGCGTCGGGCTGGCCGTCATGGCGGAACTTCGCCACGGCGAAACGCGTCGCGCTGCTGAACGGCGTCGCGCCGGTTACCGCGGCCAGCACGATGCTGCCGTCGTCGCCGAGCGCACCGCCGGGTTCGTAGAGCTGGTACTGCGGCGCCGTGACCGCACGTGTCGCGATGCCGCCGCCGGCAAACGCGAAATCCGGATCGCCGTCGGCGGCAAGGGCGGAAGTCGCCGCGAACAGCGCGGCGGCGAACAGGGAAGCGGCTTTCATCGGGAGTCCTCGTGCAGGCGACGCGGAGCGCGTGGCGTGCAGGAGGACGGAGTCGGGAAGAAAAAACTGTCGTGGGGCGCAATAACCGAAGGGCTTTGCGCCAACCGCCCCGATTGCGCCAAGGGACCACGCGTTACGCCGACAACCTGAAGACCGCCGCACAAACGGACTTGGCGCAATGCCCTTCGGTTATTGCGCCCTACGGTTGCTCAATACGGCTTCCAGCCGGAAGCGCGCGATGCGGTCGACCTGATGCAGCGCTTCGGCGAATTCGTCGTCGCGCGGATTGTCGATGCGCGCCGCGAGGTTCGCGAGGATGCTCGTGCGCGTGTGGCCGCGCACGGCGAGGATGAACGGAAAGCCGAAACGTTGCTCGTACTGCGCGTTCAGCGCATGCAGCTGCGCGAATTCCTCGGGGCTGCACTGGTCGAGGCCCGCGCCGTGCTGCTCGCGCGTGGAGTCGGCCGTGAGTTCGCCGCGCAGCGCGGCCTTGCCGGCGAGCTGCGGATGCGCGCGCAGCAGCGTCAGCTGCGCGTCTTCGCCGGCGTCGACGACGGCCTTGCTCATCGCCGCATGCAGTTCGTCGATGCCCGCGAACGGACGCAGCGGTGCGACGTCGTCGGCGACCCAGGGCGAGTGTTCGTAGACAGCGCCGAGTGCCGCGACGAAACCGTCGCGGTCGAGGCCGTTGAGTTCGTCGAGGGTCATGCGGTCGGCTCCCGGTATGGATGGCGCTGCTGCCAGTGGCGTGCAATGTCGATGCGCCGGCAGATCCAGACGCGGTCGTGTTTTTCCAGATGATCGAGAAAGCGCTGCAGCGCGGCGAAGCGCCCCGGCCGCCCGAGCAGGCGGCAATGCATGCCGACCGACAGCATGCGCGGCGACTCTTCGCCTTCGGCATAGAGCACGTCGAAGCTGTCGCGCAGATAGTCGAAGAACTGCGTTGCGGTGTTGAAGCCCTGCGGCGTCGCGAAGCGCATGTCATTCGTGTCGAGCGTATAGGGCACGACGAGGTGCGGTTTCGTCGCGCCGTCGCGCGTCGTCACGGACGTCCAGAACGGCAGCTCGTCGCCGTAGTAGTCCGAGTCGTAGACGAAGCCGCCGTGCTCGACGACGAGGCGGCGCGTGTTGGGGCTGTCGCGGCCGGTATACCAGCCCAGCGGCGCGGCACCGGTCAACGCGCGCTGGATCGCGACGGCGCGTTCGAGGTGCTCGCGCTCGACCGTTTCGTCGACGTTCTGGTAATGGATCCAGCGCCAGCCGTGGCTCGCGATTTCATGATCCTGCGCAAGACAGGCCTGCACGAATTCCGGATGGCGCTCCATCGCCATCGCGACGCCGAACACGGTCAGCGGCAGGCCGCGGCGCTCGAACTCGCGCAGGATGCGCCAGACGCCGACGCGCGAGCCGTACTCGTAGATCGATTCCATGCTGAGATGGCGCGCCGGATACGTCGCGGCGCCGATGATCTCGGACAGGAACTGTTCGCTGCCGGCATCACCGTGCAGCACGCAGTTTTCGCCGCCTTCCTCGTAGTTGAGCACGAACTGCACGGCGACGCGCGCGTTGCCGGGCCAGTCGGCATGGGGCGGGGTGCGGCCGTAGCCGATCAGATCGCGAGGATAGGCGTCGGTGGCGGTCATGCGCGCTCGCAGCGGCAAAGCGCCGAGTGTCGATGCTCGGCGGCGCGGCTGGCAAGGGGCGGATTCGATGATGTCGTGCCCGGTTCCGATGCGGCCGTGTTGCGGCCGCGGCGAAGGGCTTGGCACACTCGGCGGCTGTCGTATCGCCAGGAGTTTCGATGAATCCGCCGACACCGAATCCTTCGACACCGCTGCAGGCCGGCCAGCCTGCCCCGGCCGATCAACTGATCGACGTGGCCGCGCTGCAGCAGGCCTATTACGCCCGGCGCCCGGATCCGTCCGAGCCGGCGCAATGCGTCGCGTTCGGCACCTCGGGCCATCGCGGCTGTTCGTTCGATGCCACGTTCAACGAAGCGCACGTGCTCGCCATCACGCAGGCGATCTGCGACTACCGCCGCGCGCAGGGCGTCGACGGTCCGCTGTTCCTCGGTATCGACACGCATGCGCTGTCGCAGCCCGCGTTCGAGAGCGCGCTCGAAGTGCTCGCGGCGAACGGCGTGGACGTGCGCATCGCCGCAGGCGGCGAATTCACGCCGACGCCGGCGATCTCCCATGCGATCCTCGTGCACAACCACGGCCGCACGCAGGGACTCGCCGACGGCATCGTGATCACGCCGTCGCACAACCCGCCGCGCGACGGCGGCTTCAAGTACAACCCGACCAACGGCGGGCCGGCCGATACGTCCGTGACCGGCGCGATCGAGCAGCGCGCGAATGCGCTGCTGCGCGAGGGACCGACCGGCGTGCGGCGCCTGCCGCTGGCGCAGGCACGCGCGGCGGCGACGACGCGCGAACACGATTTCGTCGGCAGCTACGTCGCCGATCTCGCGAACGTCATCGACTTCGACGCGATCCGCGCGAGCGGCATCCGGCTCGGCGTCGATCCGCTCGGCGGGGCAGGGCTGCGTTACTGGCAGCGCATTGCGGTCGATCACGATCTTGCGCTCGATGTCGTGAACACGCGCATCGATCCGCAGTTCGGCTTCATGACGCTGGACTGGGACGGAAAGATCCGCATGGATCCGTCCTCGCCGCCAGCGATGCAGAGCCTGATCGCGCTGCGCGAACGCTTCGACGTCGCGTTCGCCTGCGATCCCGATCACGATCGCCACGGCATCGTCACGAAGACCGGCGGCCTGATGCTGCCGAACAACTATCTCGCCGTGATGGCGGATTATCTTTTTACTCACCGGCCACATTGGAACGCCGCGGCCGGCGTCGGCAAGACGCTGGTGTCGAGCGCGCTGATCGACCGCGTCGCCGCGCGGCTGAACCGTCCGCTCGTCGAGACGCCGGTCGGTTTCAAATGGTTCGTCGACGGGCTCTGCGGCGGCACGCTCGGCTTCGGCGCCGAGGAAAGCGCGGGCGCCTCGTTCCTGCGCCGCGACGGACGCGTCTGGAGCACCGACAAAGACGGCCTCGCGCCGGCGCTGCTGTCGGCGGAAATCACCGCGCGTCTCGGCCGGGATCCGTACGAACGCTATCGCGAACTCTGCGCCGAACTCGGCGAACCGCACAGCAGCCGCAAGGATGCGCCGGCAACGCCCGAGCAGAAGAAGAAACTCTCGAAACTCGCGCCGGCCCAGATCACCGCGCGCGACGTCGCCGGCGAGCCCGTGCTGCAGGTCCTCGACAAGGCGCCCGGCAACGGCGCCGGCATAGGCGGGATCAAGGTCGTCTGCGCGAACGGCTGGTTCGCCGCGCGCCCGTCGGGCACCGAGGCGATCTACAAGATCTACGCCGAGAGTTTCCGCGGCGAAGACCACCTGCAGCAGATACTCGCCGAGGCACAGGCGGTCGTGGACGCGACGCTGGGGGAAAACTAGAGGGGAGCAGGCAGAAACGAGAGAAGGCGGTGACGCTTTCTCCAGTTCCTGTCCACTGATCCCTATTTCTCTATTTCCTCTTGTTCCTGTTTCCGGCGGCCCGTCACGGCGACGCGACCGCCGCCTGATACGCGGGCCAGGCGCGGATGCCGGTCTGCGATTCCTCGGCGCGTGCGATCAGGTGGGCGACGAGCCCGTGCGCCGGTCGGCCGGCGCATCCCTGGAGGCTGGCGCAAAATACAATCCGCAATGTTTTATAGAAATATCAGCGACTTGTCGATGCCCGGCGTCTCAGCGCGGCTGCACCGGACAGCCGGCCTCGGCATCGCGCGCGTCGACGATCGGCGGCAGGTGCTCGACGAGGAATTCCACGAGCGCGCGCACGGCCGGCAGCTGGCCGCGTCGCGATGGATAGACGAGGTGTATCACCGATTCGCCGGCCTGCCAGTCGGGCAGCACGTGTTCGAACAGGCCGTCGACGACGTGCGGCCCGCACATCGTCGCGGGCAGGCCGCAGATGCCGCTGCCGGCCAGCGTGGCCTGCATCAGCACGTTGAACTCGCCGCAGAGCAGCCGCGGCTCCACCTCGACGCGAACCGGTTCGCCGCCCGCGGCCGGGAAAAATGTCCAGTTCTGTACGGTTTCCATTTCGACGAGGCTCAGCGTGTCGTGCGCCGCCAGATCGTCCGGATGCCGCGGCCGCCCGCGCGCATCGAGATAGGCAGGCGCGGCGACCATGACTTTCTGCGCGCGTCCGATCCGCCGCGTCACGAGTTCCGGATCCATGTCCGGCGCCGGGCGCACGCGGAGCGCGATGTCGACGTTTTCGTTGAGCAGGTCGAAGCGCCGGTTCGACACGAGGAACTGCACGCGCACGCGCGGATAGGCGGCGAGGAAGCGCGGCAGGCAGCTGGCGACGAGGTTCTGGGCGAGCTCGACCGGCGCGGCGATCCGTACCATGCCGCGAGGCTCGGCGCGCTGCGTCGCGACGGCTTCTTCCGCCGCCTTCGCCTCCGCGAGCATCGCCCGGCAGTGGACGAGAAACTGCCGGCCGATCTCGGTCACGGCGAACCGGCGCGTGGAGCGCTGCACCAGGCGCACGCCGAGGTCGTCCTCGAGCTGCGCCATGCGCCGGCTCAGGCGCGATTTGGGAATGCCGAGGGCGCGCCCGGCGGCGGCGAAGCCGCCGTGCTCGGCAACGGCGGCGAAGAAGGCGAGGTCATTCAGGTCGCGCATGATCGTTCTGCCAGTAGGACGATGAGTCCGATTTCGGCGGACTACCGGGGGATTGTGGCCGTCCATAGCATCTCTCGCACGGCATCCGCCGATCAACCGGAGACACCCATGAAACTGCTGCAGCTCGATTCCAGTCCGCTCGGTACGCATTCGGTCACGCGCGAACTGACGGCCGCGGTCGTGGCGCAGTACCGTCGCGAGCACCCCGAGATCGAGGTCACCTACCGCGACCTGGCCGCCGACCCGCTGCCGCACTGGACGCCGCTGCCGCGCGACGCCGTCGATGCGCTGGCGCCGGAACGGCGTGCCGAGGTCGAGCGCAACGAAACCGCGCTGCAGGAATTCCTCGACGCCGACGTCCTCGTCGTCGGTGCGCCGATGTACAACTTCGGTGTGCCGAGTCAGCTCAAGGCCTGGATCGACCGCATCGCCGTCGCCGGCCGCACGTTCCGCTACACGGCGCAGGGGCCCGAGGGTCTCGCGGTCGGCAAGCGCGTGATCGTGCTGTCGGGCCGTGGCGGCTTCTATGCGGACACGGCGTTGCAGGCGGCGGACTTCCAGGAGAGCTATCTGCGCCAGCTGTTCGGTTTCCTCGGCATCCGCGACATCCGCTTCATCCGCGCCGAAGGCGTCGGCATCAGCGCCGAACAGCGCGCGGCGTCGATGGCCGCCGCGCATGAGCGGATCGGCAGCGAAGCGCTTGCGCGTGCCGCGTGAACAAGAGCAGAAATCTGGAGGGCATGTTTAGGAACCGGAGGGCAGGGGCAGCGTGCGCGACGGCTTTCTCTGGTTCCTAACCACGACCCTCCGGTTCCTCTGTTGCTTTTGTGTACCACTCCCGCTGCTGGGCTTGCATCATGCGACGCACGCCGGTTATGTACGCAATGCGCATGACGCGTAACGAACCGGAGGTCGTATGAGCTACATCGATGGATTCGTCGTACCCGTACCGAAAGCCAACCTCGCCGCGTACAAGAAGCTCGCGCGCAAGGCCGGCAAGATCTGGATGGAACACGGCGCGCTGTCGTATCACGAGTGCGTCGCCGATGACGTCAAGCCCGGCAAGGTCACTTCGTTTCCGCAGGCCGTGAAGCTCAAGGACGACGAGACCGTGCTGTTTTCGTGGATCGTCTACAAGTCGCGCCGCGACCGCGACCGCATCAACAAGCTCGTCATGTCCGATCCGCGCCTGAAGATGGATGATCCGAGCAGCATGCCGTTCGACGCCAAACGCATGTTCTTTGGCGGATTCAAGGAAATCGTGACGTTCTGAAGAGCAGTGGCGAGGGGTGTGAAACGAGTGAACGGCAGCGCCTGTCCCACTCGTTTCTCACTCCTCTTCACGCTTCTCCCGCTCCCTGATCCCCGCCCCCTCCGTTTCCCGTTCGTCAGCACAAACGCGCCGTTCGCAGGCGCGATGCTGCAGACGGCGCAAACCGCGGGAAGAATCGTCCCCGGGATGCGTCGGCAGTTGCGCTGCCGACCGGGGGGATCTGCGATGTCACGTCTTGCGCTGTCGTTATTGCTGCTCGCCGCCGTTTGCGCCGCACAGGCCGAGCACGGCATTTTCGTCGCCGATTTCGAAGCGCCGCAGAACACGCGCATCGACTGGCTCGGCGACGAGTTCGACGATCCGGTCACGCTGACGCAGTGGACGCGGCATTGGCAGGTCGAGCACTGGCCCGTCGATCAGCTGCAATACCTCGCGATCGAGCCGCAGACCGACGGCGGCGCGCTGGTCATGCGGCCGCACAGCTCGGGCTGGTGGCAGGACTATCGCGGCGAACTCACGTTCCAGCGCGTGCCCGGCGATTTCGTCGCGACGGCGCGCGTGCGGCCGCGCAACACCGCGGGCACCGGCGCGCCGGGCAGCACGCATGGCGGCGCGGTCGAGACCGAATATTCGCTCGGCGGCATCATGGCGCGCGCGCCGCGGGCTGATGTCGAGGCCGGCAATGCGAACTGGCAGCGCGGCGGCGAGCGCTACGTGTTCCTGTCGATGGGTTCGGCCGATCTGCCGGGCGTCTATCAGTTCGAGGACAAGACCACGCGCGCGGCGCTGCCGGGCGAGCCGACGAGCTGGTCGGTGCGGCTGATCTCCGCGGCGAACACGAGCACGGCGAACCTCCGGCTCGCGCGCATCGGCGAGCACGTGATCGCGCTCGTGCAGCCGGTCGAGCCGCCGGGCGCCTGGCGCGTGCTGCGCCGCTTTCGGCGTGCCGATTTTCCCGAGACGCTGCAGCTCGGCCTCGTCGCCTACACCGACTACGCGACCGTCGGCACCTGTACGTTCGAACAGCACAACGTGCAGATCCTGCTCCATGCCTGCAACAACCCGAACGCACCGGCCGATCCCGACCTGCTGCTGCGCGTCGAATTCTTCCGCCTGCGCCGGCCGGCCGTACCGCCGGAACTCGCCGGCGCCGACCTGTCGAATCCGGCCGCGGTCAGCGACGCGCAACTGCTCGGATTTCTCGGCTTCGACGCCTGACCATGCGCGGTCGGCACGCGCTCGCGTCCGACGGCCGGCGCGCCGTCAGTTGCCGCGGCCCGCACGGTCTTCGCCGCAGGCCGCACCGACCGCGACCGCCCATTCGACGAAGGCCTGCGCGGCCGGCGCAAGGCGCCGCGTCGAAGGATGCAGCAGCGATACCGGCACCGTCGGCGACGCGCAGGCGGCGAGTACCTCGACGAGGCTGCCGTCGTGCAGAAAAGGCGCGGCCTGCAGCCGCGTCAGCTGGATCAGGCCGCACCCGCGCAGCCCGCAGAGCAGGTAGCTCTCGTCGTCGCTGACGCCGACCCGGCTGCGCAGGCGGTAGTCGCGCAGGCCGTCGCCGGTATCGAGGCGCAGCCGCGCCTCGTTGTCGCGCTGCCGCAGCAGCCAGCCGACGCCGACGTGGTCCGCGAGTTCGTGCGCGTGCGCCGGCAGGCCGTGCCGGCCGACATAGTCGGGACTCGCGCAGACGAGCTGCGGCAGATCGACGAGCCGGCGTGCCGTCATGGACTGCTCGGACGCTTCGCCGGCGCGCACGACGCAGTCGACGCCGTCGCGCATCAGGTCGGACAACCGCTCGCCGTTGCTGACCACGAGATCGACGTGCGGATAGCGGCTGCAGAACGCGTCGATCCGCGGCAGCAGCAGCTGGGCGGCGATGCGGCCGCGCAGATCGATGCGCAGCACGCCGCGCGCTTCGCGCAGCGTGTTGGACAGGCTCGCTTCGACATCGTCGAGTTCCGCGAGCAGATGCGCGCAGCAGTCGTAGTAGACGCGGCCGTCCGCGGTGACGCGCACCTGACGCGTCGTGCGTTCGAGCAGGCGTGCGCCGAGCCGCTGTTCGAGCGCCTTGATCGCGTGCGTCGCGCTCGCGCGCGGCACGCCGAGTTCACCGGCCGCACGCGTGAAGCTGCCCAGTTCCACGATGCGCGTGAACAGGCGTAGCGAGTCGAATCGATCCATGAAATCAGGCTTCCTTGTCGGTGTGGAAACGGCTGCGCGCCATTCCGTGCTCGCGGCCGGAGCAGAAGTCGAGGGGCGGCGTGCTGTCGTCGTCTCGCCGCGTGTTCCGGAAACGATCCGCGGCGAATTGTTTCGACGGTGCTAAAAACGAATCAACGTTGCCGGCTCGTTACTGCTGTGTGCCAAAGCTACCGCATTTTTTGGCCTTGTGGGTCGCGCATGGGTACATAAATGTCCCTGCACAGGCGTGTATTTTCGTTTTTTTGCGGTTTATTTTTTTTCGTTGAACAGCATGCGCAGGCACTGTTATTCGCCCGCGAAACGACCGGCCTCCGTACAACAGGGAACGAGTGAGGCTGCCGAAATCGCGCAGCCCACGTACGCGTTCGTACGTCGCCCGCCAAGCGGCCGGCGCACGCCGGCAACTACACGATTCCGACCAGCCCGCGGGAGTTCCCATGAAACCGATCCTGCGTCATGGCGCGATGTGCCGCGCTATTGCGCCCTGCGAATTGCCTTGGTGATCAGTGCGCGCACGCAACGCTCTTCCCAGTTCAGGCCGCGCAGCGTCTGCGTATAGCGCGTGTCGCAGGGTTCCCAGCCGCCGGAAACCAGCGCATCGACGACGCGCGGATCGAGATAGGAATTGCGGCAGACCGCGGCCGTGTTGCCGAGCCGTGACGCGACGCGGGCGATGCATTCCTTGAGGCGCGGCGTCGCCGCGAGATCGGGCGCCTCGGCGAGCGAATCCTGCCAGGCGCGGACCAGCGCCGCGGTCGCGCCCCAGGTACGGAACGTGCGCGCGGTCAGCGCGAGGCCGGTGTGTTCGGCGAGAAACGCATTGACGTCGGTAGAGCGCAGCGGGTGCGGCCGGCCGTCGGAGCCTACGTACTGGAACAGCAACTGGCCGGGCAGTTCCTGGCAGCGCCGCACGATGCGAGCGAGACGCGCGTCGGACAGCACGACGTGATGCGGCTTGCCGGTCTTGCCGCGAAAGCGCAGCGCGATGCGGCGCGTACTGACTCGCGCGTGCCGGTCGCGCAGCGTGGTCAGGCCGTAGGAGCTGTTGCTGCGCGCGTATTCCTCGTTGCCGACGCGGATCAGGGTCCGGTCGAGCAGGCTCACCACGGCGGCGACGACCCTGTCGCGCGTCAGTTGCGTGGACTTGAGGCAGTCCTGCACGCGCCGGCGCAGCCGCGGCAGCGCCGCGGCGAAGTCGGCAAGGAGTGCATATTTATGGTTTTCCCGGAATGCGCGGAAGTGGGCGTGGTAGCGGTACTGCTTGCGCCCGCGCGCATCGCGGCCGGTCGCCTGCAGGTGGCCGTCGGCCCGCAGGCATATCCAGACGTCGCGATAGGCCGGCGGTATCGCGAGCTTGCGGATGCGTTCGAGCACGCGCGGATCGTCGATGCGGCGGCCGCCCGGGTGCAGATACACGAAGGCGCTGCCGCGGCGGCGGCGGCGAATGCCGGGCGCCGCGTCGCTGACGTAACGCAGGCTCGCGGGCAGGCGGGGGCGTGTCGGACGGGCAGCGGGCATTGGTTCTCCGGCGGCTTTCGGCGGCACTTTGCAGCGTTCGCGCCAGCGTGCGATAGGGCACAAGGACGCGGTTTCCGGCGACGTTTCGGGCAGTCTGCAATCTGCGCGCGAACGCGGCTTGCAATCGGCGCGGCGTCGCTGCAACGCGTCACGACTGGATTCAATGTGTTGGCGAAGGAAGCGCAGCGGCACGACTCCTGCGGCAGCTTGCGCAAACCGAAACGGCAGGGAGCCGGCCATGAATCACAAGACCACGAAGCTGCTGGTACGCGCGTCGCGCGGCGAGATGCGCGAACTCGATGTGTACTGCGAACCGCGGCTCTGCGACGCGGGCCCTGCGCCGGCCGAGCCGCTGCGCTGGGCGCGCGACGCGGAAGGCCGCTGGTATTCCTTCAGCACGATGGACGCGCGGTCGCTCGTCGAGTCGAGCAGCGGCGACTGGTTTTCGATTCTGGTGTGATGGCGGTCGATCGTCGGAGGAGCGGGAAAGCGTAGGCACTGGGCGCTCGTTTTCCTGTTCCTCTTCACTCCCGCCCGCGGCCGGTGCGATGATCCCGCGCCGCGAGCCGGCCCTCGTTTCGCCACGATCCCGCCCGGCTCACGCCCGCGCGGTCGTGCAGGCTGGCGCGCTCCCGCATCCCGCACGGACCCGCCATGACCTTCGAAGATCTCGTCGCCGACATCCGCCGCTATCCGATCGTGACCGACGATACGCGCGACCTCGTGGCCGGCGGCGTATTCGTCCATGGCGGCGGCCGGGCGCAGAAAGACGAATTCCTCGCGCGCGCGCTGGAGATCGGCGCGGCGCTGATCGTCAGCGAGGACGTGCTCGACGCGGACGTGCCGAGCATCCGCGTCGCGAACCGGCGCGCCGCGGCCGCCGAACTCGCACGCGCGTTCTACGGCGATCCCGGCGCGGAACTGCTGCTCGTCGGCGTCACCGGGACCTGCGGCAAGACCACGACGACGTATCTGCTCGAAAGCCTGCTGGCCGCGGCCGGACACTCGGTCGGCGTGATCGGCACCGAGAACATGCGGCATGCGGGACGTATCCTGCCGTCGCCGAACACGACGCCGAGCACGTTCGTGCTGCATCGCACGCTGCGGGAAATGCGCGATGCGGGCTGCACGGCGCTCGCGATGGAAGTGTCCTCGCATGCGCTCGAACAGGAACGCACGCTCGGCGTCGCGTTCGACGGCATGGTCTTCACGAATCTCTCGGTCGAGCACCTCGACCTGCACGAGACCATGGACAACTACTTTGCCGCGAAGGCGCGGCTGTTCACCGAATACGTCGATGAGTCGCGGCGCCGCGGCAAGGCGCCGCGCGCGGCGATCAACGTCGACGACGCCCATGGCGCGCGGCTGCAGTCACAGCTCGAACGCTCGGCGCATTTTCCCGACGCGCCGCCGCTGGCCTTCGGCGCGGTCTCGCCGCTGCGCGTGCTCGACGGCGCAGCGCTCGCCGTCACTGCCGCCGGCATCGCCGGCGACATCAGCGCCGGCGGCAATGTCGTCGCGACCGTCGCATCGCCGCTGATCGGCCGGTTCAACGTCGAGAACATTCTGGGCGCGGTCGCGCTCGCGCACGAACTCGGCGTGCCGCGCGCGGCGATCGAACAGGGTCTGGCTGCCATGCAGCCGGTACCCGGTCGCATGGAGCGCGTCGCGCACCGCGGCGAGGTTTCCGTCGTCGTCGACTTCGCGCACAAGCCGGGCGCGCTGGAGGTCGTGCTCGATACGTTGCGGCCACTGACGCCGGGACGCCTGATCTGCGTGTTCGGCTGCGGCGGCAGACGCGATGCGACCAAGCGCCCGGTCATGGGACGCATCGCCGCCGAGCGCGCCGACATCGTCGTCGTGACGCCCGACAATTTCCGCGGCGAGGCATTTTCCGGAATCGCCGCCGACATCCTCGCCGGCGTCGACGCCGCCTGCAGCGCGCGCGTGCAGATCGTCGACGAGCGCCGTGCGGCGATCGGCCTCGCGCTGAGCCTCGCGCAGCCCGGCGACACCGTGCTCATCGCCGGTCGCGGCGCCGAGACGGTGCTCAGCGCCGATGTCGGCGGCGTGGAGCGGCGCATCGCGTTCGACGACCGGCTCGTGGCGTCGGAGATTGCGGGGCAGGTGCTGGGGGGCGGGAACCGGGAGTAGGGAATCGTTAGAGCGGAAGCCGGTCTTTTTGCTTTTCGCAGGTGGGTAGAAACCGGCCGTTCGAACGGCGGCCATGGATGGGGATGGGGGCGATTGCAGCAGAACGGCAGCCCGATCGACGCAATCGAGGAGCCGGGTCAGGACGCCTTGCGCTTCCGCGCGGTCTTCGCCGCCGTCTTCTTCGCCGCAGCCTTCTTGCGCGCCGGTCGCTTCGCCGCTTTCTTCGCCGTCTCGCCCGCGGGCTTCGTGCGCCGTCCGCTCGCGACGCTCTTCTCCAGCAGCGCCATGAAGTCGACAACGTTCGTCGACGCCTCGCGCGCGGTCTCCAGCGGTTCGAGCTTCGGCGCCGCCTTGCGGCCGCGTCCCTTCTTGATGCTCGCCTCGACGACCTTGCGCAGCTTGTCGCGGAAGTCGTCCTTGTAGTCCTCGGGCTTCCAGGCGGCACTCATCGATTCGACGAGCTTTGCCGCCATCTCCAGTTCGCGCGCGCTGATGCGTTCGCCCGCCGCGCCGCTCCTGGGCAGGTCGTAGTCGCCGGTGTCGACGATTTCCTGCGGAAAGCGCAGCAGGATCAGCACGAGCGCGCGGTCCTGCGGCTTGAGCATCGCGAGGTACTGGCGCGTGCGAATGACGAGTTTCGCGATGCCGACCTTGCGCGTCTTCTTCAGCGTTTCGCGCAGCAGCACGTAGCCCTTGCTCGCGCGCTTGCCGGGCACGAGGATGTAGGGTTTCTCGAAATAGCGCTCGTCGATCGCGTCGGCGTCGACGAAGCTCTCGATGTCGACGGTCTCGGTCGACTCCGGCGCGACGCGCTTGAGCTCCTTCTCGTCGATGACGGCGTAGCTGCCCTTGGCGTATTCATAGGCCTTGACGATGTCCTTCCAGGGCACTTCCTCGCCGGTCTCGCTGTTGACGCGCTCGTAGCGGATCGGCGACTTCGTGCGGCCGTCGAGCATGCGGAAATGCAGGTCCGTGCTGCGCTCGCCGGGCATCAGCTGCACCGGCACCTGCAGCAGGCCGAAGGAGATGGTTCCGTTCCAGATAGGGCGTGGCATGGGCGGTACCGGAAGTTGCGAATAAATAGAGGAAGGTAGGTAGTAACTAGTGGAAAAGCAGCGTATCCGCCGCGCGGGGACGCTTTCTCCAGTCGCTACCTGCTACTCGCTGTTTTCCAGCCGAGCTCTAATGCTTCTTCGTCCGCGGCACCGCCGGCACGAACGGCGAGATCGGGTCGCTGGCCGGGAATGTCTCGCGCAGGGCCTTGTCGAGGTTGTCGTCGGCGTGGGCCTTGCGCGCCTTTTTCTGCGTGCGCGGCTCGGCGACGGGCTTGCTGCCGGGCGCCGGCGGATCCTTGGCGTCGCGGGCTCGGGTCTGTCGGTTCGGCATCGCGGAATACTCCGGGCTGTGATGCGACAGCCGCTGCAGTCATCGTGCCATCGGTGCAGCGGTGGCTTCGGTTCGGTTCAGCCGGTCGGTGCGCGGCGACAGGTTCAGTGCGCTGCGCAGCGCGGCCCAGCCGCCCTGCAGCGATTCGCGCCGGCGCGCCTGGCCGAGTTCGCGCACCGCGTGCCAGGCCTGCAGCAGGCGCAGCAGATGGCGGCGCACGCGCGGTTCGATGGGCTCGCCGGCATTCGGGCACGCGCGGAAATAACCGGCGAGCAGCGCTTCGCGCGCCTGCGCGTGGAAGGCCTGCGTGAATTCGACGGCCGCGGCGTCGTCGGCGTCGAACTCGGCGGCGACGATGGCGGTGACGTGATCGATCGCATGCAGGATGCCGGCGAGATCGGCGAGGCGGCAGCCGCGCGTCGTGCCGCTTTCGGCGAGCACTGCCGGCGGATCGGCGAAATCGACGAAGCAGACGTCGCCGGTGACGAGCAGCACCTGCGTGAGCGACAGCTGTCCGTGCACGCGCTGCGCGAGGCCGGCGTCGGTGCGGCTCAGCGAATCGTCGAGGCTGCGGATGCGCCGGGCAGTGGCCTGCACCCGTTCGAGCGGCAGGTCGAGTTCGGCGCGCAGCGTGGCGGCCTGTGCACGGAAGCCGCGCAGCGTGTCGCTGAGCACGCCGCGCAACCAGTCCGCGCCGAGCGTGCCGCCGGTGCCGAGCGTCGCGAGCGCGCAATGCAGTTCGCCGAGCCGCTGGCCGAGGCGCTGCGCGAGCGGCCTGCAGGCCTGCACGAGATCGCGCTGGCGATCCGGGCCGGTCGCTCGGTATTCGTGCAGGCTGCGGCGCAGGAAGCTCAGCGTCCAGTCCTGCAGATTGCCCTGGTTGGCCGGCCATTCGTGCGCGAGCGCGAACACGCGCGGCGTTGCGCCGTCGTCGATCGACGCGGTGCCGACGAGCGGCGCGACGTTGCCGTAGCCGGCGGCGACGAGACCCTGCGCAATCAGCAGCGGTCCGGCGAGGCGATCGAGGCTGCCGTGGGCGACACTGATCGCGAGCGCCGCGTCGAGCCGTGCGCGCTGGATGCCGTTCGCGCTCGCGAGCAGGGCGACTTCGCGCCCGCGCGCGGGCGGCAGCGCGGCGACGCCCGGGCTGCGCAGGAAGCGCAGCGTCGCGCCGCCGGATTGCCACGTGGTCTGCACGCTCCACGCGTCGCGCCAGGCTTCGAGCAGCGGGCGCGCCGAGAGGCCGTCGCTGAGCAGGCCGACGCGCGCGCCGCGGCGTGCGCGGGCCAGCGCATGCGGCAGCGCGCCGGCATCGCCGTCGCGGCCTTCCCAGGCGATCGCGAGCGGCAGCAGTTCGCGGCCGTCGGCGTTGTCGAGCTGGAGCAGCGCGCTGTCGCCGCTGCCCGGCGCCGCGGCGAAGACGCCGCTGATCCGTCCGCCGCTGCCGCCGCGGCGCGGCAGCCAGGCCGGCAGCAGTTCGTCCTGCAGTCGCGCGCGGTATTTCTCGGCGATTTCCTCGGCGAGGTCGCGGCGCAGTACGAGCGTCGGCAGTTCGGGCAGCGGCTCGGGCTCGGGGTGATACCAGTCGGGCAAGCGGTCGCGCCCGGCGAGTTCCAGCGCGACGAAGCCATAGGGCGGCAGCGTCAGCTGATACGGCTGGCGCCCGATCAGCGGC
>NZ_DATIGT010000130.1:0-24861 GCF_035481375.1 Tahibacter sp.
CGGCCATACCTTCGTCGTGCCGGCCGGCTGGTCGGTCCGCACGCAGGGACGCGCCGCGTTGCTGACGCCGCCCGAGGCGGGCTCGCTGATCGCGCTCGTCGACACGACGGCCGCGACTGCCGCCGACGCCGTCCTCGAAGCCTGGGCCGCAGCCGGCATCGCGCAGCGGCGGCCGCTCACGCTGACGAGCGAACGTGCCGCGCGCGACGGCTGGGCCGAGATCCGCGGGTTCCGCTACGAAACGACCGCGAACGACACGCGCGTCGTGTTCGCGCAGGCGCTGCGCCACGGCGCGCGCTGGACCGCCGTCGTCGCCGATCTCGATGCGGCCGTCGCCGACAAGCGCAACGCGTCGATCGAACAGATGTTCGGGCGCCTCTGGCCGCAAGGCTACACGCGCGAATCCTTCGCCGGCCGCACGGCGAACACGCTCGATCCGACGCGCATCGCCGAACTCACGCGCTTCGTCGACAGCACGCGCGAACGGTTCGGCGTGCCCGGCATCGCGCTCGGTCTCGTGCAGGACGGCAAGGTCGTCTTCGCCGGCGGCTTCGGCGTGCGCGAACTCGGCAAGCCCGACCCGATCGACGCGAACACGCTGTTCTTCGTCGCCTCGAACACCAAGCCGCTGACGTCGCTGATGCTGGCCAAGCTCGTCGACGCCGGAAAATTCGGCTGGGATACGCCGGTGACGTCGGTGCTGCCGTCGTTCCGCATCGGCGATGACGCAGCGACGCGGCAGATGCGCATGAAGCATCTCGTCTGCGCCTGCACCGGCATGCCGCGGCAGGACATGGAATGGGTCTTCGGCGGCGACGAGGCGACGCCGGCGACGCTCATGCGCACGCTCGCGACGATGCAGCCGACCAGCGGCTTCGGCGAGGTCTACCAGTATTCCAATCCGCTGGTCGCGGCCGCGGGCTACGTCGGCGGCAAGGCGCTGTATCCGCGGCGCGAGTTCGGTGCGGCCTATGACAAGGCGATGCAGAAGCTCGTGTTCGATCCGCTCGGCATGAAGGCGACGACCTTCGATTTCGCGCGCGCGCTGCGCCGCAATCACGCCTCGCCGCACGCCTGGAACATCGACGGCACGCCGGCGCGCGTCGACATGGGCTACAACTACAGCGGCATCCCGGCGCGGCCCGAAGGCGGCGCCTGGAGCAACGTGACCGATCTGCTGCGCTACGTGCAGATGGAACTCGACGGCGGACGGCTGCCCGACGGCACGCGCTACATCGGTGAAGCGCCGCTGCTCGCGCGGCGCGAGCAGCAGGTCACGCGCGGCGACGATCTCGGCTACGGCATCGGCGTGAAGATCGACCGCAGCACCGGCGCGACGCTGTTGCATCACGGCGGCATCATGGCCGGCTACGTGTCCGACATGATGTGGCTGCCGGAACATCGCGTCGGTGCGGTGATCCTGATCAACGCCGAGGAAGGCACGAGCGTGCGCGGCCTGTTCCGCCGGCGCCTGCTCGAAGTGCTGTTCGACGGCCGCGCCGAAGCGCAGGCCAAGGTCGAGGTGCAGCGGCGCACGCTCGCCGACCGGGCCGCGGCCGATCGCAAACGGCTCGACGTGCCGGCTGATGCCGCAGCGACGCGCGCGCTCGCCTCGCGCTATCGCGAGGCGTCGCTCGGCGACATCGAAATCCGCGTCGCGAACGGCCGCACGCATTTCGACTTCGGTGGCTGGGACAGCGAGGTCGCGACACGCCGCGACGACGACGGCACGCTGTCGTTCGTGACGATTTCGCCGGGCGTGACCGGCTATCCGTTCGTCGTCGGCGAATCCGGCGGCAAGCGCACGCTCGTGCTGCGCGACGCGCAGCACGAGTACCGGTTTGTCGAGGTCGATTGAGCGAGTGGCGCGGCGGCGTGATGTCCGGGGCAGCGGGAGGAATGCAGCGGAGCGTGGGAGAGTGAGAAACGAGTACGGGCAGTCCGCAGCAGCGAAAGCTGTCCCCGCTTGAGATATTTCCTAGGGGAAACTGAGAAAAAGGCCGGGAAGAGTCGGGACAAAGTGGGCTGAGCCGGAGAAGTCCGGAAAAAATGTTGCGTCAGTCGCAACATTTCAGCAAGCGAGGGAGCGCCGGCCGCACGAGCCGGCGAGAGACGGTCAGAACAGGTCGAGCTGGCTGTCCAGCGTCGCGCGGGCGCTGGCCCGCTTGAGCAAGCGTCGGATTGCCCGCTCGCAGATACCGAAACGAGCTGCGAGCCCGGCGATAGACATGGTGCGCGCCGCCTCGACGACCTCTCGGTCGCGGGCGGCGAGCTTGTAGGCTTGGTCTTTCGGGATGCTGATTACCTGGCCGCCCCAGTGCTCAGCCAGGTAGTCGGCGAGGCCCGCGGCGGCCTGTTCGGCCACGGGCTCGGCGACGCCGAAATCGCTAAGGAACGTCTTGGTCTGCTCGACCATGTCCTGTAGCAACTCTGCGCGGCGCTCGGCCATGCTCATTCGGCCTGCGCCTCCTGACGCGCCTCAGCGACCCGCTTGTCGTGCTCGGCCTTGTCGATGGCGCCGTAGTCGAGCTGCGAGCGCAGCCAGGCCATTTTGGCCGCGAGCGGCGTTTCCGGCGCGCCTTTCGGGCTTGCGCCGATGCGAGGGCCGGTCGGCGAACGAAGCGCGTCCTCGCGAGCGCGCTCAGTCCTGGCGTCGACCTGGTCGGCGAGTCCGAATACGACCTTGCGCAGGTAGCTGTGGCCGTCGAGCGGCGTCTCTATGCCGGATTGCGCGAGCATCTGCTCGATGCCGGCGATCCATACCGAAGCGGGAGCCGGCCGGCGTAGGCCATTGCGCTCATCCCGGCATACAGTTCCCGTGCGGACGAGGTCGAGCAGCTCGGCAACGATCGATATCGCGCGCGAGACGCGCAGCGAGGTCTTCGCCGGCTTGAAAAGCCGCAGGTATGACAGCACGGCGCGGCCGAGAGCTGGCTCGAATTCGACCATGAGCGCAGCCAACCGCTTGCCGTCGGCGTCCGAAAAACCGGCCTCGATCGGGAAATCGCTTGAGCAGCAGGGGCATGTGACTTTCACAACGGCAGCCACCCCGCAAGCCTCTTGTCGCGCAACTGCCGGTGCTCCACCACGATGCACGCTCGATAGCTGCCGCCGTCGACTGCGGGCACTTCGGCGCGAAGCACCCAGCACGCCGGCACGCGAGAGCGCTTCTCGACCGTCCAAACGACAGACGCGGGATAGTTGCCCAGCGCCGTCTTGACACCCGCATGCAGTACGACGCGCCGGCCCACCCAGTTGTCGGAAAAATGCGGCGGCCGCACGTAGAGCGCTTCGTGTGCGAGCTGCGGCGAAGGTCGTCTAATCCGGCGATTCATGCGTGTCGCGTCCTCATCGCAGTAGCTCCATGCCCAAAATGAACAGCTCGACGACCGCGTAGGTCGCGGCCAACAGCGCGACAGCACTGATCGCAACTACAGTGCGCCGCGCGTAGCCGCGCGCGAACGCCCAGCGCCGCGCGTCAGCGCCCCACGTAAGAGCCAACAGGACGACGAGGAACAACGAGCCGAACAGGAAAACGAAGATGCAGGCGTCTCCCTCGCAGCGATGGCAACACGAGCTGACGACAGCGGCCGAGGCGTAGCTGCTCATATCAATGCTTCGCTGTTGATGGGAGATCGGATAGCGTCTTGCCCATGCCGTTTGCCAGCGCCTCTATGCGCTGTACGTCGACGCGCACCTGCGTCCGCACGGTGTCGCCGAATAGCTGAATTTCGACGAGCGCAAACGCGCCGTCGTCGGCCGGTTGCGTCGACGTCGACGCATTCGAGCGATCTAACCGGCCACGCCACCAGAAACCGAAAGCGACGGCCGGTACCGCTGCGACAGTCGTTGCGATAATCAGCATCGTCAGCGTCATTTCGCCTCCGTGTTGCGTGCGGCGCGGCGCGCATGGTCGTACGAGAGCGCAGCAACGACCTTGTGCAGCTGGTCGGCTCGCAGCCACTCGATGCGTTGCGTCTGGAACATGCGCTGCGCGAGGCCGTGCGCGTATGACCAGCCGAGCTTTCGCTCGGTCAGCAGTGCGCTGACTTTTCCGATCATCGCGCGAAGCTCTGCTCGAACGCGTTTCGGTGCGTCGGGCAGCGCTGTTTGTGCTGCACCGCGATCGCCGTCGCCGGCGAGCCGGCTCAGTTCGCGCAGCACATCGCGACGCTGCGTTTCGTCGAGGTCTTTCGACGAACGGGAACCGGTCACGCGTTCCAGCAGCATGCGGTATGTGTCGTCATCGAGCTTGAGCTGCGCCGACAGCATGTGAATCCGCGCGAGATCGGTCTTGCGCGGATCCTTTCCCGTCGCGCGTGTACGCCGCGGCTTCATACGACGACACTCTCAATGATCGATAGCTCGTCGAGATCAAGCACGGGTAGACCGTCGCAGTCGACCAACTTAATCCCGTGCGCACCGTGCGGCGGCCAACCTTCACTCCGGTCGAACTCATGCTGCGCCCACCGGCTGTCCTCATCCTCCAGCAACAGCGCCAGGAACCGTTGTGCAGCGAGCTTGATCACGACGGCAATGACGTCACCGTCGTGGGTATCGAGTCGCCACTCCCACTCGATCCAGAACCGATTGATTTCGTCGGCCAGCTCTGCAGTGAGCTTGGAAAGGTCGACATCCAGCATGATCGACATTCCCGTTGCATCGTGGACGATGGTGTATCGGCGAATTGTGCTCATGCCAGCGCGGCCTCCGCCCGGGCGGCACCGTCGTCGCTGCGCAGCAGCGCCTTGACCAGCTTGTCGATCTCGTCATCGACCGGTTTCACGAACGGCGAATCGTTGCCGTCGACGACAGATGCACCAATCGACTTCAGCTCTGCGCCGGAGAGTTGCTGAATCGCCGCAGCGATCGGCGAGCGCGTCGTCTTGACCAGCTGGTCGAGGCGATCGGGCATGCGCTTTTCGATCAGCTCGACGGTGCGAGCAGCGTCAGCGATGACAAGCCGGCCGCGGCCCTTGACCCAGCCGACGCGGATCGCGTGGAAAGTCTGCGTTTTCGGCTTCTCGAACAGCTCGGGATGCGCCTCGACGCTCTGCAGCAGCTCGTCGTGCGCCGCGGTGAATTTTGCGAGCGCATTCTCGATGCCCTTCATGCGGCGGCGGCGCAGATCTTCCTGCTCGTCACGCAGCGTCTGCAGGCGCTCTTTCAGCTCGTCGCGCGTATCGGCAAGCGCCTTGGCGAGCTGCTCGATCTGCTTCATGGGCTCGGACATGGTCAGGCTCCTTTGGCGAGTGCAAGCGCAAAGCGCAGTTCACACGCCGCGCGCTGAATGTGACCGAGAACCGCGTGCGTCGCGCGATCGTCGATCGCGTCACCGAGCAGCTCCTCGACGTCAAGTACGGCGCTGGCGATGTGGCTATGCAGCTGGTACGCCGCGAGCAACGGTTTGAGCGCCGTGACTGCGCGCGATACCGTCGCCGGTGGTGGCGTCGATGTTCTCGGGATCTCGACTTCGCGCGCACCTGGGTCCGTGGGAACTACTTCCAACGTGCCGAGTAGGCGCCGATGCTTGCGCACCGCGTCGGGTGTTCCATGTGGTGCGCCACGCAGGTTGGCCGGCACCATTTCGAGCACCGCGCGCGGCGCGTCTACGTCGAGCCAAAGAGACGCCTGGTTCTCACCGTACCGGACGGCGAGGCCGCGATTGCGCAACGTACACAATGCGGAGTTGACCTCTTTGGTCGTGCGTTCGGCGCGCAAGCAGAGATCAGCGTTCTGCGCCGGTGCCGTCATGCTGCGCAGCGCATCGTAAACGCGGCTCGTATTGGTGCCTTCCTGCATGAATCTGCGGTCGCTATAGGACGTGCTTCGATCCGCGTCATCGCATGTTTCCGCCGTCGCACTTTGCGTGGATGCAGGCGCGCTCGTGCTCGCTGCGCTGAGCTTGCCGCGCAGCTGATAGCGATGACCATCAGGCGAGTGAATGCGTTCGACAACGTTTGCGGCCACCAGACGGCGCAGCTCGTGGTCGAATGGCTCCTTTGACGTGGGGCGCACGACATCGGCGAGTTCGCTCGCCGTGGGCGACAACGGGCCTGCTTCTCGCAGCGTCTTCAGCGTGCGCAGGATTTCCGAGCGAAGATCGGTGGTCATGCCGCCTTACTCCCGCGGCTGATGTCCCACTCGATGCTGCAGCCTGCGAGCTGCACGGTGCCGACCTCGCGCGGCTGCCCGCCGTCGATCGGCGAGAACAGAGCCGCGTCCGCGAGCGGCGCGGCGGGCTCGGCGATCAGCACGCGCGCGCGGCCGTCCTTGATGACGATGCAAGCCGCGGTGCAGCCTCGGTCGTCGAGTTCGAACAGCGCGCCCGTCGCGCTGGCCAGTGCTTTGCGAATCGCCTCATTGTTCGGATTCATCGTTGCCCCCTATCGGCAGCCGTAGCTGCCCACGCAGTTTGGGAAGAGCGACGCGTTTGACGCCTGCGATCTGCCGCAGAGATGTCATCGCTCGGGCGAACAAAAATTCGCACGTCGCGTCCAGTTCGGCATCGTTTTCGGCCAGGAAATAGCCGGTGGACGGATGCGCACACACACGGTGCCCCTGCGTACGCATCGCCTCGATGACGTGCCGCAGCGCGCGCTCGCCTGCAGCACTCTCCTCGCCCGTCAGCACGCGCACGAGGCGTCGCGCGCTGATCCCGTTCGATGCGCCGCAATGCGCGGCGAGCGCGCGTAGAACGCGTTCGGGCGTGATGCGGGCATCGAACAGATCGGCTTGCATGTCAGTGGCTCCGCGGCTCTTGAAGCGGGCCATTCGGCGAGAGCGCGTACTCGATGCGCACAGCCATTTCGTGCAACAGCACGCGTGCACCGGAGGCTTCGTCGTCACGCGCAAGTCGTCCGAGCCGCTCGATCACGTTGGTGACGATCGCCACGAGCATCGCGGTCTTCTTCGCGTCCGGCGGCGCGACGATGCCCGGCTGAATCAGCGAGTGCTGCACGAGCACGAGTTCCTCGATGATCAGTGCGAGCGTCATGAACCGATGCGTGATAGGAACGCTCGCATCCTGCGCTAGCATCGAGGCGTCCATGACCACGCGTGCCGCCGCGCTGAGCTGCGGATTATGATCGCTAGTCATGGGGCACCACCGTGAACTGGCTAATCGGCACGAACGCATTGAGCAGCGCGTCGCAGCTGCAGCAACGCACGACGAGGTCGGCGACTAGTTCGCATTGCGGCGCGCTCGCAGCCGGCACCCAGTTCTGGACGTAGGAGTCGATGTTGTCGACGAGATCGTCACCGCAGTGAGGACACGGCGCCGCCGTCGAAACCGTATTAGCGTTCATGGAAGACCTCCGTGCATTCCAGCGAAACGTGCATCGAGCTGCTCTCGGCGTAGACGATCGATATCTGTCTGCACGAGTTCCAGTCGCGCGCCGCGACGCCGGAGTTGCTACCGATGACGGCAAACCATTTGATCGGCGGGCGCTTGTGCGAAGGCGGTGCACGCTTCGTCACCGACAGTGTCTGCGCATCGAAACCGACCAACGCGGCAAGGCCGGCCTGATCGACGACGAGAACGGTTCCTTCGTAGCGATAGCGCTGCTTGCCCGTGTAAATATCGAGCGTGTCCGCTCGCGCTGGACTGATCGAAGCGATCAGCGCCAGCGCGAGCAGCACGACGACGCACAGTCCCACCGGCAGACGTGTCGCACGCGCGACGCCAATCGCGCGCGCCGCCTCGACGAGGCAACCGGTTCCTGCACTGCCAGAGGTTTTCGGTGTGGGGCCGCGGCACTCACTGGCTAATCCGCGCGCGATATTTGCGCCTCGCGTCCGGCGCTGGTCGTACTGAGAAGTCGTGTTGTGGACATTGGTGCGCATGGCTCAAACCTCCTTGACGATGTCGGCGGTGACGCGCTCGCAGCCCAACTCGGCCGCGGCGTTGATTGCGGCGGTGAGCACGTTTTGAACGGCCAGCGGATAGAGAAGCGAGCCTTCCTGTCGGCGGCGCGAGTCCGTCGGCGTGAGCCGCACGCGCAACGCTTCGATGGCACCCGGTTCCAGTACGCGCGTGAGCGCCGTGCCGGCCCGCTCGAACTTGTGCGCGAGGTAGGACTCAAGCTGCGCGTCGAGCGGCGGCAGCTGCACGATCTCAAGACGCTGCACAACTTCGCGCACTCGTTGATCGGCTTGGCTGAGCTTCAGCACAAGCTCCGACTGACCCATCAGAATGACGCCCAGGAGCGGACGCATGCCATCCTTCAGCTCGATAAATCGCTTCAGATGGATCAGCGTCGGAACCGGTAGCGCATGTGCCTCTTCGATGATCAGCACGTGCATGTTGCCGGCGCGGCTGCTGCCGATGAGCACCTTGTGGAGCTGGGCAAAACGCTGCTCCGGTGATGACGCGATACGGGCGAGCGGCGCCACGGCGGACATGATCGATTCCGCGATGTGCTGCGCGCGCAGCGTCTTGCCTTTGCTGTCGCTGTCCTCCATGCCCAGCACGTAGGGCTGCGCTACGAGCACGGACTGCTTCTCGCGCTGGACACGGTCGAGCAGCTCTTCTCGCAACGTCGACTTGCCGGCGCCGGACTCGCCGACGACAGCAAGGAAGCCGCCATGCCGCGTGACGCCGTGCATGGCTTCGCGCACGTAACGGATGTCGGGCGACATGAAGACATCGGTGTGCTGGGTCGGCTCAGCAAACGGATTCCGCTGCAGATTGAATACGCGGCGCGCCGCTTGGCTGAGTGTCTGTTTGCGCAGTAGCATCTGATTCTCCTGGACCTGGGTTTGGGGCTGGGAACTCGGCGTCGCCGCGTTGGCGCGCGGCGACGCCTCTTTGCAGAACACGCGCTTTGCATCGATACCGCGCGCCTGCAGAAACTTCGAGATAGCGGCGCGCAGTTCGCGCGCGTTGGTGCTCACCGGCCAGCGGTCGTGATTGACGAGCGCCGAGAGCGCAGGTCGGCTCAGGCCGACGTCATTCGCGAGCTGGTCGTGCGTGATCGAGTTTTCGGCGAGCACGGTCTTGAGCATCAGCGTCACCGGCCACCTCCCACGACGCGCAGCGGCGTTACGGTCGGCGGTACGAGCAACTCAGCGGCGATCAGGTCGAGCCGATCAGCTGGCACGCCGTCGGCGTAGCGACGCTGCAGCAGCTGCAGGTACTCGGCGCTCCACGTGCCGCCCTGGTCGCGCACGATCGCGACCAGGCGCATCGCCGCCTCGGTGTGTGTGAGTAGCGGCACTTCGTGCACACGTGGCATCGTGCGCGGCGCAGGCGCCTCGACGATCGTCGGCGTGGCCACGTCGCTCGGCGTGCCGGCGCGCGGCAGGTGCGGCACGATCGGCGTTTGCCGCGTCGGCAGCTCCGGGTCGATGGCGCCACCGAACGGAACCGCCTTGCTCTTGCGCTTCGCGATCGCCTCGGCGTCGGTCGTCGCGTCCATCGCGAGCCGCTCGATTGCCTTGCGGTTGGCGTCGACGGTCGTTTCCGCCGGGCGCTTGTACTCGGTGCCGATCTGCGCGGAGGTTTCGAGGAAGCCCCAGTCGTCCCGCTTGATCAGCGGCGCTATGGCGTGCGCCGGCCTGCCATCCTCGCCGTCGATCAACACGCGCACGCTCAGCGGGTCGAACGGATTCGCCATCACCTGGATTCGTTGTGCCTGGATCAAACCAGGAATGCCGCTCACGTCGTACGGCTTGCCCTTGTAGCTGATGCGCCAGCTGCGCACAGTGCAGGTTTTCGGCGCGCTGACCGCGAGCGTGCGAAGTACTTCCGCTGCCGGTGCGAGCACGAGCTGTTCGCGCGTGATGCGCAGCCAGGCGTCGCGGCGTGTAAGTCCGGTGCGACTGTGAATGCGCGTCGAGTTCCAGAGCCGGCACCAGCGCTGCGCCATCGCGTTGATTTGGTCGATCGACGTTGCCGGCGTCGTGAGCTTGAGCGTCGCCTCGAAATGCGTCTCGACGAGGTACTGCGCGTTCTCGACCTGTCCCTTCGCGCGGGCGTTGCCGCGCTCGTTGATCTGCAGCTCGATGTCGAGCGCGCTGCAGAAGTTGCGCGTAGCGCTGCTCGTCATCGCCGCGCCCGGATCGGTCATGATGATTCGCGGCACGCCATGCATCGTGCCGTCGGCGTGCGGCACCATCGCGTGGATCAGCGCGTCGAGCAGATTGCCCGTGGTTTCGCTGCCGAGCACGTAAAACAGGCTCAGGCAACCGGTGCAGTGATCCGTGACCACGTAGCGCCAGATGCGCCGATCGCTGATGCGCTGAAAATTCTGCGGTTTGCCGCGGTAGTACTCGGCGCGCGGCATCACGGCGGCGCCATCGTCGGCGAGGTAGTACTGGCGCGACACCGACGCGTCGACCTGCCAGCACCAGTTCGGGTGCGGGCTGCTCAGCGACGCGGCCGGCGTCGGCTGCGCGAGCTGGTCAGGGTGCAGACCGTAGCTGCGCAGCGCCTGCCGGATGGCAGAAATGGACAACGGGAAAAACTCGCCGGTGCTCTCGTCGACGCGGCCGGCGACGATCTTGCCATTTGCGCGCAGCAGCTCGACAGCCTGGTCGAGCGGCACGGTGCCGGTACCGGTGAGCCGTCGCGTCTCCTCCACGACCGCGGCGATGCGCTCGGCTTCGGTGCGCGTCAGCGTGGCGCGGCCGGCGTCGGCGCGGCGCTTGCGCGGCGCCTTGAGCTGCACGGCCTTGAGCTTGCGCAGCAGGGTCTGTCGGCTGATGCCGAGTTCGCGCGCCGCGGCGTCGTAGATCGCTGTCGCGCGGCCCCAGCCGGCGGCAGCAGCCGCACGCGCGATATCGACCAAGCGCTCCGTGACGACGGCGTTCATCGTTACTCCGCGTCGTCGTTGATGATCGGGAGGCCGAACTCATCGCGAAGGCCGCGCAGCGCGACGAGCGCTTCGCCGATGAGGCCAGCCAGGAACGTCTGCGTTGCGGCGCCGCTGTCGTGTTGGAACAGTTCCTCGAACGTCGTGCGGAGCGACGCGACGTCGCCGTTCGCATCGATGTCGGAGCGAACGCTCAGCGCTGCGCGGACACACGCGTCGCGCAGCAGTGCGGTGGTTTCTTCGGGCTCGGCCTTATCGCGCTCCTTCTTGAGCCCGCGGATCGTTTTCTCTTTGCGTTCCAGCTGCTCTTCCTTCTTGAGCAGCCGCTCGTTCTTCGCTGCGATGTCCTCGCGCGACTCGCGCAGCGCGGCGCGCAACTCCTTGACCGACATGCGACTCACGTCATCGAGCGTGATGCCGCCGACCTCCTCGCCTTCGGCCAGTTCGGCGAACTGGTCCTCTGGCAAGCTCAGCAGCTCGATCAGCTTGCTTTCGGACTTCGCCGCGGCGATCAAATGCGTCGACGTCGACGCATTTGGCAGGGCGTCGATGCGATGGGCCGCCTCGATCATCCGTTGCGCCTGACGCGCGCCGAGTCCCAGGCGGCCGAGCATCCCGCCCCATTCGCCATGATCAACACACTGCCGCGCTACGAGCAGGTAGCGGCCCGCGCGCAGGAACGCCTCGCAGCCACGGCGCATCTCCTGGCGGATCGCGGCCTCGTAGTGATCGATGTGCCACGGCAGACCGTCGCCGTACTGCATGACCGCCTGTTGCTGGCGCTCGCGCGCGGCGTCGATCTGTGCCGCGATCGGTGCCGGTGTCGCTGTCGCGGCAATGTACTGCCCTGCGACTGGCTCGGCGGCGGGTGCTGCTTTACGTCCCATCGGGTGCTCCTGGTCAGGTGGGTTTGCGCGAATAGCGCTGGATGGTTTCGTCGAGGCGCGCCTGGACGGCGGCCATTTCGTGCTGATGTGCGACGGCGAGCTGCACGAGCCGCGGCGTGAGGCGCCAGTAGTCGTCGCGGCCGGGAATGCGCTCGGCGATGCCTTCCTCGGCAAGTACTTCGAGGTCGCGGAGCGTCGTACCGGGCAGCTGCTTGGTGACGTCGGCGATCGCCTTCAGGCGCAGGCCGTGAAACGTGTTGCCCTGCAGAATCCAGATGAGGCCCAGCATGCGGCGCGCGGCCTGCTGGCTTTCGGGCTTGCTCTTGCGCGCGCTCATCCCAGAGACCTCGCAATAGCAGCCACTGTGGCTTCGATTCGATCGAGCCGCTCGTTCGTGCGTCGAAGCTCTGTGGCAATCTCATTGAGCTGCACGGCGAGCGATGTCTCGCGCAGTCCGCGCTCCAGGCGTAGGGCCTGGGCGGCGATATCCGAGAGCTCTTCGGAAAGATCGGTTGCGTGGGGCTGGTACGCTTGCTCCTGCGTCACCGGGGTAGTGCCGGAAATCAGGAACAATGGGTTGACGCGCATGCGGTCGGTAAGCGTTGCCAGTTCGTCCGGCGTGAGCTTGGACGCGCGCCCGCTAGTGAGGCTCTTCACGCGATCTAGCGGTACACCAAGTTGCTGCGAAAGCGCCTTTTGCTTGAGACCTAGCGTAGCCATCACGCTCTTGATCCGGGTAGCAAGGTCGCTCGCCGTTGCGGGCTGGCCCAGGGTGCGATCCACATCCAGTCGGAGTTCTGGGTGTTTTTGCGCCGCTGCGCGCAGCTTGTCCTCGGGAAATGCGTGGCGCCTTTTGCGCTCAAAAAAGGCGCTTGCTGTCATTCCAAGAAACTCCGCAACATCCTTGTCCGACTCGACGGCCAGAGATTCCTTGAGGCGCAACAACGCGGTCTTGAATTCAGTGCTCACTGGCGAGTCTCCCCTGCTGATACGAACCGCGCTTTAGATGCGCGTGCGATCCGGATACGAAGTAGGGACGCAGCCCGACCGCCGCGAATGCCAAGGAGTGCTTGGCGCGCCCATGCAGGCGTCACGCCGCTTTCCGTGCACCACGCTCGTAGGCTGGATTGCTGGGCGACGAAGCCGGCGCGAACAGCTGCATACAGTTCGGGTCCAGCGGGCAGGGTGCGGCGAGTCGGCATCGTTGTCCGTGCTAAGCTGCTTTCCATTTGAAAGCACACTAACTCATACTTTGTGAGTTCGCAAGCACGGATGACTAACAATGCGAAAGCCGACGTTCGAGACTGTGATGGCTCGGCTAAAGGAGGCGCTCAAGGCGAGCACCTTTGCCGAAGTTGGGCGGTATCTGGGGCTCACGACAAGCGCGTACGCAAACCGGAAACGATCAGGCTCATTGCCGTTTGAGACTCTGCTTCCGTTTGCTGACTCACGAAATATAAGCGCCGACTGGCTTCTGTTCGGTATCGGAACGCCGTTCCGCGATAGCGACGAGCGCGTCGCGCCTATCGCCGAGATTGATCCCAAGCTGCTGGCAAGCATCTACTTGGCGTTGCTACGCGCAATGCGATCCGAGCCCCCAACTCAACAGGAAGAGCTGGAAGCTACTCGGCTCGCCGGCCTAGCATCGCTTGTATACAACCGCGTTGCGGGCGTTCCAGATGGAGCGGCTCGGGACGCATTTATCCGAAACGAGGCGCACGGCTTCGCGCGTGCAGCTCGAATACTTCAGCCGGAGTGAGTGCTATGCGATTGGTCGCGATCATTGCGTTCCAGATGTACGCCGTTGCCGCATCGGCACAGCAGCCTGACGATGCGCTCGCAAGCAGCGTCGATCGCATGGTGGCGAAGTCTCTGACGGATCCGCTGAGCGCAATTGACTATCGCGTCTCCCGTCCTTTGGAATGCAAGCTCGCGCTCGTGGAGCTGGACTTTCAATCAGGCGACTGCGTCTGCTATTCGGTCAACGCGAAGAATGGTTTCGGTGGTTACACCGGAAGCAAGACGTTTGCTGCACAGTTCGAACATGTCGGGCGCGATCTACGCCTCATGCCGCCGATCCAGATATCAGATTTGCGAGCTATTGCGGCATGCGAGGCAGCCAATCTTAGTCCGCGACCGGCAGAGAACATTTCGCGCCGCGTATCGCGCTGAGTCGCCGTTATGACCGCGGCCCAAAGACCGCGCGATTTCTGAGATAGACACTCTGCGCCGCAAGCAGCGGCGCCGAAGCTCCGCTGCCGTTCTTGGGGTCGGCGGAGAAGTCAGTGAGCATTTCGAATCGTTTGTCCGGTCTGCGTGTTCGTCTGAGCAAGCAGCCGGTGCTGTGGCTGTTTCTCATCACGTTCGTATGCGTGGTGTTCCTCAATCCACTGAAGATCGGCCTCGTTCTGTGGGGCATCTGCAAGCTCGCGCTGTTCGCGTTTGCTGGCGACTGGTGCGATTCGCGCATCTTCCCCGGGGCGAACCCGAGTGAACTCACGGGCATCGAGCAGGGCACTGCGTGGAAACGGAAGGGGCTGATCGTCGCGTCGGCGATCGTCGCCGGAGCGCTGCTGCCGTGACGCGCAAGGTCATCACCGTGCTGCGCACGTTAGCGCTGATCGTGATCGTCGCCGCGTTGCTGCACGAGTGTGCGATCGCCGCGCCGCCATCGGCGGCCGTGTCGGTGCCCGCAGCCAGTGCGCGCTATCGCATTGCGCTGGAGCGCGAGGTGGCGGCGAATTTCGGCGTAGCCGCTCCGACAGCACGTGTCGCCGCGCAGATCCATCAGGAAAGCATCTGGCGGCCCGCAGCGAAGAGTGCGTACGCCATCGGTCTTTCGCAGTTCACGGTGCCGACAGCGGAGTGGCTTCCTACGGTATGCCCCAGCGTTGGCCCGCCTGATCCGTGGGACGCCGACTGGTCGATTCGCGCGATTGCCTGCTACGACGCCTGGATCTACAAGCGCGTGCGCGCTGCAACCGAGTGTGATCGCTGGGCTTTTGTGCTCAGCGCATACAACGGCGGCATCGGCTGGATACCGCGCGACCGGGCGCTGGCAGTCGCGGACGGTGCCGACCCCATGCTGTGGTGGGGTCACGTCGAGCACTACAGCACGCGTGCCAAGCATCACATGAAGGAAAACCGCAGCTATCCGCGCCGCATTCTGTGGCTTCTGGAGCCGGCGTATATCCGCGCCGGTTGGCCCGGCGCGGCGGTGTGCACATGAGTCCCGTGCGCATCCAAGTCGCGGTCTACGCTGCGCTCGCGGCGCTTGCCGTGGGTCTCGCTAGCGGCTGGACGGCGCGCACGTGGTATGGCGCCAGCAAAGCGTTGGCCGTCGAGCAACGGAACGCACGCAACACCGAACGCGAGAACGCGCGCCGTCGCGAGATCGGCGCGCAGCACGCGCGCGATCAACGTCGCATCGAGGATTACTACGATGGGTTGCCGAACTGGTGGAAAAGCGCCGTTGCGGAGCGTCCTGCTGTTGTTGACTGCGAGCTGGGCGCTGACGGGTTGCGTCAGTGGAACGCGTGGAACGCGGGACCCGGCGCAGATCGACGCGGAGCTGCTGCAGAAGGCGGAGACGAGCCTACCGCCAGCGCGCAGCGGCCGCCTTGAGGACCTGGGCGATAACCATCGCCTCTGCGCGAAGCGCTACATCCAGCTCGCGACGCGCTGCAACGCGCTGATCGACGAAGTGTCGACAACGCCGGCCCCGCCGCGCTGGTGGGAATTCTGGAAAGACGGTTGGGGAAATCGACCATGAACCACGTCAGTCTCATCGCCAAACGTTGCGACGTCGCAACCATTGGCCGCGTCCTGCTACTTGCTGCCATTGCCTTCCTCGCCGGCTGCGTGAGCAGTCCGTGGCGCGAGCGCGAAGCAAAGGCGTACTACGAAGCGCAGCAAAAGCTCGCGCTCGATCGTAAGCCGCTGTTCGAACTCAAAGCGCAGCCGGGGCAAGCGATCATGCTTACTGGCGTCGAATCGCTGACCGTGAATGATCCGCGCGAGCAGCGCGTCGAATCGTTGCCGCAGCAGCGTTCGCCGATTTGGGACACGATCAACAGCATCGTGCGGGTCGGTGCTCAGGTCTATGGCGCGAAAGTCGCGAGCGACGGTGTCGTCAGCATCGTCGATCACGTAACGCGCAATGCTGGCGATCACAGCGTCACGACGACCACTATCACGGGCTCCTACAACGAGCAAGGCGACACGTTCACGAACTCGATCCGCGGCGACGTGTCTGGAACGGGTGCCGGTATCGGCAACACGTATTCGAGCGCGGATACGATGACGACGGTGTCCGGTCGCGGCAATGTCGTCGGCAACGACGTCGGCCGTGACGTGATCACAGGGAATAGCAACAACAACAGCGGCCGGCAGGGATCGCCGGGGCCGATCGACAACAGCGGCCAGTGCCAGGGCGACGGATGCCAGGGCGAAGGCACTGAGGCTCCGCCGCAACCGTGATAGACGACGTCGACATGGCGCAGGCGCAGGAACAGGCTGATCGCGACGCCGCACTGAATGTGACGCTCGCGCGCGTCGCTCTCGCGAACGCGCCGCGCGACGCGCGTGCCGACCTCCTGTGCGTCGACTGCGATCAACTGATCGAGGCCGCGCGCATTGCAGCGCTGCGCAGGACGAGCCGCTGCGCCGCGTGCGCGCACGAGTTCGAGCGGAGGTCGTCGTGCTGGAAGTGACCGCGGGCGTCGCGGCCGTCGGCTTCATCGGCCTGATCGGCGCAATGGGCGTATTCGGCCGTGTGCTGCTCTCACAGTCTGAGAAGCGCAACGCCGAGCGATTTGTCGAAGTCGAGCGCCGGCTCGCCGACGAGGCAGCTCGCTTGCAGGAGCTGAGACGCGAAGTCGTGAGGATCAATCACACGCTGCCATCGGAGTACGTGCGGCGAGAGGACTGGATCCGATTCTCGACCGTTCTCGAAACCAAGCTGGATCGACTATTCGAACTGTACAACCGCCTTTCGGCGGAGAAAGGGGGAACACGATGAGTACTGAGCTGGAGCGCCTCCACCGCGAAGCGATGCGCTGGCGCGTGCTCAAGATTCTGGATGCCGGCCGACCGGATGCGCTCAGCGAAACGATCGTGCTCGGTGCGCTTAGCGGTGCGAAGTTCCAGGTCACGCTTTTCGCGCTGCGTCGCGAGTTGGACTACCTCGAAGACCGCAAGCTCGTGCAGATCACCGGCCGCGGTGGATCGGAGTGGTTTGCAGAGCTGACGCACTACGGTGTCGACCTGGTCGAGTACGCGATCGAGTGCTACCCGGGCATCGCGCGACCGCCGCAACAGGGATGACACCATGCCGATTCGACCGAAAGTCGAGCAGCTGCCGGAGGAGGTGCGTGCCGAGCTGGAACAGCGCCTGATCGCGAACGCGTTCAGCGGCTACGGCGATCTAGCGGCGTGGCTCACTGAGAACGGCTTCGAAATCTCGCGCAGCTCGCTCCATCGCTGGGGCGAGCGTTTCGAGGAGCGCGTACGCGCCGTAAAGATCGCGAGCGAGCAGTCTCGCGCCCTCGTAGAGGCCAGTCCTGACGACGCCGGCACGATGAATGAAGCGCTGATGCGCCTGGCGCAGGAAAAGATGTTCACGTTGCTTGTCGATCTGCAGGTCGACCCCGACGAAATTGACGTCACTAAGCTGTTTAAGACGATCGCGGAGATGAGCAAAGCTGTGGTGAACCACAAACGGTACGCCGCCGAGGCGGCCGAGCGTGCGCGCGAGCAGCTGCTCGCCGAACAGCGCGAGAAGCTCAAGGACGTTGCACGCACGACCGGCATGTCGGCGGCGACGGTTGATGAGATCCGGCGCTCGATCCTCGGTATTCGAACGTGAAGCCAGATCCGCTATACGCCGCGCTTCCCAACGCGGCCGGCGCACCGGCGCCGGCCGTGTTGCTTGAGTACCAGCAGTGCTGGATTGCGGACGATTCTGCGCTGAAGGTCGGCGAGAAAAGTCGCCGCGTTGGCTTGACGTGGGCCGAAGCCGCCGACGACGTACTGATCGCCGCGCGCGATCGCAGCGATGGCGGCCAGAACGTCTATTACATCGGCTACAACATGGACATGGCGATCGAGTACATCGAGGCGTGTGCCATGTGGGCGCGGCAATTCAACCGCGCCGCGGAGGCGATCGAGGAATCCGAGGAGATCTTCAAAGACGAGAAGGATGCCGAGCAGCGCATCAAGACGTTCGTGATTCGCTTTCCGAGCGGCAGTCGTATCGTTGCACTGAGTTCGCGGCCGGCAAACCTGCGCGGCAAGCAGGGCGTCGTCGTGATCGACGAGGCGGCGTTCCATCATGACCTCGGCGAGTTGATCAAGGCGGCGATCGCGCTGCTGATCTGGGGCGGCAAGGTGCGCATCCTGTCGACCCACAACGGCGAGGGCAACGAGTTCAACGAACTCGTGCAGGAGATCCGCGCCGGCAAGCGTGCGGGCAACGTGCATCACATCGATTTCCGCACCGCCGTTGCGCAGGGGCTCTACGAGCGCGTATGCCTGCGCAAGGGCGAGGTATACACACCAGACGCCGAAGATCTGTGGGTCGCGTCGGTCTATAAGTTCTACGGCTCCGGCGCGGCCGAGGAACTCGATGTCGTGCCGTCGTCCGGTCAGGGCGCGTATCTCACGCGTGCTCAGATCGTCGCGACGCAGCGCCCCGACATTCCCGTCATTCGCTGGGAGAAGGACGAAGCGTTCGCGATGCTGCCGAAGGCGCAGCGCGAGGCTGAGTGCGAGGAATGGTGCAAGGGCGAACTCGCACCGGTGCTCGAGCAGCTCGCGAAAGATCGCTCGCACTACTACGGCAGCGACTTCGCGCGCATCGCCGACCTCTCGTCCATGTGGCCCGTTGCCGAGCAGGAAGACTGTTCGCTGCACACGCCGTTTGTGATCGAGCTGCGCTGTATCCCCTACGAGCAGCAGCGTCAGGTGCTGTTCTTTTTCGTGAGGCGGCTACCGAATTTCCGTGGTGGCGCTCATGATGCGACCGGCAACGGCGGCTATCTCGCCGAGGTCGCGGCTCAGGAGTTCGGTGCGCAGCGCATACAGCAGGTCATGCTGAGCGTCTCGTGGTATCGGGAGAACATGCCGCGGTTCCGTGCGCATTTCGAGGACGGCACGATCACGACACCGGCCGACGCCGACGTGCTCGGCGACTTGCGCTCGGTGCGACGTCGCAACGGTGTGGCAAGCGTTCCAGCCGACGCACGTACGGTCGGCGCCGACGGCAAAGAGCGCCACGGCGACACCGCGATTGCATGCGCGCTCGCGATGTACGCCGTCGAGATGATCGATGCGGGCCCGATCGAATTCATGGAAGTGCCGTCGCATCCGCGCGGCATCGAAAACGCAGCCGCTGATCGCACGCGCATGCGCGATCGGCCTGACGACGACCTCGCACTACCGGAGCCGCGCGCATGGTGATGTCCCAAGTAGTCGGTCCCAACGGCGAGCCGATCGAACTCGACGACTTGCAGGAGCCGCAAACCAGTCACGTCGCGTGGTTGCATCACGAGATTCAGGGCCATCCGACACGCGGCCTCACGCCGTCGCGGCTCGCGGCGATTCTCGATTCCGCCGAGAACGGCGACGTCGTCGCGCAGTACGAGCTGTTCGAAGACATGGAGGAAAAGGACGGCCACATCCACGCAGAGATGAGCAAGCGCCGCCGCGCGCTGCTGACGCTCGACTGGGACATCGTGCCGCCGCGCAACGCGACGGCGCGCGAGAAGGCCGGCGCCGCGTCGCTCAAGGACATGCTCGAAGACCTCGACGATTTCGAGTCGGTGCTGTTCGACACGACCGACGCGATCGGCAAGGGATTCGTGTGCCAGGAAATCACATGGGCGCGCGACGGCGCGACCTGGTTGCCGCAGCTGATCGAGCATCGGCCGCAGACCTGGTTCCGGCCGTTCCGCGCGATCGGCGGTCAGCAGATCCGTTTGCGCGATAGCAGCCCGGACGGCGCGGTGCTCAACCCGTTCGGGTGGGTGACGCATGTCCATAGGGCCAAGAGCGGCTACATCGAGCGCGCAGGGCTCTTTCGCGCACTCGTCTGGCCCTACCTGTTCAAAAGCTACTCGCTCGGCGACCTGGCGGAATTCCTGGAGATCTACGGCCTGCCGGTGCGCATCGGCAAGTACCCGTCGGGCGCGAGCGAAAAGGACAAGATGACGCTGCTGCGTGCGCTCGTGAGCATCGGGCACAAGGCCGCGGGCATCATTCCCGACGGCATGATGATCGACTTCAAAGACGCAGCGACCGGCGATCCCGATGCGTTCGAGTTGATGATCGACTGGTGCGAGCGAACCGAGAGCAAGGTCATTCTCGGTAGCACGCTGACGAGCCAGGCCGACCGCGGCAGCAACACGAATGCGCTGGGCAACGTGCACAACGACGTGCGCGTCGATCTGCGCGACAGCGATGCGCGCCAGGTCGCGCGTACGCTGTCGCGCGACCTGGTCTATCCGATCGCTGCGCTCAACGGCCTCGCGCCGAATGGTGTGAAGCGTGCGCCAACGCTGCGCTTCGCGACCGAAGAACCCGAGGACATGGGCGTCTACGCGACGGCGCTGCCGGTGCTCGTCAATCTCGGCATGAACATCCCACTGCAGTGGGCGCACGAGAAGCTCGGCGTGCCGCAGGCCGAGGAAGGCGAGCCGATGCTCGGCAAGCCGGCAGCCGTGCCGGGCAAACTGGGACTGGCGTCCGCCACGGCGACGCGCCGTGCGGCGGCGACGGCGACGCGTACACCGGACTACGTCGACGCGCTCGTTGATGCGTTGATGACGCGCAGCCGCGGCGCGAGCGACGCGTGGATCGCGCGCATTCGCAGCGAGATCGATCAGGCTACCGACTACGACGATGTGCTCGCGCGGCTGTCGACGCTGATGCAAGATCTGCCGCTCGACGAGCTGGCGCAGATCGTCGCGGGTACCTCGGCCGCGGCCGAGCGCGCGGGCCGCGTCGACGCGGTGGACGATCGTGCCTGACTTCCGCTTCGCCGCGCGGCCGTTCGACGAGCAGGTCCGCTTTTTCGCGGCCAAGGTCAACGTGCCGACGGCGCGGTATGACGATCTGTGGCGCGAGGACCATGCACACGGATTCATGGTCGCCGGTGCAACCCGCGCGGCGCTGCTCGACGATCTGCGCGACGCCGTCCACCGCGCGATCACCGACGGTGAAACGCTCACGCAGTTCCGATCGCGGTTCGACGATATTGTGCGCGCGCGCGGCTGGACGGGCTGGACCGGCGAGGAGTCCGCTGCGGGCCGCTCGTGGCGTACACGCGTGATCTACGACACGAACGTGCGTCAGAGCTACAACGCCGGTCGCTTCGCGCAGCTGATGCATCCGGACATGATCGCGGCTCGGCCCTACTGGCAATACCGACACAACGACATCGGTATCAGCCGTACGCCGCGTCCGATGCACCAGGCGTGGCATGGTCTCGTGAGGCACTACAGCGACGTCTGGTGGCGCACGCACTTCCCGCAGAACGGTTGGGGATGCAAATGCGGAACGCGCGCGCTGAGCGCGGCCGACGTTGAGCGACTCGGGCTTCGCGTCATGGATCCTGCGCAGGGCTCCGTCGATACACGCGGCATCGATCCTGGCTTCGAGTACTCGCCCGGCGAAGCGGCGCGATCCCAGGCCGCGGCACACGCGTTCGGCGAGCGTGTTGCAGCCATGCCGGCGTCGTGGCGCGACACCGCCTTGCGCGATGCGCAACGACAGGCCGGCGATCTGTTCGCCGACGCCGCGCCGCAGATTGGCCGCGCAATCGACGCGACCACGAGTCCGGCACGCACGATATCCGTCGGCATGCTGCAGCCGGCCGCAGCGGAGGCGCTCGGCGCGGCGTCGACGCTGGTTGACGTGCGCGCTGACGTCGTGCAGCAGCTGCTGCGCGACGGCGTGCCAGACGCGTTTCTGCGCGATATCGCGACGTGGTTGACGCGGCCGAGTGCGATCTATCGCGATACCGCAACGGGCGTTGTCGTCTATGCATGGCCGATCGGCGAGCAACTCCTGCAACTGCGTCTCGCCGACGTTGGTGGCTCGGCCGTTGCGATTGTCGACGGCAGCATGGGCAGCGCCGATGCGTTGCCGGCGCCGCGCTACGAGCGGCTCGGGAGCGGCACGTGAGCCTGTTCGAGTTCCGGATCGAGTGGGACGACACGCAGTTCCAGGCGTCAGGCGCGCGTCTGCAGCAGACGTTCGAGCGTGCGTCGCCGCTCATGGCTGACCTGGCGGAAGGGCTGCTGCACAGCACGCAGGATCGATTCGTGACGTCGACGGCGCCCGACGGTCGTCCGTGGGCGCCGCTCGCGCCGAGCACGCGGCTCAGCAAGCGCGGACCGAAGATCCTCGTCGAGGATGGCTACCTGAGCGGATTGCTGCGGCCGAGCTGGACGGACAACACGGCCGGCGTCGAGACGGCACCGTTGCCATATGCGCAGGTCCAGCAAGACGGCGGGCGCAAAACGTACGAGATCAAGCCACGCGCGAAAACAGCGTTGTCGTGGCCCGGCGGCCGTCATCCGACGGCCAAGGTCATTCCCCCGCCGCTGCCGGCGCGGCCGTACATGGGGCTGTCGAAATCCGATCAGGCTTTCATCGTCGAGCGGGTGCACTGGTGGCTCGGACGTGCGTTCGGAGGGCGCGGCGCTTGAGCGCGCCTGTGGCGATTTGGGGCGCCCGACCGCAGGGGTTGCCCGTCCGCGATCGCGACGCAACGTCTGACGTCGGTTTCCGGGCGATCTTGGCGGGCTCCACTGGTCATTTGGCGCGCTCAGGAGTGCGGGCGTACGATCAATGCTCCTTTGTCCAGCAAGGAGCAGTCATGGGCGAGCAGCGAATCGAACGGAAGGCCAGGATGGGCGAGCGCGTTGTCACCATCATCGAATGGCGCGGCGATCGCGGGACAGCTCGCGGCGACGAAGTGCGAGATCCTGACTTCTATTCGCGGTACACGACCGAGGACGGCCGACCGCTTCGATCAGTCGGCGGATTTGTGCATCTCTACGTGGACGACAACAACGATTACTACGAGGTCGCTCCGCTGTAACTGCTTCTTGTGAACGCGGCCCCAAGACCGGCCGCGTTCATCTCGCAACACTGCGCCGCATGCACGGCGCACCCTCCGCACATTCGCATCTGAAATCGCTCGCGATCTGTTCGTCGATCGCCGCGGGCGCGGTCGCGCTCGCAGCGTGCTCCTTCGAGATCACCGAGCATTCCGGCGACACGATCGAAATCCAGGTCACGCCGGCCGGCGAGTTCCGGCCGATTGACGGCCGCGAAATGAAAGTGCCTGCGTGGCGCATCAACGCGGCGCTCGCCGCGCGCGTCATCGATCGCTTCCGCGCACGCCGCGTTCCGCCGGTCATCGACTACGAGCACCAGACGCTGCGCAAGGAACAGAACGGGCAGCCGGCTCCGGCGGCCGGCTGGTTTCGTGGCCTCTCGTGGCGTGAAGGCAAAGGCTTGTACGGCACGGTCGAGCTGACGCAGCGCGCGCGCGACCACATCCGCGCCAAGGAATACCGCTACTTCTCGCCGGTGTTTTCGTACGACGAGCAAACCGGCGACGTCCTCGATCTCGTGTTTGGCGCGCTGACGAACGACCCCGCGCTCGACAACCTCGAACCGCTTGCTGTCCTCGCTGCCGCTCGACTCGGCACCTACTCGGAGAATCTCATGAATCCACTGCTCGCTGCTTTGTGTGCGGCGCTCGGCCTCACGGCCTCCTCGACGACGGAAGCCCAGGCCGTCGCTGCGTGCGCCGCGATCAAGCCGAAGTTCGATGAACTCGACCAGCTGCGCAACGCGCTCGGTATCGGCGAGGGTGTCGGTGCCGGCGACGCCGTCGCGGCGTGCACCGCGCTGAAGGCGCGCGCCGACGAATCGAACTCGCTGCGCCGTGCAATCGGTATCGCGGAATCTGTCGCGTCGACCGATGCAATCGCCGCGTGCACGGCCATCAAGACCAAGGCCGACGTGGCGAGTGGCGCCGACCCGGCGAAGTACGTGCCCGTCGCGGCCGTGGAAGAGCTGCGCACGCAGATCGCGGCGCTCACCTCGGAATCGCGCAACGGCAAGGTCGCCGCGCTCGTCGAAACGGGCCTCGCCGACGGTCGTCTGTTGCCGGCACTGAAAGACTGGGCGACGGACCTGGGTAAGAAGGATTTCGCGGCGCTGACGGCGTATCTCGACAAGGCGCAGCCGATCGCCGCGCTGACGTCGACGCAGACCCGCGGCGTGTCGCCGATCGCTACCGGCGAAAACGCGCATGGACTCACCGTCGACCAGCTCGCGATCTGCACGAACTGCGGCATCACGCCCGAAGCGTTCGCGAAGTCGCTCAAGGCGACGAATCGCGCATAGCGCGCTCGCGCCGCTCGCGCCTCACACGCCACTTCACACCAGCAGGAAATCTCTATGGCACTCACTTCTGGCCGCAACACTCCGCGGCGCTCGGGCGACCAGTTCGCATTCCCGGTCGCAGCAGCCACCACGATCTATGCGGGCGGCATGGTCACGCTGCTCGCCACGGGCGGCTATGCCGTTCCCGCGGGAACGGCGAGTGCCGGCGTCTGCGTCGGCATGGCAGAAGAAACCGTCGTCAACACCGGCGCTGCTGGCGATCTCACGGTGCCGGTGCGTCGAGGCGTTTTCCGCTACGCGAACTCGGCGTCGGGCGACCTGATCGCGCGCGCTGACATCGGCAACGTCTGCTATCTCGTCGACGACCAGACGGTCGCGAAGACCGACAACAGCGCTGCGCGCAAAGAAGCCGGCGTCATCGTCGATGTCGACGCCGTCGGCGTCTGGGTCCGCATCTAACGCGCGCGGACAACCGCACGCCGTCATCACCGAATCGAGCCGCCTAGGAGCGACCGAAACATGATCATCAATCGGCAAAACCTCAGCACCTTGTACGTCGCGTTCAACACGGCGTTCATGGGCGGGTTCGGTCAGGCCGCGAGCCTGTACGAAGGCATCGCAACCGTTGTCCCGTCGTCGACGGGCACCGAGGAATACGGATGGCTCGGCCAGTTGCCGGGCATGCGCGAGTGGATCGGCGACCGTGTCGTCAACGGAATCCAGACGCATGGCTATTC
>NZ_DATIGT010000131.1:0-61264 GCF_035481375.1 Tahibacter sp.
CGCCTTCGACCTCGAAGTCCACCGTGATCGGCTGGCCCAGCAGCGACGGCGCCGCAATCCCGCGCTCCTCGCTCTTCATCGTGAGCTGGAAGTCGAACAGCTGCGACAGCGATTCTTTCCCCTGCAAGCCGTCGAAGCGCAACACTTCGGGACCGAGAGGCGTGGTGACGTTCAGCGTGCGGTTCATGCCGATTCCATTCCGTTGGCGACGCAGCAGCTGCTTTCGAACAGCCACTCGCGTATGGAGTCATGTGCATAGATCGCAAAAAAACTAACAAAGCGATTTCAAATAATCCACAGTGACCTCAATGCTCAACCGAATTGGAAACCGTCGCGAGCGGAGCCCTGATCTTCGCTTCCGTAACTTCACAGCCGCCCTCGCCGCAGCCGATAAACGATCCGGCCCTCACTGTCGATGAGATGCAGCCGGCCAATACTGATTGACGTAGGCATTCCACGTGGCGTAGTCGTCGTCCTGCGCGACGGCGCAGGTGATGCCGAAGCGCCGGACGACGGCCTGCACAGTGGATAGAGGCTTGTCGTCGTCGTATTCGGGCGTGTGCACGCCGACGACGAGAGGCCTTGGTGCGATAGGTTTGTGCCACCGCTGGATGTGCGGACCTCTCACCTCTCACCTCTCACCTCTCACCTCTCACCATCACATGCACGCAGTTGATGCAGGAATACGTCCAGAACTCGACGAGTGCGACCTTGCCGCGTAGTTGGCCGATCGCCAGCGGCACGCTGTCGAGCCAGTGGTTGACGCCTTTTAATTCCGGCGTTTGGGCGAGAGACGCGATCCCGCGCCCTGCGCACCGTCGCCGTCGACGCTTTCGAGCCGCAGCGATTCGTCCGCGGGGCGGTAACTGTAGACATCGTCGGTAAGGTCGGTGTCCTGCGCCGGCAGCAGGGACGCTCTCGTGGCGAACGCGAGTACCTCGCCGTCCGCGCTGAAACTCAGGTGACGGAATACCGTCACGGGTTCATCGCTGAACACGGTGACCACACGGCCTGCCGCACGATCGAGCACGCGCAGGCGCGTGAACGGACTGTCGAGCGGGCCGACAGGATCGGTGAAGGCAATGCGCTGGCCGTCGTCGGAAATCACCATGAGTTCGCGATCGTTCCCGCGTGCCGCAATCAGCGGCGCACCAGTTTGCGGATGGCGCAGGCGCTCGACCGCGTCACTCACATTGTCATGAATGAATAAATCCATACTGCCGTCCGCATCGTTGACGACGAAGTCGTTCGCCGCAGTGATCAGCGCCGCGTAGCGGCCGTTCGCGACAGCCCGACACGCTGCCGCGTCGGCGCGTCCAGCTGCGCGCCGTGCGGACTGACGTTGATCTGCGTCAGCTGGCCGGTATCGGCGTCGTGCAGGAACACGCGCGGCGTCCCTGATGTGAAGCCGTCCGGCGCATGCAGCGTGACGAACAGCGCATAGCGGCCGTCGTCGGACGCGGCAAAGCGGCTCGTTCTCACATCGCGATTGCCTTGCTGCCCAAGCACCGACGACGGGGCGTAGTTCAGCAGATACAGCTCCGTCGCGCCGAGCGGCGCTGCCGCCAACAATGGCAGCAGCGCAACGAGTCCGCGCCGCCGGACCACGATGTCCGGCGCGCGCGTGCGGCGGTGCTCCGGGGCCGGCTACGTAACTTCATTCTTCGCATCGTGGCGACAAGGCGCCCGGCATGTTCGGCGTTGCCGCCCTGTCTCTTGCGCCCGACACGGCAACGCGAGCGCAGCGGCGGACGGAATTCCTTACGGCGCGGCTCGTGCCAGCAGTTCCCTGATCTTCGACTCGGTCACGTCGTATCCGCCTTCTCCGTAATGCCGATGGACGATCCGTCCTTCGCGATCGATCAGATACAGCGCCGGCCAAAACCGATTGCCGTAGGCGTTCCAGGTGGCATAGTCGTTGTCCTGCGCGACCGCGTAGGTGATGCCGAAGCGCTCGACCGCGGCTTTCACGTTGGCGAGCGGCTTGTCGTCGTCGTACTCGGGGGTGTGCACGCCGACGACGACGAGACCCTTGTCGCGGTAGTTCGCATGCCATCGCTTGATGTGCGGGATGACGTGGACGCAGTTGATGCAGGAATACGTCCAGAATTCCACGAGCGTGACTTTTCCCCGGAGCTGTTCGCGCGTCAGCGGCGGGCTGTTGAGCCAGCTGGCTATGCCGGTGAATTCCGGAGCGACGGGACGCGCAGGCTCGACCGCGACTGCGGTGGAATCCGGCGTGCACGCCGTCGCGAACAGGCACGCGGCCGCCAGCGCGGCGAATGACTTGAACAGTTTCATGGCTGAAATTCCTCGCAAGGTTGGGCACGCAGTCGGCAGCCTGTACCGTCGCCGGAAAAACAACGGCACGGCCTACGGCAGCGACTCGAAAAATTCTTTCGAAGAGAACGGTCCGACCGCAGGCCTCGACCCGCTCGAACGATTCCCGTCGATCAGTTCCCGATTCTCAGCTCGACCCCGATATTGCCCCGCGTCGCCTTGGAATACGGGCACGTGCGATGCGCTTCATCGACGATCATCTGCGCCTGTTCCGGCCCTAGACCCGGCAACGACACCGTGAGACGGGCCTGCAGCAGATAGCCCTCGCCGATCATGCCGAGATCCACTTCCGCATCGACGGCTGCATTTTTTGGGAAAGGTATACGCAGCTTGCGCGCAGCCAGCGTCATCGCGCCTTCGAAGCAGGCCGACCAGCCGGCGGCGAACAACTGTTCCGGATTGGTGCCGGGGCGGCCGCTGCCCGGCGGCGACAGCGCGATGTCGAGCTGGCCGTCGTCGCTGCGCGCGCGGCCTTCACGGCCGCCGACGGTGTGGGTCTTGCCGGTGTAGAGGATCTTGTCGAGAGCGGTCATTGCGGTTCTCCTGGTGATGTCGTGGTGATGGAAGCGCTCAAGGAACGCCGTGAATGCGGATCAGGGTTTCGGTGCCTGCGCGAGCCGTGTCGCGTCGACGACGGCCTGCACGAATTCGCGCGGCGCTTCCTGCGGCGGGTTGTGGCCGATGCCGCCGCGGAAGGTGCGGTGTTCGTAGCGGCCCGTGAATTTGGCGGCGTAGGTTTCCGGCCGCGGATGCGGCGCGCCGTTGGCGTCGCCTTCGATCGTGATCGTCGGCACGCCGATCGTCGGCGCCCGCGCGAGGCGCTGTTCGAGTACGGCGTAGCGCGGCTCACCGTCGGCCAGGCCGAGACGCCAGCGGTAGTTGTGCACGACGATCGCGACGTGGTCGGCGTTATCGAGCGCGGCGGCGCTGCGCGCGAACGTCGCGTCGTCGAAGGCCCACTGCGGCGATGCGAGGCGCCAGATCTGCTTGGCGAAATCGCGCGTGTATTGCGCGTAGCCGGCGCGGCCGCGCTCGGTCGCGAAGTAGTACTGGTACCACCACTGCAGTTCCGCGGCCGGCGGCAGCGGTTTCTTTCCGGCTTCCTGGCTGCCGATCAGATAGCCGCTGACGGACACGAGCGCGTTCACGCGTTCGGGCCACAGCGCGGCGACGATCGCGGCGGAGCGCGCGCCCCAGTCGTAGCCGGCGAGCGTGGCGCGCTCGATCTTCAACGCGTCCATCAGCGCGACGACGTCGGATGCCAGCGCCGCCGGTTCGCCGTTGCGCAGCGCATCGGCGGAACGGAAGCGCGTTGTGCCGAATCCGCGCAGATGCGGCACGATGACGCGATAGCCGCGTTCTGCCAGCAGCGGCGCGACGTCGGCATAACTGTTGATGTCGTAGGGCCAGCCGTGCAGCAGGATCACGACGTCAGCGTTCGCCGGACCGAGCTCGGCATAGCCGATCGTGAGATCACCGGCGTCGATCTGGTGGTTCGCGACGAGCGGCCCGTGATCGGCCGGTGCGCTTTGCGCACTCGCGGACGGCGCCGCACCTGCGACGCCGGTCATTGCGCTGTGCGCGGCCAACAGCCATGCCGCGAGGCGGGTGAGATTACGGAAGGCATGCATGCGCATCGACGGTCTCCGGGTGCGGGCTTCAAGGCCGACGCAGGAGGCGTCGGCGACGGCGCCATTGCACGCCCGGCGCGTATCGGTCGCGTGTCGCCGGATCCGGCGATCTGTCAGCGGAGCGCGGGAACGGCACCGCGGATACAGACGCTTACAAAGCGGGTCGCTCTGTATCGAAACGTATCCGGAGCCCGCGGCGGCACGGTCGGATACGAAGCCGGCGCCACGGCGACATCGCGCCGATGGTGCAATGCGCGAGCCGCGAAACAGGATGCGGCGAGGCGCTACCATCTTTATCTTTCGACGAGGCCGCCGGCGCGGTCCCGGACCTGGAGCGGCGATGACGTCCCATGCAGACCACATCCTCGTCGTCGACGACGATCGCGAGATCCGTCAGATGGTCGGCGACTATCTCGGCAAGAACGGCCTGCGCGTCAGCCTGGCCGCCGACGGCCGCGAGATGCGTGCGATGCTCGATACGAGCGACATCGATCTCATCGTCCTCGATGTGATGATGCCCGGCGAGGACGGCCTGACGCTGTGCCGCAACCTGCGTGCCGGCAGGCATCGCGCGGTGCCGGTGATCATGCTGACCGCGCGCGACGACGCGACCGATCGCATCATCGGCCTGGAGATGGGCGCGGACGATTACGTCATCAAACCCTTCTCGTCGCGCGAACTGCTCGCGCGCATCACCGCGGTCATCCGCCGCGCGCGCATGCTGCCGCCGAATCTGCAGGTCAGCGAGGCCGCGCGGCTCATCGGCTTCGGCCAGTGGAAGCTCGACACGACCGCGCGCCACCTGCTCGATGAAAGCGGCACGGCCTATCCGTTGAGTGGCGCCGAATTCCGGCTGCTGCGCGTGTTCGTCGATCATCCGCAGCGCGTGCTCAGCCGCGATCAGCTGCTCAATCTCACGCAGGGCCGCGATGCGGAGCTCTTCGATCGCTCCATCGACCTGCTCGTCAGCCGTCTGCGGCAGCGGCTCGGCGACGGCGCGCGCGAGCAGACGTACATCAAGACCGTGCGCAGCGAAGGCTATGTGTTCTCGCAGCCGGTCGTGCTGATCGGAGACGACGCGTGAGCGCAGCGTCGCCGGGAGGGACTTCACGCTTTCTGCCGCGCACGCTCGGCGCGCGCGTGCTGCTGATCCTCGCCACCGGCCTGCTGCTGGCACACGCCCTGTCGTTCGCGCTGTTGTTCTACGAACGCGCCGTCGCGACGCGCTCGATGATGCTGACGAACCTCGAGCAGGACATTCCGCTGAGCGTCGCCCTGCTCGAACGGCTGCGGCCGCAGGAACGCACGGAGTGGCTGCCGCGACTGGAGCGCCGCACGTATCGCTATCTGCTGCGCTCCGCCCGGCCGGGTTCGCCGCTATCCACCGAGCGCTCGCGGCAGGTCGCGGGGCTGATTGACGAAGCGCTGCAGCATCGCTATGGGCTGCGGCCGCGCGCGGTGTCCACATCTCCGGAACGCTACGAAGTAGAACTGACGCTGGCCGACGGCCAGCCGCTCACGATCGAGGTGACGCCGTCGCTGTTGCCGATCGCGCGCTGGCTGCCGTGGATGCTGGTCGCGCAGATCGTGTTGCTGCTGGCCTGCGCAGGGCTCGCGGTGCGGCTGGCGACGCGTCCCTTGGCGCGACTGGCCGAAGCCGCCGAGCAGCTCGATCCGGCTCGCGCGGGCGAGCCGCTGCCGCAGCACGGATCGGCCGAAGTCGCGAAAGCCGCGCGCGCATTGAATGCGCTGCAGCAGCGCGTGTCGGCGCATGTGGCCGAACGCACGCAGATCCTGGCCGCAATCTCGCACGATCTGCAGACGCCGATGACGCGTATGCGGCTGCGCCTGGAGGCGATGGCCGAGAGCCCGACGCGGGCACGTCTGCTCGACGATATCGATCACATGAGCCAGCTCGTGCGCGAAGGCGTGAATTTCGCGCGCAGTGCCAACGTCGCGACGGGACCGGCGGTGCGTCTGGATCTGGCCTCGTTTCTCGACAGCATCGTCGGCGACTACGAGGACATGGGCAAGCCCGTGCGGCGCATCGACGGCGACAGCGCTGCCGTGACGACGCATCCGCAGGTGCTTCGGCGTGTTGTGCAGAATCTCGTCGACAACGCGCTCGCCTACGCGGGCAGCGCGGAAGTGGCGTCGCGCATCGACGAAGGCGGCGTCTGCATCGACGTGCTCGATCGCGGACCGGGGATTCCCGAGGATCAACGGGAAGCAGTGCTGCAGCCTTTCCGGCGACTGGAACCGTCGCGCGGGCGATCGAGCGGCGGCACGGGGCTCGGGCTTGCGATCGCGCAGCAGCTCACACAGGCGCTGGCTGGCCGATTGCAGTTGAGCAATCGCGAGGGCGGCGGATTGCGCGTGACGGTTGTGTTGAGCGAAACCCCGGCACCCACGCGCTGAGATTCCGCCGCCTTCGACGTCGCCGTTTTCGCGCGATGTCGTTTGCAGCGCGGCGCGATCGGATCTGCTTCGTCGCGCGGCCGCGGATCACTCCAGATCGTCAGCAAACAAATCGTCCCCGGTGCGCACGACTCCGTTCGAATACACGGCGATGAATTGCCTGCCGTCCGACGCAATGCTTTCGAGATAGTGCTGCGGCGGGTCCGGCATCCGCGTCCATTTGCCGCCGTCGCTTTTTGCGCTGTACACGCCGAAGCCCACGCCAAGGATGCGCTCTCCATCCCACGCGAGTTTCAGGATGGCCGGCCACGGCACGTCGTACTGCACGGTGTTCCAGAGGATGCCGTCGGACGACACCATGGCGACCGAAGCAACCGCCGCGACGAAGTAGTCGCCCGTCCAGACCACATCGCGCGGACCGAAGAACTGCGGATTGTCCGTCGCATAGCGCACCGTCCACGTGATGCCGTCGGGCGAGCTCATGATGACGCCGCCGAAGATGTCGTAGCCGACCGCGACGAACATCGATCCGCTGTATACGACGGATCTCAGCGCGGTGAACGTCGGCGCCGGGCGCCATGTCCAGGTCTCGCCGTCGGGCGAGGTGTAGACGGCGCCGACATCGCCGACCGCCACGAACTTTCCGTCGCCGAAGGCGACGCCGTTCATGTAGATGTCGCCGGGAACCGGCGTCATCTGGCTCCCGTTCCAATGCTCGCGATCGGCCGAGACGCGAACGGCACCGCGATAGCCGACGACGACGGTCCGTTCGCCGACTGCCGTATTGCCGCGGGCGACGCCGCCCCAGAACGTCGTTGCGGAGTCGTCGATGTCGATCGGTTCCCAGTCGATGCCGTTGCTCGAACGCATCGAATCGCCGAGATAGCCGAGCGCGAGGAACTCGTCGCCGAGCCAGCGCACCGTGTAGAGGTTGGTCTGCTCGGCCTGCTGCTGCAGATGCCAGTCGGCCCCCTGCCTCGACGTCGCGATCAAGCCGTCTTCGCCGACGGCGATGTAGTCGGTTCCGTTCCAGGCCGCGCCGTTGATCTCGCCCTGGTGCGCGGTCTCGGCGCCGGTCCAGTCGGTGCCATTTGCGGATCGGAAGATCATCGAGGGAACGGCGCCGCCACGGTAGCCGACCGAGACGAAGCTGCCGGCGACGCCGAGCACGTGATGCGGATCGTCGATCGGAATCGGCGTCGCCTGCCACTGCACACGGTCGGTCGAGGTGTAGCCGAATACCGCATTGGCGGCGCTGTCGCGACCGACGACGAGCAGCGTCGATCCGTTGAATGCCAGCGCATCGGCCGACATGTTCGCGCCGACGGTATGCGGAACCCACGTCGTGCCATCGGCGGAGTCGAAGATCAACGCGCTGAACGTCGCGCCGTCGCGTCCGAGCGCGATGAACCGGTCGCCGGCCCAGATCACTTCGTTCAACCGCACGGGCAACGCGCTGATGTCGCGCGTTGTCCACGCGAGACCGTCCTCGGAGGTCACGACGGTCGCGCCGTCGTCGACCGTGGCGACGAAGCGCTGCCCGTCCGACGCGATCTCGCTGAGCCTGAGGCTTTCGTCGAGCTGCTGGGCCGACCAGGCGAACCCATCGACCGACGTGACGACCGCGCCGCCCCACCCGACCGCAACGAAGCGGCCGCTGCCGAATGCGACGTCCCGCAGGTAGGCGCGCGTCGACTGGCGGCGCCACACCCACTCGCCGCCGTCGTGCCGCGTGACGATCGTGCCGCGATCGCCGACGACGACGTCGGTGGTTCCGTGCGAGGCTGCCGCCTGCAGGGTGTTGCCCTGCGGCGCGGGCGTCGACCAGAACCAGCGGTCGTTCGAATGGTCGGCCGCGACGGCCTGCGACGCCTGCGTTGCGAAAAACAGCGCGAACGCGAAACCTGCAACACGGGACTTCATCGCATTTGTCTCCATTGGCAATCGCTTCACCGGGGCGCAGTCCAATTCGCCGCGAACGTCGCTTCGTGATCCGTAGACGCGACGGCGGCGCGAACCCCCTCATGACGCGTGTTGCACGCCTTGCTCGGAACCCACGCGCGCGTTGGAAAACCGCGCGATGCATTGAAACGACGTGACCGACGGCCGTGCGACAACGCTGCCGCGGCGATCACGTCGATCTCCACGAGCCAGTCGTCGCGCAGCCGCCGTACGACGATCCGCCGGCAAACCGCTGCTCGCCTTCGTGCCTGTCGACGCGGAGGGCTGGGGCAGGAGCAAGCGCATGCTGCGTCTGGAGCGCTTTCCCGAAGTGGAGGAAATCCATTCCGTCGCCGGCGATACGAGCGTGATCCTCGAGGTGCGTTCGGCCGACACGCACGCGCTCGAGCAGTTTCTGGCCTGGGTTCACGTGCTGCCGGGCGTGCGCGGCACGCGCAGCCAGGTCGTGCAGTCGACGTTCGTCGAACGCGCCGTGCAGGCACAGGTCACGCGCGATTGGCCGGCGGTGCCGCTTCCGCCGGACTGAGCCGCAACCTGCAGCGACGATCGGCGAAAGCATGCACACTACCGCCGCACCGCTTCGACGTGAACGATCTCCAACCCTGAAGAACCGAGGCCACATGTCCCCTGATCCGATTGCCCGCTGGCACGACATCGTGAATGCGCGCGACGTCGCCGGACTCGACGCATTCCTCGCCGACGACGCGGTATTCCATTCGCCCGTCGTGCACACGCCGCAGGTCGGCAAGGCGATCGTGAAGGCGTATCTCACGGCGGCGATCGCCGTGTTCGGCAACGAGTCGTTCCGCTATCTGCGCGAACTGCGCGGCGAACGCGATGCCGTGCTGGAGTTCGAGCTCGAACTCGACGGCATCGCGATCAACGGGGTCGACATGATCCGCTGGAACGCCGACGGACGCGTCGTCGAGTTCAAGGTGATGCTGCGTCCGCTCAAAGCCGTCACGCTGATTCACGAGAAGATGGCGGCGATGCTGCAGGCTGCGCGCCGCTGACGGCCTGCGCTGCCGCTCGACATTTCACTTGAACGTTCGTCCAGCCATCCACGAATGGGCGCCGCAACGGCAGCGCACCGGTCGTCGATCGGAAGCGAGACATCGGAGTGCTCTGCGCGACAGGCCCGATGAACGTCGGCCGCGACAACGCGCTGTCTCGCGAAGGCTTGGGGGATTTTCGAGCGTTGCGGCGTCCTGGAGGATGAGGCGCCGAGTTCGACTGTGCGGCCACAACGATGACGCCTGCGCACCGTCCAGTACGGGAATGTACCCATCGGTTCTGTGAGACTCGGAACCCATGCGGCTCGCATCGGCGGCCGTGGCCGGGACAGCCATCGGAGAAAGCACGCCGTGAAAGACCAGCTTGCAGCGCTGAGGCCCGTTGTTCGATTGCTCCCACCGACCTGGCGCGTACACCTTCGGCGCTGGTGGAACGCCGGGCGAGCGGCTCGGGCTACGGGTGCCGGCGATTACGAGAGCCGGCTCAGCCAGGAAGTGATGCGATTCGCCGGAGAGGAAATCGTCAACGATCTCCCTCGAATCTTCGACTACTGGTCGAACACGCATCTGCGCCCGGTGATGGAAGTATTCGGATTCTCGTATCCGGAGGACTTCTTTGCGCTGCAAATCCAGCGGCAAGCGGCTGAATTGGGCCGAAACGTTCATGCGATCAGCATCGGCGCCGGAAACTGCGACAGCGAAGTGCACATGGCGAAGCTGCTGCTCGAACGCGGCGTCGCCGCGTTCACGATCGTGTGCCTTGACGTTACCGATACCATGCTTCAGCGCGGGCGCCGGCTGGCCGAGCGCGAAGGCGTCCTTGAACATTTCCGCTTCGTCTCCGCCGATTTCAATCGCTGGAATCCGACCGAATCGTACGACGTGGTCATGGCGAACCAGAGCCTTCATCATGTCACGAACCTGGAAGGACTGTTCGACGCGATTTGCCTGGCTATAGGTTCTTCCGGCATCTTCGTCGCATCCGACATGATCGGACGCAACGGCCACATGCGATGGCCGGAGGCGCTCGCGATCGTTCGCGAGTTCTGGCGTGAACTGCCGGCGTCGTACCGGTACAACGTCCAGCTGCGCCGCCACGAAAAGGTCTACAAGGACTGGGATTGCTCGCTCGAAGGGTTCGAAGGCATTCGCGCGCAGGACATCCTGCCTCTGGCGATACAAAGGTTCGGCTTCGACTTTTTCCTCGGATACGGAAACGTGATCGATCCCTTCATCGACCGCGGCTTCGGCCCGCATTTCGACCCCGAGATCGACTGGGACCGTTCGTTCATCGACCGCGTGCATGCGCGAGACGAGAAGGAATTGTTCTCAGGAACCGTCAAACCGACGCACATGCTGGCCGTCATGCGCCGCGACAGATCCGCAACGCCGGTTGTCCGGCACCATCTGACCCCGCAGTTCTGCCTCCGTTCGTAGCGGCTTTTCGCCGTGACGTTCCACCCGTCGTCGCGGCTCACACCGGCGAGCGCATCAGCAGCACCACGCTGATGGTCAGCATGAACGCCGCGATGAATCCGTCCAGCACGCGCCACGCCATGCGCTTGCGGAACACCGGCTGCAGCAGGCGCGCGCCGTAGCCGAGGCTCGCGAACCAGACGATGCTCGCGCTGCAGGCGCCGATCGCAAAGGTCCAGCGCGTGGACGGCGGGTACTGCGTCGCGATGCTGCCGAGCAGCACCATCGTGTCGAGATAGACGTGCGGATTGAGGAACGTGAAGGCGAGGCAGGTGACCAGCACGCGTCGCCAGGTCGATTCGCCGGCCTCGGCCGGTTTCAACGCGCTCGTGCCGAGCCAGGCGCGGCGCGCGGCCAGGAAACCGTAGGCGGCAAGAAACGCCGCGCCGCCGAAGCGCAGGGCCTGCAGCAGTCCGGGCCACGCGAGGACGAGCGTACCGATGCCGGCGATGCCGCAGAGGATCAGCGCGATGTCGCCGAACATGCAGACCGCGACGACCAGCCCGATATGGCGCCGCTGCAGTCCCTGGCGCAAGACGAACGCGTTCTGCGCGCCGATGGCGATGATCAGTCCGGCACTGGCGGCAAAGCCCGAGGCGGCGACGTGAAGCGACATGAGCGGAAGTCCATCAGGAGGATCACGCCATGCTGCGGTTGTCCCGCTCGTTAGGCCAGCTAATAATCCTGCAGCCTGATTAGAATTTCTAAGGATCGGCCATGGCGCTCGTCCATCCGCAGCTCGCCGCGTTTGCGGCCGTAATCGAGGAAGGCAGTTTCGACGCGGCGGCACGGCGGCTGTCGGTCACGCCGTCTGCGGTGTCGCAGCGCGTCAAGGCGCTGGAAGACCGGCTCGGCCAGGTGCTGGTCGTGCGGCAGGCGCCGTGCCGCCCGACGCCGGCCGGCGAGCGGCTGCTGCGCCGCGTGCGGCCGATGCAGACGCTCGAAGCCGAAGCGCTCGCCGAGTTCTTGCCGGGAGACGAAACGACCGCAGCCACGCGCACGATCTCGATCGCAGTCAACGACGACTCGCTCGAAACCTGGTTTCTCGGCGCGATCGCACAGTTGCACGAGCAGCACGGCTACGTGTTCGACATCCGCGTCGACGATCAGGACCACACGCTGGATCTCGTGCGCGACGGCACCGTGCTCGGCGCGGTCACGTCGACGTCGAAGGCGATCCAGGGCTGCAACGTGTATGCGCTCGGCACGATGCGCTATCGGGCCATCGCGTCGCCGGCGTTCGCGGCGCGCTATTTCGCGAACGGCATGGACGCCGCATCGCTCGCGCGCGCACCGATGATCGTGTTCAACCGAAAGGACGAATTGCAGTGGCGTTTCGTGCGGCGGATCACGCGTTCGCAGCTGACGCCGCCGATCCACTACATTCCGACCGCGTCCGGTTTCGTCACGGCGGCATCGCTCGGGCTCGGCTGGTGCCTCGCGCCGGAGTATCTGATCGATGCGGTGAAGCAGAGCCGGCGGATCATCGTCGTCGAGCCCGCGCGCTGGCTCGACGTTCCGCTGTACTGGCAGCAGGCGGCGATCCGATCGAGCACGCTGCAGCAGATCAGCGACACGCTGCGCGAGTCCGCGGCGTCCGCGTTGCGCATCTGAGTTCGTGCAGCGCGTGCGGACTCAACGCTGCCGCGGCGTTGCCTTCTGCGAGGGGATGCAACAGCACTGCGACGCACGAATACAGGCGAGCATGAAGTCGCCGACGCGCGGGAACAAGGTTCACTTTGCAACATTCCGCATCGACGCCGCCGGCGCCGAGAAGCGAGCTTGGCGCGCAGACATCCGGCGGCAAGGCCACATCGCGCACACGACCGAACGGACAGCTGCGCGGTCGAGCAACCAGTTTATATACAAAGATATAACGTCGCGCGTCGTGCGGCGCGGCTCAAGCCGCGCAAAACTCGGCCAGCGCCTTCGCGTGCAACGCCGGCGGCCCGGCGAGCACGCTGGTCGTACCGAGACCCGGCGCGTTGCCGTCGAGATCGGTGAACGCGGCACCGGCTTCGCGCAGGATCACGACGAGCGGCGCGATGTCGAGGATGTTGACGTCGGACTCGACGACGAGATCGATGCAGCCGCGCGCGAGCAGGTGGTAGTGCAGGAAATCGCCGTAGCCGCGCGTGCGGCCGCAGCGCTGCACCATGCGGGCGAGCGCCGTCCAGCGTGCGTCGCGCGACAGCGTCTTGACGTTGCCGAAGGAAATCGCGGTCTGCGCGGTGAAGTCGCTCGCGCCGGAGACCTGCAGGCGTTGGCCGTTGAGCCAGGCGCCGCCGCCGCGGCGCGCCCAGGCGATTTCGCCGTATTCTGATGCGCTCGACACGCCGAGCACGAGTTCGTCGCGATGCATCAGCGCGATCTGCGTCGAGAAGAACGGATAGCGCCGCACGAAGCTCTTGGTGCCGTCGATCGGGTCGATGAGCCAGAGCCAGTCGCTGTCGCCTTCGCGTCCTTCTTCTTCGCCGTAGAACGCATGATCGGGAAACGCCGCGCGCAGCACGTGCTTGATCGCGGCCTCGGCTTCGCGGTCGGCGATGGTGACCGGGGTCTCGTCGGCCTTGATCTCGACGTCGAAGCCGTCGCGGTAGTAGCGGCGGATGACCTGCGTTGCGGCTCCGGCCGCATCGCGCGCGACATCGAGTGCGCGGTCGAGGAACTCCGGCGTCGGATTCATCGCGGCGGTCTCAGAACAGCTTGAACAGCTGGCCGCTGATCTTGAGCAGGCTGCTGCCGTCGGGCTGCGGCTCGCCGATGTAGCGCAGCGCCTCGGCGACCTGCGGATCGCCGTTGCGCGCGACGAGCCGCGCGGTCGCGCTGAACTGGCCCGAGTTGACGACGAACTGCCCGGCGACTTCGAGGTTGCTGCTGCCGTCGTCCTTGACCGTGCCGGCGATGCTGCCGTCGGGCTGCGAGGAGAATTCGGCGAGCAGCTCGCCCAGGCGCGCCTCGGCTTCGCCGCTGACCGCGGCTTCGCGCCAGCGCGCGCTGCCGCGTGCGCCGCTGACCCAGCCGTTCGCGAGCCGCGCGTCGTCGATGCGGCCGTCGATCGTGCCATGGAGCTTCAGCGCGGGAATGTCGAGCGCCGGCGCTGCGGTTTCGGCCGGCAGCTGGAAGCTCATGTTCTGCACGAGCACGCTGCCGTCGGCATCGCGCGTGACGTCGCCGTTCAGCGCGAGCGCGCCGCCGCTCAGGTTCACGCGCGCGGCGACGCGGCGCAGCAGCAACGGCGACTTGTCGACCGACCACTGCAATGCGCCGAGCGGTGTGGCGAACGCGCTGGCCGACGAGGCCTGGCCCTTCCACACGGTGCCCGAAATGCCCGACAGGCGCAGCGGACCGAGATCGGGCTTGAGCCAGCGCAGCGCGAGTTCCGCAGGCAGGGTCCAGGCGATGACGCCGCCGATCGCGACGAGCAGCAGCAGCAACAGGAACAGACGGCGCAGCAGTTTCATGCGGTTTCGTTATCGCGGTAGTGGAAGGCGGGAGGGCACGACAGGATTACGGCTCTTCGAGCGTTACGCGCACGTTGACGCGTCCGTTGCCCTCGGCGCGGTCGGCCGAGAAGTCGGCCGCGACGACGCCGAAGTCGCGCGACAGGCCTTCGAGCCAGTCGGCGACCGCGTCGAACGAGGCGCCTTCGAGGCTGACGCGCACGCTCTTCGGACCGACCGGTTCGACGCGGCGCAGTTCGTTCGCGAGCTGCGCGCCGCGCGCGGTCGCGTCGGCCAGCGCGAGCAGCGACTTGCCCTGGCGTTCGACCTTGGCGCGCGCGCCGAGGCCGCGGAGCTGCGCGACACGCGCGGAATCGCTGCGCATCTGCGCGAGATCGCTGCGCTGCGTTTCCACGCGCACGCGAAGCTCGGCGCGCGAGCGCTGCAGCGGATACCAGACCAGCGCCCAGAACAGCAGCACTGCGGTGACGCCGCCGCCGATCGACAGCACGCGGCGTTCGCGCGCGTCGCGCGCATTCCACCACTCGCGCATCATGGCGTGCCTCCGGTCAGGCGCATGCGGCCGTCGACGCCGTTCTGACTCGGGTTCGCGGCAGTCAGTTCGACCTTGAGGCCCGGCAGCGTGGTCAGCCGTTCGCGCAGCGAGTCGAGCGTCGGCACGTCGGGCGCGGTCACGGCGAGTTCGAGCGTGCCGTTGCGGAATTCGATGCCGCGCGTCGTCAGCCGCGTCGTCGAGCCGAGTATCGGCGCGATCTGGCCGAGCGTGCGCAGCAGGCCGCCGGTGGACTCGCCGCCGCCGAGCCGCGCGAGCGCACTCTTCATCAGCGCGGGCGGATCGCCGGCGACTTTTTCCATTTCCGGAAAACTCTGCACGAGCACGCCGCGCATCGCGCCGTCGAGACGGTCGGACTCGCGCACGAGCGCAAAGCGTTCGACGACGAGCTGGACGAAGGCGAGCACGACGAAGGCGGCGGCCGCGGCCGCGGCGCGGCGCCACCAGCGCGCGGCCGGCGCGCTGCGATGGCGCGGCGCGTAGGCGCCCTGCAGCAGATTCAGCACGGGCTCGGCGCCGACGCCGCGCGCGAGCAGCGCGAGCTCATCACCCTGGCGTTCGTGATACGCGCGCACCGGCAGCGGCAAGGCCTGACGCGGCTGGAAGCGCGTGTCGAAGACTTCGATCTCGGGCAGGCTGCCGTCGTCGGCGAATTCCAGCCACTCGGCCAGCAGGTCCGGTTCCATCGCCGCGGCGCGCCACGGGCCGAGGCGCAGCTGCGCATTGCCGGTTTCGATCAGCAGATGGCCCACCGGCAGCGCGAGCGGTTCGGGCAGCAGCACGTCGGGACTGATGCCGGCCTCGGCGAGTTCGGCGAGCCAGCGCCTGAGCCGTTCGTGCGCGACCGCGGCGACGCCGACCGTCGCGCCGTCGACGCGGGCGGCCAGCGCGAACTGCAGTTCCTCGACCGGCTGGGCCAGCTGGTCTTCGAGCGCGAACGGCACGGCCTTGGCAAGCTGCGCGCGGTTCTTGCTGACGGCCGGCGCGTCGAGCAGCACGACTTCGGCACCGGGAACGAGCACGACGATCTGCTGCGCGCGCGAGACGGCCTCGGCCGGCGGCAGGCCTGCGGTCGAGGCGGTCGACGCGCCAGGCACGAGCCAGGCATGACGGCCGTGGGAGTGCAGGCGTATCAGCAGACGTTGCGACATAGGGACCGGGCGGGACGGGACCGCGGGATTGTAGCAGCAGGCCGCGGGACGGCCGGGACGCGCGGCGTGACGCAGGCCGCAACCGGGATCAGTCGCCGCGCGAGCGCTGCAGCACGCGGACGCCGCGTTCGCGGTCGATCAGGCTGGTCGGATGGAACAGCAGGCCGTCGAGCTGGATGTCGCCGCGCGCGAGGAAATAGCGGCTCGAGGTCGTGAGGCCGCGTTCCTGCGTCGCGTCGAACGGAATCGCGAGGTTCAGCAGTTCCTGGCGGAACTCGCCGACGCCTTCCCAGTTCGCGCGTCCTTCGTCCCAGAGGCGCCGCGCGACCTCTTCGGTGATGCGCGTATTCAGCGACTGCAGCACCGGGATGGTCGCGGTGTTGAGGTTCAGCAGGCTGCCGCGCGGCAGCGCGCAGACGTGCGGGGCGAGCGCCGTATAGACGCTGCCGCCGAAACCCTGCAGCAGGCGCAGTTCCGAGGCATGCGCGAAGCTGCGGTTGGCCGCGCGGTACGACGGCACGGCCGCGCCGTAGACGCTGTCTTCCGCGCCGCTGCCGTGTCCGCCGCCGCCGGGTTCGCCGTCGGCATCGATCCAGTCGATGACGGTTTCGGTCAGGGTCGGGTCGAGCCGCAGCGCAGTCAGCAGGCGCCGGAAGCGTTCGCGCCACTCGGCCTCGTTGCCGTCGCCGGAAAGCAGGTTGTTGAGGTTGAAGCAGCCATTCATGTCGCGCATGCGCGCGGCGATGCGTCCGCCGGGCACGTCGGTCGGCGGCAGCGGCATGGCCCAGAGATCGCCGGCCGAGTCGTTGCGGTTCTGTTCGAGGTCTTTCTCGAGCACGCGCGCGGCATAGAGCTCCAGGCCGCGCGAATAGGCATCGGCCTGTTCGTTGCGCAGCAGGTTGCGCGTGCGCGCGGCGGCGAGTTCGCCGCGATCGAGCAGGCCCGCGATCAGCACCGTCGCCAGCGCGACGACGAGCAGCGCGACCACGAGTGCGACGCCGCGGTGCGCGCGCATCAGACGCCTCCGACCGTCGCCGTGCCCGACGGCAGCTCGATCAGGCGGCCGATCTCGCCGACGCCGTCGATGTCGAGGCGGAACTCGATCGCGCGCGGCAGCGCGTCGGGCTTGTCGTCGCGGCGCGGCCAGGCGTCGAGCCAGCGGCCCTGCGCATCCATGTAGCGCAGATGCAGCCGGCGCACGCGATCGCGCACGTTCGTGAATTCCGGCAGGCTGCCGGCGGCGCGGTCGAGCACGGCGTAGCGGCCGCGCTTGAGCGTGTTGCCGTCCTGCTGATAGACGACGCGCTCGAGGCTCGAACGCGCATCGACGAGCGAGCTTGCGAAACCGAGCCGCGTGAGTTCGAGATGGTCGCCGTCGCCCTGCAGCGCCGGCAGCGGTTCGCCGTAGTTGCCGCGCACGGGACGCGCGACCGCGCCGAGCAGATCGCGTTCGAGCATGCCGACCGCGCGCAGCGTATGCGCGAAATCCTGCTGTTCGGCCACCAGCGCTTCGCGCGCGCGAATGACCGCGTTGAGGCCGCCCCAGGCCAGCCCCGACATGATCGCGAACACCGCCGTCGCGACGAGCACTTCGATCAGCGTGAAGCCGCGCAACGCGCGCCGCATCGTCATGGCTGCACGCTGTCGCCGGCGAAGCCGGTCAGCTGCGCGACGGGATCGGTGCGCTCGCGATCGGCGAACACGTGCACGTCGAGCCGCCGGATGCGCGCATCCTGCGTTGCAGCGACATCGAGGCGCCAGAACCATTCGCGGCCCGCGAACCGCTGCTGGCCGTCGCGGCGGCCGGTTGCCGGAATGCGGTCCTTGAGCCGCGCCTCGGTCACGACGTTCGCAGCGACCCAGCCGGCGTAGCTGCGATCGCGCAGGCCGGCGAAGTCGCGCGCGCTGACGCCGGCCGCATGCACGAGCGCGGTCAGCGCAAGGCCGAGCACGACGAGCGCGATCAGCACTTCGAGCAGGGTGAATCCGCGCATGCGTTCAATGCGCATCGCGACGCTCCCGCTGCACGTCGCCGTCGAGGCGGCCGTCGAGGCGCCAGCGCAGGGCGAGATCGGGCAGACCGAGTTCGAGACGGAACGGCGTGAGTTCGCCCGACGCGAAGCAGACCACCGGCGGGATTTCCGGCGGCTGCGGCGGAATCTCGATGCGCTTGCCGTCGCGGCTGAGTTCCACGCGCACGTTGCCGGGCCAGCGGCGGTCGCGCAGCTCGCCCTGCTCGAACGGTTTCCAGGTTTCGCCGTCGCGCCGGCTGAACGCGTAGCCGCCGTCGACGAGACTCAGGCCGACCGGAATGCCGCCGATCTCCGCGTGTTCGCAGGCGTAGCCGATCAGCGCCTGCAGGCGCTCGGCCTCGCGTTCGAGCTGGCGTTCGCCGCCGGCGCCCGACAGCGCGATGCTGACCGCGGCGGCAAGCACCGCGAGGATCACGACGACGACGAGGATTTCGATCAGCGTGAAGCCGCGCGCCGGCGCGATGCCGGCGGCGGACGTCTGCCGCGCTGCGAGCGACGCGCGCACGGCTGCGATGCTCAGGTCTTCCAGTTGCCGATGTCGGCCGCTTCGCCTTCGCCGCCGGGCTTGCCGTCGGCGCCGAGCGTGTAGACGTCCATGTCGCCGTGCGAGCCCGGGTGCAGATAGAGATAGTTGCGGCCCCAGGGATCCTTCGGCACGCCGTCGAGGTAGCCGCCCTTGCGCCAGTTCGGCGCTTCCGGCGCGCCGCTGGGCTTGCTGACCAGCGCTTCGAGGCCCTGCTCGGTCGCGGGATAGGCGAAGTTGTCGAGCTTGTAGGTGTTGAGCGAGGTGACGATGGCCTGGATGTCGGCCTTGGCGCGCGCGACGCGCGCTTCGCCCGGATGCTCCATGACGCGCGGCACGACGACGGCGGCGAGGATGGCGAGGATCACGACGACGACGAGCACTTCGATCAGGGTGAAACCGCGCATCGCGGCGCGCGCGGGACGGACAGCGGGAACGGCGATCATGCGTAGCCTTCTTGCGAGCCGGGGAAAACGTCGAGGATCATAGCAAAGCCATGTCGTCTCCCCTGCCCCGCTCCAACGCCGCGCTTGCCGCGCGCGACCTCGCCGTGCTCTGGCATCCCTGCACGCAGATGCACGACCACGAAACCCTGCCGCTGCTGCCCATCGTCCGGGCCGAAGGCGTCTGGCTGCACGATGCCGACGGCAACCGCTATCTCGATGCGGTCAGCTCATGGTGGACCAACGTGTTCGGCCACCGGCATCCGCATCTCGTCGCCGCGCTGAAGCGCCAGCTCGACACGCTCGATCACGTGATGCTCGCCGGCTTCACGCACGAACCGGCGCTCGAACTCGCCGAGGCGCTGGTTCGCGTCGCGCCCCCCGGGCTCGCGCGCGTGTTCTATGCGGACAACGGCTCGAGCGCGGTCGAAGTCGCGCTGAAGATGAGTTTCCACTACTGGCGCAATCTCGGCCGCGGCGGCAAGCAGCAGTTCATCGCGCTCGGCGGCGGCTATCACGGCGAAACGCTCGGCGCGCTGTCGGTTACCGACATTCCGCTGTATCGCGAGACCTATGCACCGCTGCTGCTGCGTCCACTGCTCGCGCCGTCGCCCGACGCCTATGAGGGCGAGCCCGGCGAAACGCCGCGCGAGGTCGCGGCGCGGCGCCTGGCCGATCTGCGCGCGCTGCTCGAGCGCGAAGCGGCGCAGACCTGCGCGGTCATCGTCGAACCGCTCGTGCAGTGCGCCGGCGGCATGCGCATGTACGACCCGAGCTATCTGACCGGACTGCGCGCGCTCTGCGACGAATTCGGGATCCACCTGATCGCCGACGAGATCGCCGTCGGTTTCGGCCGCACGGGAACCTTGTTCGCTTGTGAACAAGGCAATATCACGCCGGATTTCCTGTGCCTGTCCAAGGGACTGACCGGCGGCATGCTGCCGCTGTCGGCCGTGCTGACGACGCAGATCGTCTACGACGCGTTCTACGCCGAGTACGCGAGCGGCAAGGCGTTCCTGCATTCGCACAGCTATACCGGCAATCCGCTGGCCTGCCGCGCGGCGCTCGCGACGCTCGAGCTGTTCCGCGACGAGCCCGTCATCGCGCGCAATCGCGAACTCGCCGCGTGCCTCGCGCGCGAGCTCGACCCGCTGCGCGAGCATCCGAATGTGGCCGACGTGCGCCAGACCGGCATGATCGCGGCAGTCGAACTCGTCCGCGACCGGCGCACGCGCGAACCGTTCCCGTCCGCCGAACGCCGCGGACTGCGCGTCTATCGGCACGGCCTGCAGCACGAGATGCTGCTGCGGCCGCTCGGCAACGTCGTGTATTTCATGCCGCCCTACGTCATCACGCCCGAGCAGATCGCGGCCATGGTCCGCGTCGCGCGCGACGGCATCGAGCGCGCGGTGACCTGACAATGGCGTGATCCCCGCGCCGGGCGCGCCGCGTACGTACCCGCAACCGAATCACTGCGGGGAGCACGCGTCATGCGCCAGCATCGTTCCTTGTCGGCCGCCTGCGCGGGTCTGATGTCCTTCTGCGCCGTGCCGGCCTTTGCGGCCGACGGCGACCTGTTCGGCGGCTGAGGCTTCCGGCTTCGACGCCGGCGGCGTCATCGTCAGCGGTTATTCGTACATCAGCGGCAGCAACTATGACGTGGCCGCGGCGAAGCTGGAGTACGACCGGATTTCTGCGAATGAATTTGAGCAGCCGTGAATCGGGAACGGGGAGGCGGGAATTGGAACGGAGCGCGCGTTCCGTTTCGGGGAGAATTTTCGCGTTTTTTTCTTTTTACGATTCCCGACTCCAAGACTCCCACCCCGTTTGACATGCAATCAAGAATCATTATCATTAACTGAAATTTGACTTCCGCGTATCGCCAGCCGTGTTCGACGACGAACGCCGCCAGCCGCGTCCACCGCATTACAGGCTGACTTCGTTCTATGTCGTTGACTCGCCTCTCTCTGGCGATCGCGTGCGCGATCGCTGCGGCGCCGCTGCGCGCCGATCCCGCTCCAGCGCCGGCCGCATCGCCGGAAACCTATGACCAGCTCGAACGCATCATCGTCTCGGCGACGTTCGCCGCGCAGGCGGTGAAGGACGTTGCCGCGGAAACGACGGTGCTGCTGCGCGAGGACATGGACCGTCGCCTCAATCAGGATCTGCGCGACCTCGTGCGCTACGAGCCCGGCGTCAGCGTCACGGGCGGCGGGCGCTTCGGGCTCAGCGGATTCGCAATCCGCGGCCTCGACGGCAATCGCGTGCGCATCGAAGTGGACGGCGTCAGTGCATCCGACGCGTTCGCGATCGGCAGCTTTTCGAGCGCCGGACGCGACTTCGTCGATCTGGATTCGCTCAAGCGCGTCGAGATCGTGCGCGGCGCCGCATCGGCGCTGCACGGCTCGGATGCGCTCGGCGGCGTCGTCAGCTTCGTGACCAAGGACCCGGTCGACTATGTCGCCGATGGCGCGGACGGCAGCTACGTCGGCATCAAGGGCCTGTACGACAGCGCCGACCGGCAGTCGACGGAAAGCGTCACCGGCGCCGTGCAGAACGGCCGGCACGGCTTCGTCGCGGTGCTGACGCATCGCGACGGACGCCAGCTCAACAACCGTGGCGAGCGCGATTCGTTCGGCAGCACGCGCACGCGGCCCAATCCGCAGGACACCGACAGCAATGCGCTGCTTGCGAAGTACGTCTACGGCGATGCGAAGAACTTCTCGCGCGTGACGCTCGATGCGTCGCGCAGCGACTCGACGACGAATGCGCTCGACCAGCTCGGCGTACGCAGCGTCGGCGGCGCGCCCATGCTGTACACGCGCCTGGACGCGGACGACCGCAAGGAACGCGCGCGCCTGTCGTTCGATCAGTTGCATACCTTCGGCGGCGGTTTCGCCGACACGCTCGACTGGCGCATCTACACGCAGACCAGCGACACGCGCCAGGACACGTTCGAAGACCGCGCGAACCTCGCGACCGGCACGCCGACGAATCCGATCTCGCGCTATCGCCGCTTCGAGTACGAACAGCGCGAGCACGGCGTCGAAGCGCTCGCGCACAAGCGCTTCGAGACCGGCGCGGCGACGCACGATCTCGCCTACGGCGCGGAGTACGAAGTCGGCCGCATCCGCGAGCAGCGCGACGGTTTCCAGCGCAACCTGACCACGGGCACGGTGACCAACGTCGTGTCGCCCGACGTGTTCCCGGTGCGCGACTTCCCGCTGACCGATACCTCGCGCACGGCGCTGTTCGTGCAGGACGACATCGGTCTCGCCGACGGCCGCCTGCATCTCGTGCCGGCGCTGCGCTACGACCGTTTCGAGATCGATCCGCGCCGCGATCCGGTGTTCGAGGAAGACAATCCCGGCGTCGAACCGGTGCAGCTCGACAGCGATCGCGTATCGCCGAAATTTGCGGCGATCTACACATTTTCTGAGAACTGGCGCGTCTACGGCCAGCTCACGACGGGTTTCCGCGCGCCGCCCTACAGCGACGTCAACGTCGGTTTCACCAACCTGCAGTTCGGCTACACCGCGCTGCCGAATCCGGACCTCAAGCCCGAGACGAGCCGCGGCGGCGAAGTCGGGCTGCGCGTCGACGGCGACGCGGGCTATGCGAGCGTCGCGGCCTATCGCAACCGCTACAAGGATTTCATCGAGTCGCTGGTCAACATCGGCACCGATCCGGAAACTGGTCTCATGCTGTTCCAGTCGCGCAACATCGGCCGCGTCGACATCCGCGGCGCCGAGGCCAGCGCCGGACTGCGGCTCGGCCGTTTCAGCGACGCGCTCGAAGGCTTCGAGGTCCGCACCTCGCTCGCGACCGCCAGGGGCGACGACCGCGTGCGCGACGTGCCGCTGACGAGCATCGAGCCGGCCAAGGCGGTGCTGGGTCTTTCGTACGAAGCGGCGCAATGGGGCGCGGAAGTCGTTGCGACGTTCGTGCGCGAGAAGACCCGCCTCGCGCCGGCCGCGAGCGGCACGGCCTTCGCCGCGCCGGGCTACGGCGTCGTCGACGCCTACGTGCACTACGAGCCGCTGCCGTCACTGACGCTGTACGCGGGCCTGACCAACATCGGCGACAAGCGCTATTGGGAATGGAACAGCGTGCGCGGCATGTCCGTGACCGCGGCCATCGACCGCTACAGCGCGCCGGGCCGTGCCGCGAGCGCCGGCTTCAAGCTCGCCTTCGACTGAGTAAATCGGGAGAATTATACAATGCGTTTTCTGATGATTTCCGCGATGCTGCTGCTCGGCGCCGGCTGCGCCGCGACCGGCGGCACGAAGCGCACGCCGGCGCTGTCCGGCCTCGCGCCGGCGACAACCGCGCCGGCGACGTACCAGCGCCCCTGCGACGACGTGCCGGCGACGCGGCAGGCTGCGTTCGAATGCGACCGGCGCAGCATTCTCGGCATGGTCGGCGAGTTTCGCGTGAAGTTCGCGTTCGACGAGACGCTGGCGCTCAAGCCCGGCTACGCGCCGAAGGCCGCGCAGCGCTCCGGCGGCGACGAATTCGTGTTCGTCGTCGAGGACCGCGGGGATTTCATCGCGCTGCAGCACATCCTCGTCGCGGGCAAGGGCAAGGACGCGATGGTCATCAAGCACTGGCGCCAGGACTGGCAGTACGAGCCCAAGGACGTGCTCGTGTTCCGCGGCCGCAATCACTTCGAGCTCGCACCGGTCGCGGCGGATCGCGCGCGCGGCGCCTGGTCGCAGTCGGTCTACGAAGTCGACGACGCGCCGCGTTATGCAGGCGTCGGCCGCTGGGATCATGCCAACGGCGTGGACGCATGGACGTCGGACTTCACCTGGCGGCCGCTGCCGCGGCGCGAATACACCAAGCGCAACGACTATCAGGTGCTCGGCGCGATCAATCGCCACACGCTGACGCCGGGCGGCTGGATGCACGAGCAGGACAACGCCAAGCTGCTGCTCGATGCGAACGGCAGGACGACGGCGCTGGTCCGCGAGGTCGGCATCAACAGCTACGAGCGCACGACGTCGATCGATTTCTCGCCGGGCCGCGCCTACTGGGAAAAGACGCACAATTTCTGGCGCGACGTCCGCGCCGCCTGGGCCGACGCCGCGCGCGAGCGCAAGGCGTACGACCTGCAGCACATGCTCGACGAACGGCCGCGCTTCGAGGCGCTGTTCGCGCTGGCCGACAAGGCCGGCAACGGCGAGACGGTATCGCGCGCCGACATCGATGCCGTGCTCGCGCGCGCGCTCGCCCCGCAGGACGCGAAGGCGACCGCCGCGGCGCAGTGACGGCACCGGCATCCGCGTAATCCGACGACCGCGCGGCGCGAGCCGCGCGGTCGTCGTGCAATTGCCAGCGGCCCGGGCCTTGCCGACAATGCAGTGCCCTGCCCGGCCGCTCTTCATGCGCATTCCCCGTATCCACGTACCCGAACCGCTGCAGGCCGGCGATGTCCTGCAGTTGCCCGAGCAGGCCGGCGACCATCTGGCCCGCGTACTGCGGCTGGAATCGGGACATCCGCTGATCCTGTTCAACGGCGACGGCGCCGAGTACGACGCGCGGCTCGCGACAGTGGCCAGGCGCGCGGTCACGGCCGGGATCGTTGGCCGGCGCGAGGTCTCGCGCGAGTCGCCGCTCGCGCTGACCCTGGTCCAGGGCGTCGCGCGCGGCGAAAAGATGGACTGGATCCTGCAGAAGGCGACCGAGCTCGGTGTCGTCCGCATCGTGCCGGTCGTAACGGAACGCACCGAAGTGCGCCTCGACGAGGACCGTGCGGGCAAGCGGCTCGCGCACTGGACCTCGGTAGTCGCCGCGGCCTGCGAGCAATGCGGCCGCAACACCTTGCCCGACGTGCTCGCACCGCAGAAGCTCGTGCACTGGTGCGCGTCGCTGACGCCGGCCGACACGGCCGCGCGCTTTGCGCTGATTCCCGAAGCCGATGCCGGTCCGCGGGACCTGGGCGCGCTGCCGGACGGCGCGATCCTGCTCGTCGGTCCCGAAGGCGGCCTGTCCGATCACGACGTCGCGATCACGCGCAACGCCGGCTTTCGCGGTCTGCGACTCGGCCCGCGCATTCTGCGGACCGAAACGGCCGGGATCGCGGCGATTGCGGCGCTGCAGGCGGTGGCCGGCGATTTCGTCTGACGGTGCGGGATTGATGGCGAGGGCTGACTCGGCGGGCCCCGGCGCTTCGTCCTTGTGGATGGCGCAATGCGCTTTGCGTATTGCGCCCTACGCCGAATGGTTCGGCGCGCCGCGAGGCCTTCGTAGGGCGCAACAACCGAAGGGCATTGCGCCGTGGCCAAGTGGGCCTCGGCGCTTCGTCACGTGCGGATGGCGCAATGCGCTTTGCTTATTGCGCCCTACAAAAACGATCGCGTTACGCGGCGAGGGCGTCGGCCATCAAGGTCTCGATCTGGTTCAGATCGGGGATCACGGCCTGGTCGTCGCGCACGAGTACCTGGGCGCGGACGCCGTGCGGGTGATGGTGTTCGTCGCCGGTCGGGATCAGCAGTTCCGCACTGACCGTGGTCAGGCGCGGGAAGCCCTGGGTCAGCATCGCGATGAACGGCATCTTGGCGTGGCCGCCGATGGCCTTGAGCACGGCGACGCGCGCACCGGTCGAGCCTTCCTCGTGGGTCAGCCCCGACAGGATCGCGAACGAGAACAGCGGCAGGCGCCAGCCGCGCCAGGACAGGCGCCCGAGAATCCACTCCGGCGCATTGGGAATCTTTTCCACATTGGCAAGCGTGATGACCTCGGCCACGGTGGCGTTCGGCAGCAGCACGCGGCCGTTCGTGATCGGGATCAATACGCCGCGGATCTCTCGGGGAGTGTCCATATGCGCTCTCAGGCCTTGCTGATGACTGCGATGGTTTGTTTGGCGAGTTCCGACGGCGAACCCGTGTAGCTGACGACGCCCGCGTCGCGCGCGCCGTCGACCATGGAACTGATGACGCAGGTGTCGGGATCCTGCACCCAGACCTGGCCGCCCTTCGCGGCGAGGTGCTTGGCGCCCTCGATCGCGTCGTGGGCCATGCCCGAGAAGATGATCAGCGTCGCGGCGCTGCCGAAGCGGTCGGCGGTGTCGCGCACGATCAGGTCGATCGACGGCGAGTACGGCGACGCCTCGGGCAGGTGCGCGAGCTGCACGACGCCGGCCTCGTCGATGAGCATGCGGTGCGTGGTCGGCACGACGACGACTTCGCCGTGGCTCACGCGTTCGCCGTGGCCCGGTGCGCGCACGGTCAGCGGCGTGGCCTTGGCGAGCTGCGCGGCCATGAGTTCGAGGAACTCGGCGCCCATGTGCTGGGCCAGCACGAACAGCGCGGGGAAGCGCGCCGGCAGGCCCGAGAGGTATTCGCGCACCGCCTCCGGCCCGCCGATCGAGGCGCCGAGCACGATGACGCGGCGCACCGGCTTGGACGCCGACGAGCCGTCGAGACGATGCTCGACGACGAAATCGTTGCGTTCGCGCTCGGGCGACACGGCTTCTTCCAACGGCATCAGATCGAGCTTCAGCGACGTGTCGAAGTCGAACTTGCTCGCGTCGCCGCCTTCCGGAGCGAGGTACTGCTGCGCGTCGACTTTTTCGACGATGACTGCCGGCGTCGCGGGCTTGCCCGGCGCAGCGTCGGCGGCCTCGGCTTCTTCCATCGACTCGAGCGACCAGTTGCCGCCGGACAGGAAGCTTTCGGCCGACATCTTCTGCACGCCGAACTCTTCGGGCTTCGGCGGCGGCGCCGGCGCGGCGGGCGTTGCCGCCGGCACGTCGTCGTCGCCTTCGCTCAGCGGCTCAAGCGACCAGTTCGAAAGGTCTTTCGGCATCTCGAACTTGCGTGCGGCCGGCGCCGGGGTGGGTTCCACGTCGCGTGCGGTCGGGATGTTCGCGACGAAATCGGCATCGGCCGGAGCCCCCTCGGCAGGCACGCCGAACGCCGCATCGAAATCGACGAGTTCGGCCGTCGGCGCGGCGGCCGCGGGTGCCGCCGGCGTGTCGAACAATGCATCGAGTTCGGCGCCGAAACTGAAATCGGTATCGACGTCGGCGGCGGCCGTCGTCGACGGCGATGCGGCATCGAGTGCCCCGAACGGATCGCCGCCGAAATCGCTCTCGGAAAAGCCGAAATCGGCCGCGACGTCGCGCGCCTCGGCGCCGCGCGTGACCGGAATCGACGGCTCGGGAATGTCGAGCGCGCCGAGATCGAAATCGAGATCGAAACCCGACGTTCTCGCCGCGGGCGCCGCGGGCGCTGCCGGCGTGCTGTCCAGATCGAGGTCGAGATCGAAGTCGCTCGCGGTGTTCGCCGGCGCCGAAGGCATCGGCGCCAGATCGAAATCGAAATCCAGCTCGCCGGAAGCCGGCGGCAACGGCAATTCCAGCGTCGGAGCCGACGACGATGCGGGAGCCGCCGGAGCGGCCGGCGCGGTCGAACCCGCAAGCAGTTCGTCGAAGTCGAAGCCGAAATCCGCAGCAGGCGGCGGTGCAGCCGGCGGCGGAGCGGCTCGTGCCGCGGCAGGTGCGGGCGTCGGCACCGGGGCCGGTGCGGACTTCGCGGCGGGCGCGGCCTTTGCGGCGGGCGCGGCGGCCTGGCCGAACAGCTGGTCCAGCGCGTCGGACAGCCCGGCCTCGTTCGAGAACATCGCCGCAGCGGCCGTGTCGGTCGGGAACGTGTGCGACGCCGGTGCCTGCTGCGCCACGTCGGGAATGCCGCGCGCGATCTTCTGCACCGGCGACGGCGGCGCCTCGGCACCGGCCGGTCGCGGCGGATCGGCGACTTCGGGGCGTCCCATGATCTTCGCGGCGAGATGGCGCGACCAGCGCGCCTGTTCCCAGCCCGACAGCTCGGAGGAAACCTGCGCGTCGTTGAACACGACGTTGTAGCGGTCGTCGTCGAGGAGGTCGTAGACCTCGTCGAGATGCGACTCGATCTCGGGATCGAGATTGACGATGACGACGTTCGCGCCGGAACCCTCGAGCGCGTCGCGATCCATCTGTGCGGTCAGCGCCTCGTAGACGACGGCGGCACCGAGTTCCTTGAGCGCTTCCTTCAGATGGCCTTCGAGCTGGCTGGTCTGATAGAGCAGCGCAACACTCACCGTCTCGTCGCGATCGAATGAATTAGGCACGGCTCAACCTCAAGGTTTCCTGCACGTTGCGGAGCAGATCGACTTCCTGGTACGGCTTGCCGAGATAGCGCTCGACGCCGATTTCCAACGCGCGCTGGCGATGCTTTTCGCCGGTACGCGACGTGATCATGATGATCGGCACGAGCTTCAGGCGCGGGTCGTTCTTCATGTAGGTCGCGAGTTCGTAGCCGTCCATGCGCGGCATTTCGATGTCGAGCAGCATGAGGTCGGGGACCTTGTCCTGCAGCTTCTCGACCGCGTCGAGGCCATCCTTCGCGGTGATCACGTCCATGTCGTTGCGTTCGAGCACGCGCGTCGTGACCTTGCGCATCGTGATCGAGTCGTCGACGACCATGACCAGCGGCTGGCGGCGTTCCTCGACCGGCGGGGCGACCGGCTGCGGCGCGAGGGTCGCGATGTCGACGCCGGCCTCGACGCTGGCCGCGCGCAGCGCGACGAAGCGGCGCACGAGCGGCGCGAGATCGAGAATCATGACGACCGAGCCGTCGCCCATGATGGTCGCGCCGAAGATGCCGGCGACCGAACTGATCTGCGGACCGACCGACTTGACGACGACTTCGCGCGAACCGATGACGCCGTCGATGCGCACCGCGGCGCGCTGGTCGCCGGTGCGGGTCATCAGCAGCGGCACCTGCGCCTCGTCGATCGCGCGCGGCACCGGCACGTTGAGCAGTTGCGCCAGTTCGTAGATGTGGAATTCTTCACCGGCATAGGCGTAGACCGGGTTCGGCATGCCGAGGCGGCGTTCGAGGTCTTCGCGGCCGATACGCACGACGCCCTGCACCGACGACATCGGGATCGCGTATGTCGCTTCGCCCAGACGCACGAGAATCGCCTGGGTGACTGCGAGCGTGAACGGCAGGCGGATCGTGAACACCGAGCCCTTGCCGCGTTCGGAGTCGATCGTCAGACCGCCGCCAAGCTGCTTGATCTCGTTGTGCACGACGTCCATGCCGACGCCGCGGCCGGCGAGCTGGGTGACCTGCTCGGCCGTCGAGAAGCCGGTTTCGAGAATGAACGCGTAGAGGTCGCGGTCGGACAGTTGCGCTTCGGCATTGAGCAGGCCGCGCTCGATCGCCTTCTTGCGGATCGCGTTGCGGTCCATGCCGCGGCCGTCGTCGGACACGCGCAGCACGACTTCGGTCGCCTCGCGGCTGACCTGGATCGTGACCGTGCCTTCCGGGTTCTTGCCGACGCTCGTGCGGTCTTCCGGCGATTCGATGCCGTGGGCCAGTGCGTTGCGCAGCATGTGCTCGAACGGCGCCTTCATGCGCTCGAGCAGGTTGCGGTCCATTTCGCCCTGGGCGCCTTCGACCTTGAGCTGCGCGCGCTTGCCGATTTCCTGAGCGGCCTGGCGCACGGTGCGGCGAAGGCTCGGTACGAGCGAATCGAACGGCACCATTCGCGTACGCATCAGACCTTCCTGCAGGTCCGAGCTCACGCGCGACTGCTGCAGCAGCAGCGTTTCCGACTGGCGCGTCAGGTCGTCGAGCAGGTTCTGAATCGACACAAGGTCGGACACCGACTCGCCGAGCGCGCGCGAGAGCTGCTGCAGCTGCGAGAAGCGGTCGAGTTCGAGCGGATCGAACACGGTCTCGCCGGGCTCGTGATGCTCGCGCTGGTAGCGCGCGATGATCTGCGCTTCGGTTTCCATTTCGAGCTTGCGCAGCTGTTCGCGCAGTCGCGAGACGGTCTGTTCGAACTCGACGAGGTTGAAGCGGAACGTCGTGACCTGCTGTTCGAGACGCGAGCGGTAGATCGAGACTTCGCCGGCGTAGTTCACGAGCGAGTCGAGCAGATCCGAGCGTACGCGGATCATTTCCTGCGCCGGACGCGGTTCGTCGTCCTCGATCGGCGGCAGCGCGCCCGGGCGCAGCGGCCCGGCCGGACGCGGCGGCGCCTTCGCCGCGGCCGCGGCCGCGTTGTCGGCGGCCGTGGGCGTATCGACGATGCGAGGCATCGGCGCTTTCCGCACCGTGTCGTCGCCGGCCGGCGCGGTTCCGGCAGCCATCTGGCTCGACAGGTCGCCGGAAACCAGCGCTTCGAAACGCGCGATCGCGTGTTCCGGCATCGCGATCGCCTGACGCTTCGCGATGCGCTGCACGAGCGCGTGCAGGCGGTCGAAACCGCGCTCGAACGATTCGACGGTCGTGCGGTCCATGCCGCGACGGCCTTCGCTGATCGCTTCGAGCAGCGATTCCATGGAGTGCGAGAGATCGCCGATCGGCGCGAGGCCGGCCATGCGCGCACCGCCCTTGAGCGTGTGCAGGTCGCGCTGGATGCCGGTCACGATCTCGCGATCCTGCGGCGACTCGCGCAGACGCGCGATCAGGCCGTCGGAGTGATCGAGAATGTCGCTGCCTTCCTGCACGAAGATCTCGAGCAGATCCTCGTCCATGTCGGGCAGATCGAGCTTGCCTTCGGGCTGCGGATCGTCGGCGATCGGCGGCAGCACGATATTGTGCGTCGCACTCGTACGCGCCTGCATCTCGGCGCGTTCGCTCTCGGCAGCTGCAGCTGCAGCTGCTTCGGCCGCGGCGGCCTGTTCGGCGGCGGCACGCTGCTCGGCATCGCGACGCGCCTGCTCGGCGGCGGCTTCGGCCTCGGCGGCTTCGGCTGCCGCACGAGCCTGCGCTTCGGCGGCTTCGCGGGCCTCGGTCTCGGCGCGTTCCTGCGCCTGCGCCAGTTCGCGCGCCTGCGCGGAGGCGCGCTCGGCGGCTTCGAATTCGGCGCGTGCGGCCGCTTCGGCTTCGGCACGGGCCTGCTCGGCGCGGGCCGCGGCGTCGGCTTCGGCCTTCGCTTCGCTGGCGAGCAGCGCGTCGAGTTCCGCGGCGTCGAAGCTCAGCGCATCGGCGGAATCCGCCGAGATATCGGCGAACGGGCTGGTCGTCGCCGGCGCGGCCGACGCGAGCATCGCGTCGAACTGCGCCTGTTCATCGCTGGAAAACAGGCTGTCGAGCATCGCCACGTCGCTTTCGGCAGAGCCGGTGACGCCGACGCTGTCGCCGGAAATGCTGTCGAGGTCCGGCGCGTCGCCGTCGCGGCGGCTGTCGGTGCGCAGTCCGGCGAAATCGAGCGCGGCGAGATCGTCGAGCGAGATTTCCTCGACCTGCACGTCACCGCCGACGGCTTCGCCGGTCACGGCGGCGTTCGGAATATCGTCGGCGAAGCTGCCTTCGAGCGCGAAGCTGAGTTCGTCGAGCGTCGCGTCGGCCTGTTCCGGCTCGCGCAGATCGAAGCTGAAGCCGCTCTCGGCAGCGGACGTCGCGAGTTCGATCGCGGCTTCGGGCTCGGCGGCGAGTTCGATGGTTTCGATCGCGGCCGCGTCGGCCGCTTCGTTCGCTGCAACGTCGTTCGCCACGGCAGCGGCCGTCTCGACCGCGTCGTCCTCGTCGTGCGGGACGTAGAGCATGTGCGCGAGTTCGGGCTCGGGCAGGTCGTCGCGCAGCGCGACGATGCGCTCGATCAGCGCTTCGGACTCGGGCATCTCGAGCTGGCCGCGTTCGAGCGACTCCATGACGTGACGCACGAGGTCGCTCGCGTCGCGCAGCGCGGCGAGACCCGACGGCTCCGGCGCGGCTTCGCGCGCGCGCAGGCGCTTGATATAGCCCTCGAGCGGCGCGAGCACGTGGCTGATGACCGGGATGTCGACCATCGCGATCGCGCCGTGCAGCGTGTGCACGGAGCGCAGCAGCGTATCGGTCGCGACCTGCGGTTTCTGCGACGAGCTGTCGACGAAGCCGTCGATGACGGCCAGATGCTGGCTGACTTCGCTGCGCAGGATGTCGAACAGCACCGGGTCGATGTTCGGCAGCGGACCGACGGCGGGCAGCCCGGCGGCGCTTTCGTCGACGGCGGGTTCGGAGACGATCTCGCGATCGATGTCGAGCGTGCGCGTGAGCTCGACCGGCGCCGGCGCGACCGGCGCGGCCGCGACGACGGGTTCGGGCTCGACCGGCACCTCGACGAGGCGCTTGATCTTGCGCTTGACGATTTTCGTGCGCTTGCGGGCCGGCGCGAGCCAGGCTTCTTCGCCGGCGGCGAGCTTGTCGGTGACGGCCATGATGCCGGCGATGTCCGACGTCGGCGCGCCTTCGCCGCGCAGTGCCGCAAGCAGTTCCGGCAGCGCCGCGACGGCCTGGTCGACGATGGTCACGACCGGCACGTTCGGCAGGATGGTCTTGTCGAGCACGCGGTTGAGCATGTTCTCGACTTTCCAGCTGAACTCGCCGAGCGCCATCGCGCCGACGAGACGGCCGGAACCCTTCAGCGTGTGGAACGAGCGGCGCACGGGCTTCAGGCGCTCGAAGTCGTTCAGGTCGGCCTTCCACACCGGCATGTGGCGGTTGAGGTTGTCGATTTCCTCCTGCACTTCCTCGACGAAGACTTCGCGGATTTCCTCGTCGATGTCGTCGGAGGCGACGGCCTGGAAGCTCGCGTCGGCGGCGGCCGGCGTACCGGGGGCGTCTTCGACTTCTTCTTCGATTTCCTCTTCGATCTCGATCGTGCGGAAGCGCGGTGCCGGCGGCGCGACCACGACCGGCGCGGGCGGAGCCTGCGGCGGCTGGGTCGGCTCGGTTTCAGTGAAGCGCAGGCCGGTCAGATCCTGTGCGGATTCCGGCGGCAACGCAGGTTCGCCGACGACGAGCGCTTCGAGTCCGCCGCCCGGCGCGATCTCGACTGCGACTTCGAGTTCATGCGACGGTTCGGGCTCCGGCTCGGCAAATCCGAGGTCTTCGCGGACCGGTTCGGCCTCGGGCTGGCCCAGACGCGCAACGAAGTCGTCGACGTCGCCGCCGAGATCCATCTCGACGCTCGGCAGATCCGGCGCGGTCGGCGCGAATTCGATCTCGCCGCGCATGCCGGGATGGCGGCCTTCGGGCAGCGTTTCGGCGAACGAAACGAACTGGCCGATCGACAGATCGGCTGCGCGCGCCTCGACCGGCGCGATCGGCGTCGCGGGCGCTTCGTCGATCGCGCGCATCGGCGCGCTGTCGCCGCGCTCGGCGCGCGGCGCGTCGAAAGCCGCCGCCGCGGCAGCGGCCGCACCGGCGGACGGCAGTTCCATCGCGAGGCCGTCGGGAACCGGCGCGCGCGACGGCGGCGGCGGTTCGGGTTCGTCGCTTTCCTCGGGCACGGGCCAGTAGCCCAGCGCCTCGAGGCTCTCGCGCGTGACGTCGAGAATCTTTTCGCGGCCCGCGCGCTGGTCGCGGGTCGCTTCGAGGTAGTACTCGATCGACGCGATGGTGTCGGCAAGCTTGTCCATCTGCTCGGCCGTCGGCACGCGGCGCCAGCGCAGCAGTTCGACCTCGATGAACCGCACGAGGCCGTGCATGAGTTCCGACGGCTTGTGCAGGTCGAGCATGCGCAGCGCGCCCGAGACTTCCTCGAGCAGGCGCGGAATCTGTTCGACCTTGGCGTGATCCCACGGCGACTCGATGAACGCGACGATGTCGTTCTTCGCCTGCACGAGATTCGTCGTCGCTTCCTTCATCAGCGCGTCGAGGATCTTGCGCACTTCGGCCTTCGGCAGTTCCATGCCGCCGCTGCCGGTGTCCTCCGGCGTGTCGGCGCCGAGACGGTCGATGTGGTCGTCGAGCGAGGCCTCGACGTAGAGCAGCGCGCCGGCGACGTCGAGCAAGGTGCTCTCGTCGGGCGTGCGGGTCTTGTTGGCGATTTCCTCGACGATGCTGCGCTGCTCGACGACGACGCGCCGCGGCACGCCGAGACCGAGCATGCCGAGCGTGTCGCCGACGCGGTCGAGCACGTCGACCTGGGCCATGAGTTCGGACGGATCGTTGCCCTGCGCGCGCAGGAAGATGTCGAGCGCTTCCTTGACGCGCAGCAGGTCGTCCTTGATCGCGAGCGAAACGGTGTCGAGCAGCGCGCGGTTGTGACCCGAGATCGAGCCCTTCGCGTGTTCGAGTTCCTTCTCGCTCGGCAGCAGCGACTGCAGCTTGAACGCCTGGCGGACTTCGGCCAGGCGCGGCGAGCTGCCGTTCGCGTGCGCGACGTAATACAGCAGGTTCTTCAGCAGTTCGCGCGGCGGCGCGGCCTGGAACGCGGCCTCGCCTGCATCGACGAGGCGCTTGATCTCGCGGTCGACCTTGCCGAACAGCAGCTTCACCGCGGGGCTGGCTTCGATCGCGCCGGCGCCGACGCCTTCGAGCACGGACGTGCCGATCCACCAGACGCGGCGCGGTTCGACGGCGTGGCTGATCGACTGAATGCGGCCGAGCAGATCGATGAGCTTGTCGGTTTCCAGGCGCGGATCGGCAGCGCGCAGGAATTTCAGCAGCGAGACCTGATAAGCGGTGCGCAGGCGCCCGGCGGTCAGCTTGAGCTCGCCCTCGTTCATCGGCTGCGCGGCGCCGTTCGCGCTCGCCGGCAGCGGCAGCGTCAGGTCGGGCGAGAACAGCACGCTCTCGGAGAACAGTTCCTCGCCGCGCACCGCGCGCAGGTCGTTGAGCAGCGGCAGCAGGACGATCGGAATGTCCTTGTGGCCGCTCTGCAGACGCTCGAGATAGTCGGGCAGCTGCACGATGCCGCGCATCAGCACCGAATAGGCTTCTTCCTTCTGGCGGATCTCGCCGTCGAGCAGCGTCTGCGCGAGACGTTCCATTTCCTCGACGACCATCGAGGCGCCGTACAGCTCGACCATGCGCAGCGTGCCCTGCACCTGATGCAGGTAGGTCGCGCAGAAGCGCATGAGGCTCGAGTCGGCGGGATCGTCGACATACGCCTCCAGCGCCTGGCGCGCCTGCTTCAGGGTCTCGTCCAGCTCCTGCTTGACCCAGTTGAGCGTGGTGAAGTCGATGTCGTCTTGCAGTCTCATGCGCTTTTCTCTCAGCGGTTGCGCAGGAAGGCGAGCGCCTGCCGATGCGGCACGCGGCTCAACGTGGGATGCGCGAAGTTCGTGACCTCACCGGCGCCCAGCACCAGCAGGCCGCCGGGCTTGAGCAATCCCGCCAGCGCGCCGAGCAGCTCGCGCCGACGATCCCGTGCAAAGTAAATCAATACATTTTGGCAAAAAATCAAATCCAGCCGCTTCAGCGGCGCGCGCGCCACGTCGAGCAGGTTGAACTGGGCGAACCCGACGCGCTTGCGCAGCGACTCGCGGATCTGGAACGAGTCGGCGTCGATTTCCTCTGCATAGCGTTCGCGGTAGTCCGGCGGAATCTCGCTGAACTTCGTGCGCGGATACAGTCCGGACCGGCCGACCGACAGCGCCGGCTGGCTCACGTCGGTCGCGGTCACGCCGAAGTACACGCGCGCGTCGTTGAGCGCGCTGATGTGGCGGTCGAGCACCATCGCGAGCGTGTACGCCTCCTCGCCGGTCGAGCAGCCCACGCTCCAGGCGTGCAGCGCGTCCTGGCTGCCGCTCTTGACGAGGCGCGGCAGCCATTCGTTGGCGATCAGGTCGAACGAGGGCTGGTGCCGGAAGAAGTGCGTCTCGTGGACCGTGAGCCGGTCGACCAGCGTGGTCCATTCGATCGCGCCTTCGGGCACCTTGTGCAGATCGCGGTAGTAGTCGTCGAAGCGTTCGTGGCCGGTCTCGCGCATGCGTCCGCGCACGGCGGTGACGAGGAAGGGCTTCCTCGCCGGCGGCACGACGACGCCCGTCCGCCGTTCGAGCATGTCCGCCCAGCGCGCGAACTCGGCGTCATCCATGCCCGGGAGGGCAGAGAGCGCCGACCAATTGCCTATCGCGAGGGCCATGCGCGCCGATTCACCTCATCCGTAGATCAAGCTGCCGACGTCAGGTCGGCAGCTTGAAGTCCGCCACCGAGCGTCGCAGGTCCGCAGCGAGCTGGGCCAGGTTGCCGATCGACTCGGCCGTCTGGCTCGCACCGAGCGAGGTCTGCGTCGTAATTTCCTGAATCACGTTCATCGTGGCCGAGATGTTCGTCGCCGCGGCGGACTGCTGACGCGCCGCCTCGGAGATGTTCTGAATGAGGTCGGCGAGGTCGTTCGAGACCTTTTCGATCTCGCCCAGCGCCAGGCCTGCGTCCTCGGCCAGTCGTGCACCGGCCACCACTTCCGCGGTCGTCTGCTCCATCGAGCTGACCGCTTCGTTCGTGTCCGACTGAATCGTCTGGACCAGCGTTTCGATTCGCTTCGTCGCGTTCGACGCGCGTTCTGCGAGTCGCTGCACTTCGTCGGCGACGACCGCGAAGCCGCGGCCCGCTTCACCCGCCGACGCTGCCTGGATGGCCGCGTTCAGCGCGAGGATGTTCGTCTGTTCCGCGATGTCGTTGATCAGTTCGACGATCGATCCGATTTCCTGCGACGACTCGCCGAGGCGCTTGATTCGCTTGGAGGTCTCCTGGATCTGGTCGCGGATCGAGTCCATGCCCTGAATCGTCTGGCGCACGATCGCCGCGCCCTTGGACGCGATTTGCACCGAGCGCTGTGCGACGTCCGCCGATTCGGCGGAGTTCTTCGACACTTCGTCGATCGACACCGCGATTTCATTGATCGCCGCCGAGGCCGAGGTGATCTGCTGCGCCTGATGTTCCGCCGCTTCGGCGAGGTGCATGGCGGTCGCCTGCGTTTCCTGCGCGGCGGCGGACACCTGCACGGCGGTTTCGTTGATCGTGGTGACGAGAGAACGCAGCGCTTCGACCGCGAAGTTGACCGAGTCGGCGATCGCGCCGGTGATGTCCTCGGTAACGGTCGCCTTGACGGTGAGGTCGCCTTCCGCGAGCGATCCCATTTCGTCGAGCAGCCGCAGAATGGCTTCCTGGTTGCGCTGGTTCAGTTCGGCGGTGACCGAATAGCGGCGGCGCTGGTCGCGTGCCTGGGCGATCAGCAGGACGACGAGCAGTGCGGCGGCGATCGCGGCGGCGGCGAGGCCCCACCAGACGTTCGGGAACCAGCGCGAGTTGGCGAGTTCGCCGACCTTGATCGCGACGTCGTTCGCGCGCAGCAGCAGCGTCTGCGATTCCGGGAAGATGTTGTCGGCGGCTTCCTTGACTTCCTGCAGGCTCGACGCGGAATCGAGGATCTTCTGCACCGGTTCGGCCATGCCGGTCCACTTTGCGTAGATGTCGGTCAGGATTTCGCGGCCGTTGGCGTTGTCGAGTGCCTTGATGTTGAAGTCGGGAGAACCGTTGATCAGGCCGTTGAGGACCGCGCCGTAGAGTCGCGCGTCGCGCGAGAAGCCGTCGGCGGCGGACTGGGCGCCCTGGCCGCCGAGCAGGATTTCCTGCACGCGGCGGATCATGCGGTCGGCAAGCAGCATCTGGCGCATCGAGATCTGCACCTGCTGCGTCGTGCCGCTGCGGTTGGTCAGGATGTTGACCACCTCGTCCATGCGCGAGTTGAGGATCGGGATCTGGCCGGAGAAGTCGGTCGCGGTCGCCGCGGAGCTGAGCACGAGCTCCTTGTTGCCGAGAATCTTCGTCGCGTTCGTGTTGAGCGAGGCCCAGGCGCGGCCGAGTTCCTGCAGCTGTTTCGCGACGATCTGCTCGTCGGCGTAGCCCGGCATGCCTTTGGAGTTGGTGTCGACCAGACCGACCGCATCCGCGCCGCTGTTGAGCGCCTGGATGTACTTGTCGATGTTGTTGCGCGTCGCCTCGAGTTCCTTGAAGGCGTCGATGTTGCCGCCCGCGGACTCCGATGCGTACTTCGCGATCGACTGCGACAACACCTGGATCTGCGTGGTCAGCGCGACGGCTTTGCGGTCGTCGTTGTTCTTCTTGTTGAGCAGGAAGAAGTCGACCGCGGCCACGGCGAGTGCCAGCAGCAGAAGAATGATCAGCCAAGTGTTCGTGCCTGACGCACGCTCCTTGACGGCCCCCGATGTTGTGCTCATGCCTTCACCTCAACAGCCAATGAGTTCGCCCCGCGTCGTGTGGCTGGACGCGCGCGGGATCACGCCGATGCTTGCAGGAATTCCGGAGTGCGGACCAACGCGGCCATGCTGAACAGCCCCCAGAACACATCCCCGAGCTGATAGCGCTCCGGAACGAAGCGGCCGTAGCGCGCATCCGATTCCTCTTCGGCCTCAGCCCGTTGTTCGTCGGAGAAATTGCGTTGCCCCAGCACTTCGTCGACGAGCAGGCCTACGCTGCCGCCGTGCTGGCGAATGATGAGTACGCGGCTCGAATCGACGAGCGTGCTGCGTTCGGCTTCGACGAAATTGCGCAGATCGACGATGGGCACGAGGTTGCCGCGTACGTTGGCGACGCCGAGCAGCCAGGGCCGCGTGCCCGGCACGACGGTCAGCTGCGGGAACGTCAGGATTTCGTTGACTTCGGCAATGCTCGAGACCAGGTAGCGCGTGCCGACGCGGAAACCGATGCCGCGCCAGAGCCCGGAAGCCTCGACTTCCTCGGGCATGCCTGCAATGTGCGCAAGACTGCGGCGCTCGTAGTCGGCGAGCACTTCGAACGGAGTCAGTTGCAGCGTGTCGGTCGTTGCAGACATGGAGGGGACGCTCAACTCGGCAACAGGGTTTGGATGCGGGCGAGCAGTTCCTTCTCGCTCACGGGCTTGGTCACGAAGTCCTTCGCCCCCTGGCGCAGGCCCCAGACGCGGTCCGTCTCCATCGACTTCGTCGTCACGATGAGGATCGGAATGTGCGCCGTCGCTTCGTCGCGGCTCAACGTGCGAGTCGCCTGGAAGCCGTTCATGCCCGGCATGATGACGTCCATGATGACGAGATCAGGCCGCTCGCGCTTCACCGCGACGATGCCGTCCTCGGCATTCCCCGCGCTGCTGACGCGATGACCCGCCTTCTCCAGCAGCGTCGTGAAGACGCGGATATCGGTCGGCGAGTCGTCGATTATCAAAATATGAGCCATCGCTTCCCCCTGTGAGCGCTATGGCGTTACCCCAAGCTACCGCAGTCGCATCACGCTTTGAGATCTACATGACGCCGGATGGCGCCGAGCAGCTCTTCTCGGGTAAACGGTTTGGTCAAATACTGTTCCGAGCCGACGATGCGGCCCCGGGCCTTGTCGAACAGACCGTCCTTGGACGACAGCATGATGACCGGCGTGCTCTTGAACATTTGATTGTTCTTGATGAGCGCGCAGGTCTGATATCCGTCGAGGCGCGGCATCATGATGTCGACAAAAATGATGTGCGGCTGGTGATCGGAGATCTTCGCCAGCGCCTCGAAGCCGTCGGTCGCGGTGACGACGTCGGCGCCTTCCTTCTTGAGCAGCGTCTCGGCCGTGCGACGAATGGTCTTCGAATCGTCGATGACCATCACTTTCATGCCGCTCAGACTGCCCGATTTCGTCGCGTCTTCCACGTACCCTCCAAGCCACCTGAGTCTGTGGCACGGGGGAATCCCCATGCACGAGTCTTGCCATTTCCACTGCGACGTCGCTTTGCCGCTTCGCCAGAACGCTGCACGGAGGCGTCGTGACGGGGCTTTGTCGCTGTTTAACCGCTAGTCAGCAAACCTGTCAAGTTAATCGCCTAAGTTGCTGCCGTCGCTTAGGAACCTCGTTCCGGCGACGCTCCCGGCGCGGTTTCGGAAGTCTAGCGCGATGCTAGTACAGATGGCACCTGCACGGGCATCATCGGCGCCTTCCCCTCCCGCCAGGAATCGCGTGCATGGCCCGCACTCTCGCCGTGCTGATGGATCCCATCGCCACGATCACGCCCAAAAAGGACTCGACCCTGGCCATGCTGGTCGAAGCGCAGCGCCGCGGCTGGCAACTGCGCTACTGCACCCAGGGCGACCTCGCGATCCGCGCCGGCGAAGCCTGGGCACGGCTTGCACCGCTGGCGGTCCGCGACGATCCCCATGACTGGTTCTCGCTCGAAGACGCGCAATGGCAGCCGCTGAGCTCGGTTCAGGTCGTGCTCGCGCGCAAGGATCCGCCGGTCGATCCGCAGTTCGTCTACGACACGATGGTGCTCGAACTCGCCGGCAACGCCGGCACGCTGATCGTGAACGACCCGCGCGGCCTGCGCGACATGAACGAAAAGCTTTATACCCAGTCGTTTGCCGACTGCTGCGCGCCGACGCTCGTCGCGCGCGATCGCGCCGAATTGCGTCGCTTCGTGGCGGAGCACGGCCAGGTCGTACTCAAGCCGCTCGACGGCATGGGCGGCCGCGGCATCTTCCGCTCGCATCACAACGATCCGAACCTGAATTCGATCCTCGAAACGCTGACCGTCAACGGCCGCGCGTTCGCGCTCGCACAGAAATACGTGCCCGAGATCGCCGCCGGCGACAAGCGCATCCTGCTGATCGACGGCGAACCCGTGCCCTACGCGCTCGCGCGCATCCCGCAGGGCGACGACTTCCGCGGCAACCTCGCGGCCGGCGGCCGCGGCGAGGGACGCCCGCTGAGCGAGCGCGACCGCTGGATCGCGGCCCGGGTCGGCCCGGAACTCAAGCGCCGGGGCATGATCTTCGTCGGCCTGGACGTCATCGGCGACTGGCTGACCGAGATCAATGTCACATCTCCGACCTGCATCCGCGAACTGGACGCCCAGTTCGGGCTTAACATCGCGGGCACCCTGTTCGACTGCATCGAAAGCAAACTCGCGTGAGCACGACCCGACCCGCGTCCGGCGCCGACCGCTTCGGCGTGACCCTGCTGTTCTCGCTGATCGCACACGCCGTGGTCATTCTCGGCATTACCTTCACGTATGCGACACCGGCCTCGCACCTGCCGGCGCTCGACGTGATCCTGATCCAGGCGACGAACAAGGAAAAACCGGAGAAGGCCGACTTTCTCGCCCAGAGCAACAACTCGGGCGGCGGGGATCGCGACGAGTCGCGGCGTCCGGCCGATCCACTGTCGAGCCCGCTGCCCAAACCGACACCCGGCGTCGCGCCGCGGCCGCTCGAAGCCGGCGCGCCGCGACCGACGCCGGACGCTCCGGCCGAAGTACTGACCCAGAAAAAAGCGGACTTCGCCGTGACGACCGCGCGCGAGACGCCCGAATCGCCGTCCCTGCCCAAGCCGCCGGCGCAGGAACTCGTCGAGAAGAACGCCGAGATGGCGCAACTGTCGCAGGAATACCAGCGCCAGCGAGAACTCTACGCGAAGCGCCCGAAGAAGAAGTTCCTGTCGGCCAATACCAAGGAATATGCGTACGCGTCGTATCTGGCCGGCTGGGCCGCGCGCATCGAACGCATCGGCAACCTGAACTATCCCGACGAGGCGCGCCGCCAGCAGCTCCACGGCGACGTGCTGCTGACCGTCACGCTGAACAAGGACGGCACGGTCAAGCGGATGGACGTGATCCAGGGCTCGGGCCACAAGCTGCTCGACGATGCGGTGCAGCGCATCGTGCAGCTCGCCGCGCCGTTCCCGCCGATCCCGAAAACCGGCGAGGACATCGACGAGCTGTACATCACGCGCACATGGCAGTTCCTGCCCGGGGATGTGCTGCGCAACCGGTAACATCGCCGGCGCGAAGTGTCGGCGCAATGCGCGCCATGAATGTCGTCGCAATGCGACACGTGGGCTGGCGCGGTGCGCTCCGCTTCTTGCGCCTACGGTTCCTCCTGTGGAATCCCGCTACAATCCGCGCCCATGAGCTCCTTCGCCACGCTGTCCAACCAGCTGCTCATCGCGATGCCGGCGATGCGCGATCCGAATTTTGCCCGCGGCGTCACCTTCGTCTGCCAGCACAACGAAGACGGCGCGATGGGACTGCTCGTCAACCGCCTCTCGGAATACCGCCTCGGCGACGTGCTCGCCCAGATGAATCTTTCCTCGGAGATCGGCGAGGTCAACGACGCGCCGGTGCTGATCGGCGGACCGGTGCAGCCCGAACGCGGTTTCGTGCTGCATGCACCCGGCGGCGGCTGGGAATCGTCGTTCCGCATCTCCGACCGCATTTCGGTGACGACCTCGCGCGACATCCTCATTGCGATGGCCGCCGGCGAAGGTCCCGAGCATGCCGTCGTCGCGCTCGGCTACGCCGGCTGGAGTCCGGGCCAGCTCGAACAGGAACTGCTCGACAATGCCTGGCTCACGGTCTCGGTACGCGAGCAATTGCTGTTCGAAACACCGCTGAGCGAACGTTGGGATGCGGCCGCCGCACTGCTCGGCGTCAGCAGCATGGCGCAGCTGACCGACTACGCCGGCCATGCGTGACGCGCGCCGCGGCGCGCCGGCCCTGACTGCATGAACGTGATGGGTTTCGACTACGGCAGCCGGCTGATCGGCGTCGCGCTCGGCAACCGGCTGACCGGCACCGCGCGACCGCTCGGCGTCGTCGCGAACGGCGGCAACGGTCCGGACTGGGAACGCATCGAGCACTGGATCCGCGAATGGCGGCCCGAGGCGCTCGTCGTCGGCCTGCCGCTGACGCTCGACGGCGCGGAACAGCCCGCGAGCCGCGGCGCACGCGCGTTCGCCGCGGCGCTGGCCAAACGCTGCGACCTGCCGCTGCACCTCGTCGACGAACGCCGCAGCTCGATCGAGGCCGCACGGCGCTTCGCGCAGCGGCGCGCGGCGGGCATCGCCAAGAAGAAGCATGCGGCCGACATCGACGCAGTGGCCGCCGAAGTGATTACCGAAACCTGGCTCGCCGATCCCTCATGACGTCTTCCGAACTGCCCGAAACGCCGCGCCGCCTGCGCCATCTGATCAGTCTCGACACGCTGTCCGCGGCACAGATCACGCGGCTGCTCGATCGTGCCGACGTGCTGCGCGAACAATGGCTGCGCGACCGGCGCAAGCTCGACCTGCTGCAGGGCCGCGCCGTCGTCAACCTGTTCTTCGAAAATTCCACGCGCACGCGCACCTCATTCGACCTCGCGGCCAAGCGCCTCGGCGCCGACGTCATCAACTTCGACATCGCGAGTTCGTCGACGAGCAAGGGCGAAAGCCTCGTCGACACGCTGCATACGCTCGAAGCCATGCACTGCGACGCGTTCGTCGTGCGGCACAAGGAAAACGGCACGGCCGAATTCCTCGCGCGCCACGTGCGCGGCGACGCGAGCGTGGTCAACGCCGGCGACGGCAGCAATGCGCATCCGACGCAGGGGCTGCTCGACGCCTACACGATCCGCCGCCACCGTCCGGACTTCAGCGCGCTGCGCGTGCTGATCTGCGGCGACATCCTGCATTCGCGCGTTGCGCGCTCCGATCTCCACGCGCTGCGCGCGCTCGGCGTCGGCACGCTGCGCGTCTGCGCACCGGCGAACCTGCTGCCGTCGGAAGCCGAGCTGCCGGGCTGCGAACTCGTCGAGGATTTCGACGCGGCGCTGGCCGGCGTCGACGTCGTCATCATGCTGCGCCTGCAGAAGGAGCGCATGGAGCAGGCGCACGTGCCGTCCGAGCAGGCCTACTACGCCCGCTACGGCCTCGACGCGCGGCGCCTGCGCCTGGCCCGTCCGGACTGCCTCGTCATGCACCCGGGTCCGATCAACCGCGAAGTCGAAATCGCGTCCGCGGTCGCCGACGGCGCGCAATCGTGCATTCTGGAACAAGTCAGCAACGGCGTGTTCGTGCGCATGGCCGTGCTGGCGGAACTGCTGGACGCCTGAGTTCGGAGTTTGTTCCGGCACGCGTTTCGGTGATAGTTGTGCAAGCGGACATTCGTGCCCGCACCGTGTGTCAACCCTGGGGAACCCTCATGTACGCCTACGCTCGCCGCGTCGTTCCGCTTGCCCTGCTGCTGGCGCTTGCCGCCTGCGGCAAGAAACCCGATGCCGATTCGCCGCTGGCCTTCGTGCCCGCCGACACGCCGTTCGTGTTCGCGAATCTCGAACCCACGCCGCAGCCGGTACTCGACGAGTGGTCGGCGATGACGCGCGAAGTCTGGCCGCTGTCGCTCGGCATGTATCAGCGCATGCTCGACAAGGTCGAGAAAACGGATGCCGACGCCGGCGGCGCGGGTTCTGCCGCGACCAAGGCCGCACGCGCCGTCCTCGACGAGGTGTCGGCCCACGTCAAGGCCGGCACGACCGAACAGCTCGGCATCAAGGGCTCCACGCACATCGCGCTCTACGGCGTCGGCGCGCTGCCGGTAGCGCGGCTGCAACTGGCCGATCCGGACGCGCTGCGCGCCGCGATCGCCCGCATCGAGACCAAGGCCGGCGCGCAGCTGCCGAAAGCGAAACTCGGCGATCTCGAACACTGGGCGCTGACCGCCGAAGACATGCAGGTGCTGATCGCGATCTCCGGCAAGCACCTCGTCATGACGCTGGCGCCGGCCAAGGCGAGCGAAGACCTGCGCAAGCAGCTGCTCGGCCTGACGCGTCCGGCCAAGGCGTTCGACGTCGAGAACCTCACGACGCTGAACAAGCGCTACGGCTACACGCCGTATGCGTCGGGCTATGTCGATGTGGTCCGGCTCGTCGATTTCCTCAGCGACGAAACCAACCCGATCCGGCGCGAGCTCGTGGGCTCGACCTACGGCGAAGGGCTGCCGGCGGCGGACGCGGCCTGCAAGGCCGAGACGCGCGCGATCGCGGCGAAGTTCCCGCGCTTCGTGCTGGGCTATACGGAACTCGCGCCCAAGCGCATGACGATCCACGCGCAGCTCGAAATCGAGCCGGCGCTCGCCGCGGAATTCGCCGCAAGCCTCGGCGGCGCGCCGGGAACGGGCACGAAGAGCGAAGGCCTCGTCGATTTCGCGCTGGCCCTGCCGGTGCTGAAGCAGAAGACGTTCTGGCTCAAGCAGGCCAAGGCCGTCGTCGAAAAACCCTATGCCTGCGCCGACCTCGCCTCGCTCAACGAGAGCTTCGCGAAGATGAAGCAGAGCCTCGACACGACGATCCCGCCGCCGGCCAGCGACCTGTCCGGCCTGCGCGTGACCCTGAACAAGCTCGACTTTGCCTCCGGCGTGGACAAGCCCGACATCGCCGGCAAGCTGGTCGTCGCGCTCAACAATCCGGCGGGCGCCGTTGCGATGGCGCAGCTCGCGCTGCCCACGCTCAAGGATCTGAAACTTGCGCCGGACGGCAAGCCGGTCGCGCTGCCGGCCGGTATCGCGCCGGCGAGCGTACCGCCGCTGTTTCTCGCGATGAACGACCGCGCGCTCGCGATATCGGCCGGTGCCGGCGAAGAAGCGACGCTCGGCGCCTACCTGGCGGCACCCGCGGCGGCCGAGCCGGTCGTCCTGCGCATGCATTTCACGGGCGCGATGTACGGCCGTCTCGGCGGCGTGTTCGACGTGATGGGACCGCTGATTCCCGAAGAACAGCGCGCCGACATGGATACGCAGAAGCAGCTGTTCAAGGTATACGAGCAGCGCATCGACAGCGCCGAGGTCACGGTCACGGCGAAGAACGACGGCGTGGCGATGCTGGAAACGATCGTTACGCGCTGAAGACGCGCCTGCACGGGCAATCAACGCCGTAGGTTGGGCTTCGCTTCGCTCAGCCTACGGTCGCCTGCCGGTCGATCCGCGATTTCCGGGAGATGTTCCGGCTCCACGCGACGCCGGGAGGCCGCGGTCGCTCGCGCCGATCAGCCCGCGGCTTCCCAGCGGAACTCCATCTCCTCGCGCGCGCGCCGAGCGCATGACGCAGCGCCGACATCAGCGATGCTTCGGCACCGCGCTCGGCGAGGTAGTCGAGCGTGTCGAGATCGACGTAGTAGTCGCGGTCGGTGCTCGATTCCTCTTCGAGCACGTCGATCAGGAAATCGAGATCGGCGCGCTCGATCCGAGCGAGTTCGCGGCCGTCCTGTTTGTCGAGCAGTCGGATCGCAACCATCCCGGCCTCAGCTTTCCATGAGCTCGACACCGTCGAGACCCTGACTCAGCGTGTGCGCGTCGCCGCCCTGGGCGAGCTTGATACGCAGGCGCACTTCGTTCGCCGAGTCGGCGTGGCGCAGCGCGTCTTCGTAGCTGATCTCGCCGGCCTGATACAGCTCGAACAGGCTCTGGTCGAACGTGCGCATGCCGAGGTTCGTCGATTCCTTCATCACGTCCTTGAGCTTGTGGACCTCGCCCTTGCGGATGTAGTCCTGCACGAGCGGCGTGCCGAGCATGATTTCCATCGCGACGCGGCGTGCCTTGCCGTCCGGTGTCGGAATCAGCTGCTGCGCGACGATGCCCTTGAGGTTCAGCGACAGGTCCATGAACAGCTGTTCGCGGCGGTCTTCGCCGAAGAAGTGGATGATGCGGTCGAGCGCCTGGTTCGCGTTGTTCGCGTGCAGCGTGCACAGGCAAAGGTGACCGGTTTCGGAGAAGTTGATCGCGTGCTCCATCGTCTCGCGCGTGCGGACTTCGCCGATGAGAATCACGTCGGGTGCCTGGCGCAGCGTGTTCTTCAGCGCGTTTTCCCAGGTGTCGGTGTCGATGCCGAGTTCGCGCTGCGTGATGATGCAGCCCTCGTGCTTGTGCACGTATTCGATCGGGTCTTCGATCGTGATGATGTGGCCGGTCGAGTTCTGGTTGCGATAGCCGACCATCGCCGCGAGCGAGGTCGACTTACCGGTGCCGGTCGCGCCGACGAAGATGATGATGCCGCGCTTGGTCATCGCGAGCGTCTTGATGACCGCCGGCAGGGCGAGTTCGTCGACCGTCGGGATCTTCGTCTCGATGCGGCGCAGGACCATGCCGACGCAGTTGCGCTGATAGAAGCACGACACGCGGAAGCGGCCGACGCCGGTCACGCTGATCGCGAACTGGCATTCGTGCGTCTTTTCGAACTCCTCGCGCTGCGACGGCGTCATCACGTTGAGCACCATGTCGCGCGACTGCTGCGGCGTCAGCGGGTTCTGCGTGATGGGACTGATGCGTCCGTGCACTTTCATTGAAGGCGGTACGCCGGCCGTGATGAACAGGTCGGATGCCTTCTTGTGCACCATCAGCTTCAGAAACGAGGTGAAATCTACGCTGCTCATTGCCTGCTCCAAGAGCACCGGAGGAGCGAGTCGCGGGCGATCGCGATGCGATGCGCCCGGCTGCCGCGCCGGCGCGTTACGGGGACGCCTTCAAGCGCCGCGGACGGCGCGAACGCCGGCCGCGATGGATCACTTGAAGATTTCCTTGTTCTTCGCATAACTGGACGCCTGCGGTCGCGTAACCAGTCCGCGTTTGACGAGATCGAGCAGGCACTGGTCGAGCGTCTGCATGCCGTATTGTGCGCCGGTCTGGATCGACGAATACATCTGCGCGACCTTGTCCTCGCGGATCAGGTTTCTGATCGCCGGAATGCCGACCATGATCTCGTGCGCCGCGATTCGACCGCCGCCGACTTTCTTCAGCAGCGACTGCGAGATCACCGCGCGCAGCGATTCGGACAGCATCGAGCGCACCATCGGCTTTTCGCCGGCCGGGAACACGTCGATGATGCGGTCGACCGTCTTGGCCGCCGACGAGGTATGCAGCGTCGCGAACACGAGATGGCCGGTTTCCGCGGCGGTCAGCGCGAGACGGATGGTCTCGAGGTCGCGCAACTCGCCGACGAGGATGTAGTCGGGGTCTTCGCGCAGCGCCGAGCGCAGCGCTTCGTTGAAGCCGTGCGTGTCGCGATGCACCTCGCGCTGGTTGATCAGGCACTTCTGCGAGGTGTGCACGAATTCGATCGGATCTTCGACCGACAGGATGTGCGCGTATTCGTTCTTGTTGACGTGGTCGACCATCGCCGCGAGCGTCGTCGACTTGCCCGAACCGGTCGGACCGGTCACGAGGATCAGGCCCTGCGGCTGGGAGATCAGTTCCTTGAAGATCTTCGGGCAGCCGAGGTCTTCGAGCGTGAGCACTTCCGAGGGAATCGTACGGAAGACCGCGCCGGCGCCGCGGTTCTGGTTGAACGCGTTCACGCGGAAGCGTGCGAGGCCCGGAATCTCGAACGAGAAGTCGACCTCGAGGAATTCTTCGTAGTCGCGCCGCTGCTTGTCCGACATGATGTCGTAGATCAGCGAGTGGATCTGCTTGTGATCGAGCGCCGGAATGTTGATGCGGCGCACGTCGCCGTCGACGCGGATCATCGGCGGCAGGCCCGCGGACAGGTGCAGGTCCGAAGCTTTATTCTTGACTGAGAACGCCAGAAGCTCGGCAATATCCATGCGCAATCCCCCAAGTCAATCGTCGCCGTTGTCCGGCGTGGTCTCGGCCGAGTATAGCTCGGCAATTTTCCGCTGGCGTGCGTGGTTGAGATGAGTTCTTCGGAAACTGCCTTTACTGAGATCTGTGCCCGGATCGCGCATGCTGCGGCGCAGCAAAACCATGATGCAGCCCTGCTCGCGGTCAGCAAGACCAAGCCGGCCGCGGCAGTCCGCGCGCTCGCTGCGCTGGGCCAGCGCCGCTTCGGCGAGAACTACGTGCAGGAAGCGCTGGCCAAGCAGCGCGAGCTGGCCGATCTCGCGCTCGAATGGCATCTGATCGGTCCGCTGCAGTCGAACAAATGCCGCGAGGTCGCCGAGCACTTCGACTGGCTGCAGACGCTGGATCGCGCCAAGCTCGTCGCGCCGCTGGCCCGCTTCCGCCCGCCGCATCGCGCGCCGCTGCAGGTGCTGATCCAGGTCAACGTCGACGACGAAGCGTCGAAGTCGGGCTGCGCTCCCGAGGCGGTCACCGGCCTCGCTGCTGCGGTCGCCGCGGAGCCGGCGCTGCAGCTGCGCGGGCTCATGGCGATTCCCGCGCCTCATGCGGACCTGGCGCTGCGCCGCGCCGCGTTTGCGCGCATGCGGGAACTGTTTCACGCATTGCGGCGTGGGCACGCCGGCATCGACACCTTGTCGATGGGCATGAGCGAGGACTTCGAACTCGCGATCGCCGAAGGCGCGACGCTGGTACGCATCGGCTCGGCACTGTTCGGCGCGCGACCGTAGGCTGGGGTGAGCCGCCGGCGAACCCCAGCCTGCACCGCCCTGTTTCGCGCACGCCGCAACCCGTCAGGCGTCTTCGACTCGCACCTCTCGCACCGCGCCCGCTATGCTCGCGCCCTCCTGATTGCGACGAACGCATCCCATGCCCGACACCCCGACCATTCCGCAGCCGCGCATCGCCTTCGTCGGCGGCGGCAACATGGCGCGCAGCCTGATCGGCGGGCTCGTGCGCCAGGGCGCCGCGCCCGGAAACATCGCGGTCGCCGAACCGAATGCCGAACTGCGCGACGCGCTCGCGCGCGACTTCGGGGTCGCCGTCCACGCCGACGGCAGCGCGGCCGCCGCCGGTGCCGACGTCGTCGTGCTCGCGGTCAAGCCGCAGGTCATGCGGTCGGTCTGCGAAGCGCTCACGCCGGTCGTGCAGGAACGCGGCGCACTGCTGCTGTCGATCGCGGCCGGCATTCGCATGGATCAGCTCGACGCGTGGTGCGGCGGCGGCACGGCGATCGTACGCAGCATGCCGAACACGCCGGCACTGATCGGCGCCGGTGCCAGCGGCCTCTGCGCGAACGGGCGCGCGACTCCGGCGCAGCGCGAGGCCGCGCAGACCATCCTCGGCGCCGCGGGTGCGGTGGTCTGGATCGAGGCCGAGGACCAGATGGACATCGTAACCGCGCTGTCGGGCTCGGGTCCGGCGTATTTCTTCCTGCTGGCCGAAGCGCTCGAAGACGCCGCGGTAGCGCAGGGCCTGCCGCGCGACGCCGCGCGGCTGCTCGCGGCGCAGACCGCGCTCGGCGCCGGACGCATGCTGCGCGAGGACGGCGAGACCGCCGCGGTGCTGCGCCGGCGCGTGACCTCGCCGGGCGGCACGACGCAGGCCGCGCTCGACCGCTTCGCCGCTCACGGTCTGCGCGACGTCGTCGCCGACGCCGTCGCGGCGGCCACGCGGCGCGGCCGCGAACTCGCTGCCGGATCGGGAGGCTGAGCCATGGGCTTCTTCCGCGATGCGGGCCTGATGCTCGTGCAGATCTTCTTCAGCATGGTGATGCTGGTGTTCGCACTGCGCCTGCTGCTGCCGCTGACACGCGTGCGGTTCAACAACCCGCTGTGTCAATTCATATACAAAGTCACGAATCCCGTCGTCGGCCCGCTGAGCCAGCTCGTGCCGCCGGTGCGGCAGGTGAGCCTCGCGACGGTGCTCGTGCTATGGCTGATCGCGCTGCTGCAGACCGCGCTCATGTTCCTGCTCGTCGGCTATCCCCTGCGCATCGGGGAATTGCTGCTGACCGGCACGGCCGTGACGATCTACTTCCTGCTCGGCATCGCGTTCTGGGGCATCCTGTTCAGTGCGATCGCGAGCTTCTTTTCGCCGGACCGGCGCAATCCCGCGGTCGAAGTGCTGTTCGGCCTGACTGAACCGTTGCTGCGACCGTTCCGCAAATGGCCGCCGCGACTGGAACATTTCGATCTGTCGCCGCTGTATGCATCGATCGTGCTGCGGCTGACCATGCTCGCGCTCACGCATCTGCTCGGCGCGCTGCGCGTGTTCCTGCCGCCGCTGTGACGCGGCGGGCGATGTAAGATCGTGCCGATCGACCTGCCGGAGACACCGATGAAACTCGCCTACAAGATCGGGCTGCTCGCCGGAGCGGCGATTCTCATGCTGCTGTTGCCCGCGCGCGGACGCACCGAGCAGATGCAGCGCTTCGACGGTCATCTCGTGCACTACAACGCGCTGTCGACCGACCTGCTGCCGGCGCAGGCGGCCGCACAGTACAAGCTCACGCGATCGAGCAAGCAGGGCCTGCTCAATATCGCGGTGCAGAAGGCCGGCGAGCCGCCGGTTCCGGTTGCCGCCGAAATTCGCGGAACCGTCGCGAATCTCGCCGGACAGCGCAGCGACCTCGCCATGCGCGAGATCCGCGAAACCGACGCGATCTACTACATCGCCGAATTTCCCGTGCGCGGCAGCGACACGCTGAGCTTCGATCTGCGCATCACGCCGGCCGGCGGCGCGCGGCCGTACACGCTGAAGTTCAGCAAGAACTATGTCACCGAGTGACGCGGGCACACGCCTGCTGCTGATCCGCCACGCGCAGGCGAGCTTCGGCACCGACGACTACGACCGCCTGTCCGAGCGCGGGCTGCGCCAGGCGGAACTGCTCGCGCGCTGGCTCGCCGCACAGCCGGAACTCGAATTCGCCCACGTCGTCAGCGGCACGCAGCGCCGTCATCGCGAAACGCTGCAGGCGCTCGAACTCGCGGCGCATGCCGTCGACCGGCCCTTGCCGACGGCCGTCGCCGACGCCGACTGGAACGAGTTCGATCACGAGAGCCTGCTGCGCGGCTATGCCGCACAGGCAACGAACGACCCGGACCTGATCGCGCTGCGCGGCGGTCTCGATCCCGCGCGCATCCAGGCGCTGATCAGCCGCGCGTTCCACGCCTGGGACGCCGGCGCGCTCGACGGCTTCATGCCCGAAACGCTGCAGGCGTTCCGCGACCGCGTGCGCCGTGCGCGCGACCGCGCCGAAGCGCACGCAGGCGCGGGCACGGCGCTCGTCGTCAGTTCGGGCGGCGTCATCTCGCGTTGCGCGCAGGCGCTGCTCGCACTCGACGAAGCCGAGACGATCCGGCACAACCTGAGTCTCGCCAATTCCGGCATCGTCGAGTTCGCGCGCGAGAACGGCGCGTGGCAGCTGCGCCGCTGGAGCCATCTGCCGCATCTGGACAGCGACGCGCACCGCGAGCTGCACAGCTTCGTCTGAGGGCGGCCGCCGATGAGATCGCGCCGCACACTGACGCTCGCCGCGCTCGCGTTGCTGGCAGCCGCGCCCGCGATCGCGTGGGCGACGTTCAAGCCCGTCAGGATCCTGGCGCCGGCGCTGAACGGCGTGACCTGCGCTGACCGCGTCTGCGTCGAGAACCCGGCCGAGTTCGACGTTGCACTAAGACTCCAGCGCGACGCGATGACGGCGGTGGGACGCAAACTCGTGCCGTTGAAGCAGCCGCCGCTCACCGTGTTCTGCGCGACCCGCGCCTGCTATCAATCCTTCGGCGGCGGCATGGAGCGCGGCGCCACGCTGTTCGACTGGGGCGTGATCCTGCCGCCCGAGTCGTGGGTCGCCCATATCGTGGAGCACGAATACGTCCACATGCTGCAGGCGCAGCAGCTCGGACTCCTCGGGCGGCAGCGGACCCCGGCATGGTTCAAGGAAGGCATGCCTTTCCTCGTCAGCGAGCCGCCGGATGAGGACCTGCCGGACTACGCGCGTCCGCTCGTCGCGCAGTATCGGGCCTGGGAACAGCGGGTCGGGCGGGACAACGTCTGGGAAGCCGCCGCCGGGCTCTGACCGCCTGCGGGCACTGATTGAACGGCGCGATATCCGACGCAGCGTCTTGCATGCGCGTCCGGCCAAACTCGGCATCCGGAAAGCGCGCGACAGGCATCCGACGGATCGCATCGGCGCGAGAGCATGATGCCGCGTATGAGCACGCACGAATCTCCGCCTTGTCTGCGCTGCTAGACTGGGCGCTTCGATCGCCGCCAAGGTTTCGCATGCTCCGCCAACTTCTTGCCGTATCGCTTGCTCTCGCCGGTTCCTGCGCCTTCGCAGAGGGAAGGCTTCCCGCCGAGCTGCCGCCCGCCGAGGAGTCTGCGGCGCTCGCAGCGGCGGCATCGACCGGCGCAACGATCTACCGCCACGATCAGGCCGCATCCGTGGCCACGGATGCTGCGCGTGCGGTCCGCAAATTCAAGAAAGACAAACGTGTAAAAGGCTGGGTCACCGAGCAGCGCGGCGATGCCATCGTCGTAACCTTCATCGACAGCACTCCCGCCGCGCTTTATCGCGTTCCGGTAACGCAAGGCGTTGCCGGAGAGGTCGAGATAGCGGAAGCTCCCGCGCCGCTGTCTGCCTTTGAATCGGGCGCGGCTTCTGCGCGGTCGTCCGCGCTGGCGTCGACGTTCCAGCCATGCGCCACGACCTACAATCCCGTCGTCCTGCCCGGCTCGAACGCATCGGAAGACTGGATCGTCTACCTGCTGCCCGGAACGACGAAAAACACGCTCGTTCCGCTCGGTGGAACATATCGCTTCTCGATCAAGGACAATCAGGTCGCCTCGCAGCGCGGCTTCACGCGCACCTGCGTTGCGCTGGAGACCGGCCCGAACGTCGAAGCGCTGATGGTCACCCACCTGCTCGATCCGGTGCCCACCGAGGTCCACGTGTTCTGGAGCCTCTGGGCCAGGAAGCCGATCTACATCTCCACGCCGCCGGGCGGCACGCTCTGGTCGATCGACGGGGACAAGATCCGGTTGGTCGAGCGCAAGGCCGCCACGAGCTGACGCTCCGAGCCGCTGCGCTCGAACGAAGTCAGATCGCGCCCCACGTGCGATCATGCATTGCGGTCGACGCGGCCGCGCGAGCAGGACATCCGGACGCATGCAACGCATCGACGTCCCGCCGATATCCCGGAGCGCTTCTGAGCCGATCGACTGGAGCAATGCCATGCATCAAGCGCCGCACCCCGGATTCGACGTCGATACGCTCGCTGGCTATCTCGAGACGAAGGTTCCGGGTTTTCGCGGGCCGCTGACCGCGACGAAGTTCAAGGGCGGCCAGTCGAATCCGACCTATCGCATCGATGCGGAATCCGGCTGCTACGTGCTGCGGCGCAAGCCGCCGGGACGGCTGCTGGCTTCGGCGCATGCGGTCGACCGCGAGTACCGCGTGCTCGCGGCGCTGCGGGGCAGCGCCGTGCCGGTCGCGACACCGCTGCACCTGTGCGAAGACGACAGCATCATCGGCAGCACGTTCTATCTGATGAGCTTCGTACCAGGCCGCGTGCAGTGGGACCCGTCGCTGCCCGACCTCGCGCCGTCCGCGCGCGAGACGATCTATGGCAATGCCGTCGATACCCTGGTCGCTCTCGCGCGGCTTGACGTGAACGCCGTCGGCCTCGGCGGCTACGGCAAGCCCGGCGATTATTTCGCGCGGCAGATTTCGCGCTGGAGCCAGCAGTACCGCGCAAGCGAAACCGAAACGATCGCGGCGATGGATGAACTCATCGCCGCGCTGCCCGCAGCCGCGCCGGCCGACGACGGCCGCGTCGCGCTGGTCCATGGCGATTTCCGGCTCGACAACCTCATGTGGTCCGACTCGCAGCAGTTGCTTGCCGTCGTCGACTGGGAACTGTCCACATTGGGACATCCGCTCGCCGACCTCGGCTATTTCTGCATGGCGCTGCGCCTGCCGCGCAATCCCGTGCTGCCGGGCCTGGCCGGCCTCGATCGCGCATCGCTGGGCATCCCTGACGAAACGTCGCTGCTCGCACGCTTCGGCGATGCGACCGGACTCGACCCGGGCAGACACTGGCCGTTCCACCTCGCCTTCCACTTCTTCCGGCTCGGCGCGATCGCGCAAGGCGTCATGAAACGCGCCCTGCAGGGCAACGCGTCGAACGAGCAGGCACTCGCCGCCGGACGCATGGCGGGGACGATCGCGCGGATGGGCGTGGAGGCGCTGGAAAGCAGGACCGCTTGAATTGCCGGCCGGCGAGATTCGAGATACGCCACATTTCTATATTGGCAACGATTTCGGAAGCACTCGGACACGGGCGCAATCGATATCGGGCAGTGAACAGCCGCGTGCCCCGTGCGCGGCGCGAGCGCGTCGGTGCAGCGCGAATGCGTGACCGTGGTGTCGTCGAGGGCGATGCGTTGCGCCGCGCGCGTCCGACGTTGCATCACGAATTCGGCGCGTCACGGCGCGATCCTTCCGGGCAACGGCGTGCCGACATCGACGCGGCCTGTGCTTCAGCGCGGCAACCGGCCTTCCTCGGCCAGCGCCAGCACGCGCCGGCGTTCCGGTTCGCTGAAATCCTCGAGCAGCCGCGCGAGGCGCAGTTCACGCTGCGCCGGTGCGAGTCCGCGATCGGCGAACAGCTGCTCGCGCGCCTGCGCATAGGCGCGCAGCCGCAGTTGCCAGCTCGCCTCCTGCTGATCGAGTTCGGCCAGTCTCACCGCGGCATCTTCGCCCCAACGCTGCCGGCGCTGCTCGGCGCGGCGCTGCGCCGACGCCGCATCGGCGTCGAAGCCGGCGCTGTCGCTGACGGCCTGCTGGAACGCGGTGCTGTCGTCGCGGCTCGCGCGCTGCGCGGGATCGAGCTGTGCATCGATCTCGGCCAGACGCCGCTCGCGCGTAGCGGCATCGAGCGATGCGTCGCGTGCGGCCTCGAGTCGCGCGAGCGTCTGTGCGGCGTAGGCCTCCTCGTCGCCGAACCAGGCGCGCGCGAGTTCGGCACCGAGTTCGCGCACGCGCAATTCCTGCAGGCGCTGCAAATCGGCGCGCAAGTCGTTGCTGCGCGGCAGTGCCGCTGCCGCACGCTGCAGTTCGACATAACGGTCGAACAGCGCGAGCGCTTCGGCGCGCGCCGCCGCGTCGAGCTGCGGCTGCTGCTGCAGCCATGCGGCGAAATCGTCGCGGATGCGTTCGGGGCTGCGTTCGCCGAGCCGCGTCAGGAAATAGTCGAACACGCGGCGCAGGCCGCGATCGCGCACGACGCGTCCCTGCGCGTCGACACGCACCGTGCCGTCGACCGCGGTGCCGCGCAGCGAATCCTCACGCGCGGCCGTCGCCGTCTGCGGCGTGCGCTGAGCGGCGGTGCTCGCGACCGGGTCGCGCGTAGCCACCTCGGCAGCGCGCGTCGGTATCGCGGCGGCGGCAACCGTGGCCGGCGGCTCGTCGCGGCGCCACGCGAACGCCGCCAGCAGCAGCGCGGTCAGCGCCGCTGCCGCGACGACGGCGCGGATTTTCACAGCCCGGCCGACTTCAGCCGGTTCGCCTGCGCGCGCAGCACGCTGACCGGATCCGACGTGAACAGGCCGCGCAGCGCGAGCACCTGATTCACTTCGTCGAGATGATTCCAGCCGTAATCGTCGCGCAGCACGACGCCGAGGTGATTCGAGCAGCGCCCGACGAGACCGTCGTTGGCCTCGAAGCCGTAGAACAGCGCGCCGGCACCGAGCAGCGCATCGGACGCATCGAAGATGTTCGTCAACACCGACGTGCCGCCGATCGAGTAGTAGCGCACGCCGTTGACGACGGCCGCACCCTGGCCGCAGCTCGTCGTCGGCACGCCCTGCGGATGCAGCGCATTGAATGCGTTCGAACCCGCGGTGTTCAGCGAAGCGAGCGCGCCGAGCGCGTACTGCGGATCGCTGTTGCCGGACAGGAATGCGAGGAAACTGCCGAGCGCGTCGACGAAGCCGGCGACGAGCGGACGCAGCGGCGAACCCGGCGGCAGTGCGGCATTCAGGCCGTCGGCCACTTTGCTACCTTTGTGCGGCGAGCCGACCGACGTGATCGACGCGACGAGATCGGGCCGAACGGAGGCGACGTAGCGGATCGTCGGTCCGCCATGACTGTGGCCGATCAGGTTGAACTTCGCGTGGCCGTAGAGCGCGCGCAGATGATCGAGATCGCGGATCAGCTGCTCGCCGCGCGCCGTGCTGGAATTCGCGGCCGACACGCTGCCGACGTAGACCTTCGCGCCGCCGGCGCGCAGTTCCGACGGAACGCCGTACCAGTAGTCGTAGACGCCGAGCAGGCTGTCGAAACCGAGCAGGCCGTGCACGAGCACAATGGGATGACGCGTCTGGGTATACCCGGACTGGGCCGCGGCGGGCGCGGCAACGCAAAGGCACAACAGGACGCCGAGCAGGCGTCCGAAGACGTGGCGCATCATACTTCCCTCTCCCAAGGGAAGCCTCGGACCGACCGGTATTGCCGGCGTTTCGTCCCGAATCCACTGCTCCTGCCGCGCGGATGATTTCCGTCTTCGGCGAGCCGCCCCCGCGGCCACTTCTGTCAACCGACGCCCGGCCCCGAAACCCGAGGCCCTCCCAGCATGACGAACGATGGTTGGATGGAATGCCGGCGCGGATGCGCCGGCGGGGCGACTCTAGCACCGGTCAAACGCAAATTTCAAACGGTCGTTTTATAAACGCAAACGTAGGGCGCAATAACCAAAGGGCATTGCGCCGAGTCCGTCTCGCGGCTCGCCGCTGGGTCGTCGGCGAAAGACGCGGTGCATGCGTCTTTTGCTTTTTTGCTTTTTGCTTTTACGCGTGTGCCGGGAAGACGCGCAATGCGCGGGGGGAGATGGCGCAATGCGCTTTGGTTATTGCGCCGTACGCAGAGGATCTCGCGTCGGGGAGATAGCGCAATGCGCTTTGGTTATTGCGCCGTACGCCAAGGGTCTCGCGTCGTGGAGATGGCGCAATGCCCTTCGGTTATTGCGCCGTACGCAAAGGGTCTCGCGTCGGGGAGATGGCGCAATGCGCTTTGGTTATTGCGCCGTACGCAAAGGGTCCCGCGTCGGGGAGATGGCGCAATGCACTTTGGTTATTGCGCCGTACGGGCCCATGCAGCGATGCGCGCATGAATCGCATCGAGTCCGTCGAACAGCGCCGCGGGACCGGGCTGCAGGATGATCGGCGACTTGATCTCGTGGAGTTCGTTGTCGCGCACGGCGGGAACGGCGTCCCAGCCGGGGCGCGCGGCGACGTGTTCGGGGCGGAAGCGCTTGCCGCACCACGAGCCGAGGATGATGTCCGGCGCGCGGCGCGCGACTTCGGTCGGATCGGCGAGGATGCGGTCGCGCGCGAGTGATTTTTCCGTGAGTTCGGGGAACACGTCGTCGCCGCCGGCGATGCGGATCAGTTCGCCGACCCAGCGGATGCCGGTGATCAGCGGGTCGTCCCATTCCTCGAAATAGACGCGCGGGCGCCGCGGCAGCGCCGCCGCGGCCGCGGAGACCGCGGCGATGTGTTCTTCGGCGCGGCGCGCGAGCGCTTCGCCGGCATCGGCGCGGCCGACCATGCCGGCGAGCCGGCGGATGTAGCCGAGAATGCCCTCGACCGAGCGGTGGTTGCTGATCCAGACCTCGACGCCGGCCTTGATCAGGTCGCGCGCGATGTCGGCCTGGATGTCCGAAAAGCCGATGACGAGATCGGGTTCGAGCTTGAGGATCTCGCCGATCTTCGCGCTCGTGAACGCGGAGACCTTCGGCTTCTCCTTGCGCGCGCGCGGCGGGCGCACGGTGAAGCCCGAGATGCCGACGATGCGGTCTTCCTCGCCGATCGCATAGAGGACTTCGGTCGGCTCTTCGGTCAGGCAGACGATGCGTGCGGGATACACGGCGATGACGTCACGGATACAGCTGCTGGACGCGCCACGTGCCTTCGATGCGCTCGTAGCAGAGGCGTTCGTGCAGGCGGTGTTTCGCGCCGTACCAGAACTCCACGAGGTCGGGCTTCACGAGATAGCCGCCCCAGTGCGGCGGACGCGGCACGTCGCGGCCGGCGAACTCGGCTTCGTAGTGCGCGATGCGCGCCTCGAAATCGGCGCGCGCGGCCAGCGTCTGCGACTGCAGCGACGCCCAGGCACCGATCTGGCTGCCGCGCGGGCGCGTCGCGAAATAGGCGTCCGAATCGGCCGCCGACAATTCCTCGACGGCGCCTTCGACGCGCACCTGCACGCCTTCGCGCAGGTGCTTCCAATGGATGCACAGCGCGACGAGCGCGTTCGTCGCCAGCTGCTGGCCCTTGGCGCTGGTGTAGTTGGTGAAAAAGCGCAGGCCGTCGGGTCCCGTGCCCTTGAGCAGCACGATCCGCGAGTGCGGCCGGCCGCGTTCGTCGACCGTGCTGAGGTTCATGGCGGTGGGCTCGGGATCGCCGCCGGCGGCCGCTTCGGCCAGCAGGGCGTCGAGTTCGGCAAGCGCTTCGGGACTGAACGTCACGGCGAACATTCCTGCGGGGGAAAAAACGATGCTAGCACGCGCGTCAGGAGATCGCGCCCGCGCTCTGCACGACGCGTGCGAACTGCGCGAAGTCGAGCGGCTTCGTCAGGTAGTGGTCGGCCCCCGCGGCCAGCGCCGCGGCGCGGGCCGACTCGGTCGCATTTGCCGAAACCGTAACTATGCGACCTTTGTATCCTTGTGAACGAAGCTGGTAGACCGCGGCATTGCCGGAAATTCCGGGCAGTTCGACGTCGACGAGCACGAGATCGGGCATCTCCGCGGCGACCGCGGCGAGCGCGGCCGCGACGTTCGAGGCGACGCGCGTGCGCATGCCGAGATCGCCGAGCAGCACGTCGAGCAGCGCCGCGACGTCGGGGTCGTCGTCGACGATCAGCGCACCGAGACTGCGACGATTCGCCGCCGGTGCGGCCTGCGGCATGCCGGCGCCCGCGAGCGCCGGCAGTGCGACGCGGAAGGTGCTGCCCTGCCCCAGCTCGGATTCGAGGTCGATCGAACCCGACATGCGTTCGACGAGCCGCTTGACGATCGACAGGCCCAGGCCCGCGCCGCGCGAGCCGTGCTGCGCGCCGCGGTTGAACGGCTTGAACACCTTCGCACGCGAACCCGCGTCGATGCCGAGCCCGGTGTCGCGCACTTCGAGCACGAGCCGCGTGCCGTCCCAGGCCAGGTGCGCGCGCACGTAGCCGGCCGGCGTGTAGCGCAGCGCGTTCGACAGCAGATTGATCGCGACCTGGCGCAGCTTGACCGCGTCGAACAGCGCCTCTGCCGGCGGCGCAGCGCCGGCGTCGACGACGAGCGCGAGTCCCTTTTCCGCGGCCAGCGGCCGGAACATCGCATCGAGGTCGGCGACGAGCGCGGCGAGATCGAGCGCGCCCGGATCGAGCAGGCTCTCGCCGGCTTCGCCGCGGCCGTATTCGAGCAGGTTCTCGGCGAGCGCGAAGAGATAGCTCGCATTGCGCCGCAGCGCGAGCAGCGCCTGGTCGCGCGCGCTCGCGCCGTCGCGCTCCAGCAGGTGCAGATAACCGAAGATCGAGGTCAGCGGCGTGCGGAATTCATGGCTCAGCGTCGCGAACAGCGCGTTCTTCAGCGCGTTGGCTTCCTCCAGCCGCGCGCGCTGCTGTTCGAGTTCGCTCTTGATCTGGCGCAGCCGCGCGAGCGTGCGCGATTTCTCGATGCCGGCGAGCGCGGCGTCGTTGCCGAGCTGCTGGTGCGCCTGGGTGCGTCCGTGCTCGTCGCCGGCGTCGAGCAGCAGCAGGTGGAACGTATCGCCGTCGGGCACGAGGTGCACGTGCGCGTGGCGGCCGCCGGCGAGTTCGACGAACGGCAGATCCTGCGGCTGGTCGTGCGGCAGGCCGAGAAACAGATCCTGCAGCTGCTGCACGAGCGCCTGCGGCGCCTCCGCATCGAGGCCGTGATGCCCGGTGTCGCCGTGAAGATCGACGAGCTGCCAGTTCGCATCGAAGGTCAGCAGCAGCGGCCGCGCGCGCGCGCGCAGCAGATGATTGAGATAGGTCTCGACGGCGTCGGGCAGCAGCGTCATGGCGCGAGCATCCGGGCCAGTTCGTCGAAGCCCGCTTCGACGCCATCGCCGCTGAGCGCGCTGGTTTCGAACACGGTGATGCTGCGACGGATTTCCTCGAGTACGGCCGGCGCGACTTCCCAGCGGTCGACGAGATCGAGCTTGTTGACGAACAGCACGCAGGCGGGTTCGTTGATGACGTCACGCGCCTGCATGGCAAGGTTCAATGCTGCGCGCAGGCTCGCCTCGCGCGTGCCGTCGGCGACGAGAATGAGTCCGCTCGCGCCGCGCAGATAGTTCTTGTTGACGCTGTCGAGCGCGGCCTTGCCGGCGATGTCCCAGATCACGAGTTTTAGATCGACGCCGCCGGGCAACGCGACGACGCGGCTGTCGACCTTGACGCCGACGGTCGTCAGATATTTCTCGGAAAACGTGTTGCGCACGTAACGTGCGACGAGGCTGGTCTTGCCGACACCGAAGTCGCCGAGCATGCAGACCTTGCGTGCGATATCGCTCATTCCCCCTCCGCCGGCGCGGCATCGAGCCCCAGGCTCGCGGCACGCGCGTCGATCATAGGCCGATTCGCCGCATCGCCGTCATCGGTCCGCAGCAGGGCGGCGGCGATGCCGGCGTCGCGCAGCTGATCGCAGAGCCATCGCGCGCGGCGTTCGCGCAGACCGCGGTTCGTCGTCGCGGTCCCCGGCTCGTCGTTGTGGCCGCGGCACGTCAATGTCAGACGGCGCTGCAGCTGCGGCGCGAGCACCGCGAGTCGCTGCACCGCGGCGACGAGCGGCTGCAGTTCCTGCACGTCGCGCACATCGAGTTCGCGCACGAAATGCACGCGCATGTCGGGCACGGCGGCCGCGAGCCGGCGCCATTCCGCCTGCAGCGCGGCGTCCGGATCGGCATTCGCGCGCAGCAGCGAGGTGTCCAGCGCGACGAGTCCGACGACGCGTGCGGCGTGCGTTTTCGCGGATGCGATCCAGCTCGCGTCCGCGCTGCCCTGGAGGCTCGCGACGCCGTCGTGGACGCTGGCCTGCACGCCGGACGGCAGGTCGAGTTCGCGC
>NZ_DATIGT010000132.1:0-15369 GCF_035481375.1 Tahibacter sp.
GCACCGGATTGGCTTTCTGGAAGCCTTCCTTGAAGCCCATCGAGCCTGCGATCTTGAACGCCATTTCGTTCGAGTCGACTTCGTGGTACGAACCGTCGATCAGACGAACCTTCACGTCGACGATCGGGAAGCCCGCGAGGATGCCGTTCTGCATCGCTTCGCGAATACCCTTGTCGACCGCCGGGACATATTCCTTCGGTACCGAACCGCCGACCGTCGCGTTCTCGAACACGTAACCGGCACCGCGTTCCTGCGGTTCGATCTCGAGGACGACGTGGCCGTACTGACCCTTACCACCCGACTGGCGCACGAACTTGCCGTCCTGCTTGACCATCTTACGGATGGTTTCGCGGTACGCGACCTGCGGCTTGCCGACGTTGGCTTCGACGTTGAACTCGCGCTTCATGCGGTCAACGATGATTTCCAGATGCAACTCGCCCATGCCGGCGATGATGGTCTGACCGGATTCCTCGTCGCTGCGCACGCGCAGCGACGGATCTTCCTGCGCGAGACGCGACAGCGCGAGACCCATCTTTTCCTGGTCAGACTTGGTCTTCGGCTCGACCGCCATCGCAATGACGGGCTCCGGAAAGACCATGCGTTCCAGCGTGATGACGTCGTTCGGCGCGCACAGCGTATCGCCCGTCGTGACGTCCTTCAGGCCGACCGCCGCGGCGATGTCGCCGGCGCGGACTTCCTTGATTTCGTCGCGCTGGTTCGCATGCATCTGCAGGATGCGTCCGACGCGCTCTTTCTTGCTCTTGACCGGGTTGAACACGGTGTCGCCTGAGTTCAGCGTGCCCGAATACACACGGAAGAACGAAAGCGAACCGACGAACGGATCGGTCATGATCTTGAACGCGAGTGCCGAGAACGGCTCGCTGTCGCCCGCAGCGCGGGTGGCCTCCTTCTCGTTCTCGTCGATGCCCTTGACCGGCGGACGATCCGACGGCGCCGGCAGATAGCGGATGACCGCATCCAGCATCGCCTGCACGCCCTTGTTCTTGAACGCCGTGCCGCAGAACACCGGAATCAGACTCGTCGCCAGCGTGCCGGCACGAATACCCTGCATGATTTCCTCTTCCGAGAGCTCGCCCTCTTCGAGGTACTTGTTCATGAGATCTTCGGACGTTTCGGCAGCAGCTTCGACCATGAAGCTGCGCGCCGCTTCGCATTCCTTGACGAGATGCGCCGGAATGTCGCGGTACTCGAACTTCGTGCCCTGCGCCTCGACGTCCCAGTAGATCGCCTTCATCTTAATGAGGTCGATCACGCCTTCGAAGTTTTCTTCGGCACCGATCGGCACCTGCATCGGAACCGGATTGGCACCGAGGCGAGCCTTGAGCTGCGAAACGACCTTGCCGAAATCGGCGCCGGTACGGTCCATCTTATTGACGAACGCGAGACGCGGCACGCCGTACTTGTTGGCCTGACGCCAAACCGTTTCCGACTGCGGCTGCACGCCGCCGACCGCGCAGAGCACGAACACGGCGCCGTCGAGCACACGCAGCGAGCGCTCGACTTCGATCGTGAAGTCGACGTGTCCCGGGGTGTCGATGATGTTGAAGCGATGCTCGGGGAAAGACATGTCCATGCCCTTCCAGAAACAGGTCGTCGCGGCCGACGTGATCGTGATGCCGCGCTCCTGCTCCTGCTCCATCCAGTCCATCGTCGCGGCACCTTCGTGCACTTCGCCGATCTTGTGGTTTACGCCGGTATAAAAAAGAATGCGTTCGGTCGTCGTCGTCTTGCCGGCATCGATGTGAGCCATGATGCCGAAGTTGCGATAACGCTCGATGGGGGTAGTACGGGCCACAGTCGTTCCCTCAACTCTTACCAGCGGTAGTGCGAGAACGCCTTGTTGGCTTCCGCCATACGATGCGTTTCTTCGCGCTTCTTGACCGCGGAACCGCGGTTCTCGGCAGCTTCCAGCAGCTCGGCAGCGAGCTTGCGCGGCATCGAGTTCTCGCTGCGCTTGCGCGCGGCGTCGATGACCCAGCGCATAGCCAGCGCGGTGCGGCGAGCCGAACGAACTTCAACGGGCACCTGATAGGTCGCACCACCGACGCGGCGCGACTTCACTTCGACAGCCGGGGCGACGTTGTTGAGCGCCTTCTCGACCAGCGACAGCGAATCAGCGTTCTTCTGGCCGATATGATCGAGCGCTCCGTAGACGATGCCTTCGGCAACCGACTTCTTGCCGCTCTTCATCACCATGTTGATGAAGCGGGCGATCAGCTGGCTGTTGTGCTTCGGATCGGACAGCAGCACACGGGTGGGGGCGGAACCTTTACGCGACATGATTCAAGCCTTCTCTAATCAGGACTTCGGGCGCTTGGCGCCGTACTTCGAACGACCCTGGCGACGCTTGGCGACGCCGGCGGCATCGAGCGAACCGCGAACGGTGTGATAACGCACGCCGGGCAGGTCTTTGACACGACCACCACGGATCAGGACCACCGAGTGTTCCTGCAGGTTATGACCTTCGCCGCCGATGTAGCTGATGACTTCGTAGCTGTTGGTCAGACGAACCTTGGCCACCTTGCGCAGCGCCGAGTTCGGCTTCTTCGGGGTGGTCGTATAAACGCGGGTGCAGACGCCGCGGCGCTGCGGGCAGCTCTGGAGTGCCGGCGAGGCGCTCTTATAGGTCTTCGGGCTACGCGGTTTACGCACCAGCTGGTTGATAGTCGCCATTCGTGGATGCCTTAAGAAACAAAAGACAGGCCGAAACAAATCGACCTGCCAAGACGCAAGAGTTTAACAAGCGGTTGACAAGGGCGTCAACACGACGCCCTGGTCTTCACTTCCGTGTATTCGAACACGAGGCACGTCCTGCGCCTCATTTCGATGTCGTTTTTAGCGCTGCGAGAGCGCTGGGTACTCAGCCGTTGTCGTCGGCGGAATCGGCCACGAATTCGGTTACACCACCGCGAAGGGTTTCGATGTCCGAATCCGACAGGCCACCGGCCGCGAGGCGGCGACGTGTGGCGTGATAGGCCAAGCCAGTACCGGCCGGGATGAGACGGCCGACGATAACATTCTCCTTCAGGCCACGCAAGGTATCGCGCGTGCCACGAACGGCCGCTTCAGTAAGGACGCGCGTCGTTTCCTGGAACGATGCCGCCGAGATGAACGACTCGGTCGCGAGCGAAGCCTTGGTGATGCCGAGCAGCACCGGATCGAATTGCGCCGGCAGTTCGCCACGCGCATCCGCACGACGGTTTTCCTCGATCATGCGGATGCGGTCGACCTGCTCGCCGCGAAGGAATCGCGTGTCGCCCGAAACCGTGATCTCGACCTTGCGCAACATCTGACGAATGATCGTTTCGATGTGCTTGTCGTTGATGCGCACGCCCTGCAGGCGATAGACGTCCTGGATTTCCTTGACGAGGTAGGCCGCAAGCGGCTCGACACCGAGAAGGCGCAGGATGTCGTGCGGATTGGGTTCGCCGTCGACGACGGTCTCACCCTTCTCCACGTGCTCGCCTTCGAACACGATGACGTGACGCCACTTGGGGATCAGTTCCTCGTGCTCGTTGCCGTCGACGTCCTTGATGATCAGGCGCTGCTTGCCCTTGGTGTCCTTGCCGAAGCTGACGATGCCCGAACGCTCGGCGAGGATCGCCGGTTCCTTCGGCTTGCGCGCTTCGAACAGGTCGGCAACGCGCGGCAGACCACCGGTGATGTCGCGGGTCTTCGACGTTTCCTGCGGGATACGCGCGACCACGTCGCCGACGCCGACTTCCACGCCGTCCTGCAGCGACACGATCGCACCGGCCGGCAGGTAGTACTGAGCTGGAATGTCGGTGCCGGGCAGCTTCAGTTCCTTGCCCTTCTTGTCTTCGATGCGGACCGTCGGACGCAGATCCTTGGCCTGCGTGCCGCGACGCTTCGGATCGGTCACGACGGCGCTTTCGAGACCGGTCAGTTCGTCGGTCTGCGCCTGCACCGTCACGCCGTCGATGAAGTCGATGAAGCGCAGCACGCCGGCGACTTCCGACACGATCGGATGGGTATGCGGATCCCAGTTCGCGACGACCTGGCCGGCCTTGACCGGAGCGCCGTCCTTGACCGAGATCGTTGCGCCGTAGGGCACCTTGTAGCGTTCGCGTTCGCGGCCGTGCGTGTCGAGCACGGAGACTTCGCCCGAGCGCGACACGGCAACGAGATGACCCTGCGAGTGCTGCACGGTCTTGAGGTTGTTGAAGCGCAGCGCGCCGGTCGTCTTGACCTGCACGTTGTCGACGGCCGCGGCTCGCGACGCGGCACCGCCGATATGGAACGTACGCATGGTCAGCTGCGTACCCGGCTCACCGATCGACTGTGCCGCGATGACGCCCACGGCTTCGCCCTGGTTGACCAGATGACCGCGCGCAAGATCGCGGCCGTAACATTTCGCGCAGACGCCGAAGCGCGTTTCGCAGGTGATCGGCGAACGTACCTTGATCGACTGCACGCCGGCCTGGTCCATGCGATCGACGAGGAACTCGTCGAGCAGCGTGTTGCGCGTGACGATCGGCTGATCGTCGTTGCCCGGCGCGTAGACGTCTTCGGCCACGACGCGACCGAGCACGCGATCGCGCAGCGGTTCGACGACGTCGCCGCCTTCGACGATCGCGGTCATGGTCAGACCTTCGTACGTCTCGCAATCGTTGCTGGTGACGACCATGTCCTGCGCAACGTCGACGAGACGACGCGTCAGGTAACCCGAGTTCGCGGTCTTCAGCGCCGTATCGGCAAGGCCCTTACGCGCGCCGTGGGTCGAGATGAAGTACTGGAGGACGTCGAGACCTTCGCGGAAGTTCGCCTTGATCGGCGTCTCGATGATCGAGCCGTCCGGCTTGGCCATGAGGCCGCGCATACCGGCGAGCTGGCGGATCTGCGCCGCGCTACCGCGGGCGCCCGAGTCGGCCATGATGTAGATCGAGTTCATCGACTTCTGTTCGACCGACTCGCCCTTGGCGTTGAGCACCTTTTCGGTGCCGATGCCGCGCATCATCGCCTGCGCCACCTGCTCGTTCGTACGCGACCAGATGTCGACCACCTTGTTGTAGCGTTCGCCCGCGGTGACGAGACCCGACTGGAACTGCTCCTGGATCTCGACGACTTCCTTTTCGGCGACCTCGAGAATCGCCTTCTTCTCTTTCGGGATCCGCATGTCGTCGATGCCGATCGAAATGCCGGCGCGCGTCGCGTAGTGGAAACCCGTGTACATCAGCTGGTCGGCGAAGACGACGGTGTCCTTCAGGCCGAGACGGCGATAGCACGCGTTGATCAGTCGCGAGATGTTCTTCTTCGTGAGCTCGGTGTTGACGAGCGCGAACGGCAGGCCGGTCGGAATGATTTCGTGCAGCAGCGCGCGGCCGACGGTCGTGTCGACGATGTTCGTGCGCTCGACGAATTCGCCGGTGCGGTCGTCGCGATCGGTCAGCTTCAGGCGAACCTTGACCTTCGCATGCAGTTCGACGGCACGATTCTGATAGGCGCGATGCACTTCGGCGACGTTGGCGAAGATCATGCCCTCGCCCTTCACGTTCACGAGTTCGCGCGTCATGTAGTACAGGCCGAGAACGACGTCCTGCGTCGGCACGATGATCGGATCACCGTTGGCCGGGGACAGGATGTTGTTCGTCGACATCATCAGCGCGCGCGCCTCGAGCTGCGCTTCGAGCGACAGCGGCACGTGCACGGCCATCTGGTCGCCGTCGAAGTCGGCGTTGAACGCGGTACAGACCAGCGGATGCAGCTGGATCGCCTTGCCTTCGATCAGCACGGGCTCGAACGCCTGGATGCCGAGACGGTGCAGCGTCGGTGCGCGGTTCAGCATGACCGGATGTTCGCGGATCACCTCTTCGAGGATGTCCCACACCTGGGCTTCTTCGCGCTCGACGAGCTTCTTCGCCGCCTTGATCGTCGTGGCGAGGCCCCGGCGCTGCAGCTTGGAGAAGATGAACGGCTTGAACAGCTCGAGCGCCATCTTCTTCGGCAGACCGCACTGGTGCAGGCGCAGCGTCGGACCGACCACGATGACCGAACGGCCGGAGTAGTCGACGCGCTTGCCGAGCAGGTTCTGGCGGAAACGGCCCTGCTTGCCCTTGATCATGTCGGCGAGCGACTTGAGCGGGCGCTTGTTGGTGCCGGTGATCGCGCGGCCGCGGCGGCCGTTGTGCATCAGCGCGTCGACCGATTCCTGCAGCATGCGCTTCTCGTTGCGCACGATGATGTCGGGCGCATTGAGTTCGAGCAGGCGCTTCAGGCGGTTGTTGCGATTGATGACGCGGCGATACAGGTCGTTGAGGTCGGACGTCGCGAAGCGGCCGCCGTCGAGCGGCACGAGCGGACGCAGATCCGGCGGCAGCACGGGCAGCACGGTCATGACCATCCATTCCGGACGGTTGCCCGACTCCAGGAAGCTCTCGACGAGCTTGATGCGCTTGGACAGGCGCTTGAGCTTGGTCTCGGAGTTCGTGCTCGCGATTTCCTCGCGCAGCTTGATCAGTTCCTGGTTGAGATCGATCGCCTTGAGCAGCTCGTAGACGGCCTCGGCGCCCATGCGCGCGTCGAACTCGTCACCGTGCTCTTCGACGGCCTGCAGGTATTGTTCTTCGGTCAGCAGCTGGCCGCGCTCGAGCGCGGTCAGACCCGGCTCGACCACCACATAGGCTTCGAAGTACAGAATGCGCTCGATGTCGCGCAGCGTCATGTCGAGCATGAGACCGATGCGCGACGGCAGCGACTTCAGGAACCAGATGTGCGCGGTCGGCGATGCGAGCTCGATGTGGCCCATGCGCTCACGGCGCACCTTGGCCAGCGTGACTTCGGTGCCGCACTTTTCGCAGACGACGCCGCGGTGCTTCATGCGCTTGTACTTGCCGCAGAGGCACTCATAGTCCTTGATCGGGCCGAAGATCGCCGCGCAGAACAGACCGTCACGCTCGGGTTTGAACGTGCGGTAGTTGATCGTCTCCGGCTTCTTGACCTCGCCGAAGGACCAGGAGCGGATGAGGTCCGGCGACGCGAGGCCGATGCGGATCGAGTCGAAGTCCAGCGTCTGCCGCTGCTGGTTGAACAGGTTGAGCAAGTCTTTCATTTCGTAATCTCCTCAATCCGGCCGCTTACTTCGTCTCTTCAAGCTCGATGTTGATACCGAGCGAGCGGATTTCCTTCACGAGCACATTGAAGGATTCCGGCATGCCGGCGACCATTTCGTGGTTGCCGTCGACGATGTTCTTGTACATCTGGTTGCGGCCGGGGACGTCGTCGGACTTGACCGTCAGCATTTCCTGCAGCGTGTACGCCGCGCCGTAGGCTTCGAGCGCCCAGACTTCCATTTCGCCGAAGCGCTGGCCGCCGAACTGCGCCTTGCCGCCGAGCGGCTGCTGCGTGACGAGCGAATACGGACCGGTCGAACGCGCGTGCATCTTGTCGTCGACGAGATGGTTGAGCTTCAGCATGTGCATGTAGCCGACCGTGACCGCGCGATCGAACTGTTCGCCGGTGCGGCCGTCGATCAGCATGGTCTGGCCCGATTCGGGCAGACCGGCCAGCTTCAGCATGTGCTTGATCTCTTCCTCGAACGCGCCGTCGAACACCGGCGTCGCCATCGGCACGCCCTTGCTCAGGTTCTTCGCGAGCACCTTGAGTTCGTCGTCGTTGAACTGGTCGAGCTCGACGCGATCCTTGCCGTAGCTGTCCTTGTCGTGGTTGTAGATCTGACCGATGAACTTGCGCAGTTCGCCGGCCTTCTCGTTCGCCGCGAGCATGGCTTCGATCTTGTGGCCGAGGCCCTTGGCGGCCCAGCCCAGATGGACTTCGAGCACCTGACCGATGTTCATACGCGACGGCACGCCCAGCGGGTTCAGCACGATGTCGATCGGACGACCGTCAGCCGTGAACGGCATGTCCTCGACCGGAACGATCATCGAGACCACGCCCTTGTTGCCGTGACGACCGGCCATCTTGTCGCCCGGCTGGATGCGGCGCTTCACGGCCAGATAGACCTTGACCATCTTGAGCACGCCCGGCGCGAGGTCGTCGCCCTGCGTGATCTTGGCCTGCTTCTCCTTGAAGCGACGGTCGAACTCTTCGCGATGGCGACGGATCTGCTCGGCGGCGCGTTCGAGGAACTCGGCAGCGTCGTCGTCCTTGACGCTGAGCTTGAACCACTCGTCCTTCTTCAGCTCGTCGAGATACTCGTTGGTGATCTCGGCGCCCTTCTTCAGGTTGTTCGGGCCGTGGTTGGCGACCTTGCCGATGAGCGCCGCGCGCAGACGCGCGTAGATCGCGCCTTCGAGAATGCGGAACTGGTCGTCGAAGTCCTTCTTGACGCGCTTGACTTCCATTTCCTCGATCTGGCGCGCGCGCTTGTCCTTCTCGATGCCGTCACGCGTGAAGACCTGCACGTCGATGACGGTGCCGTCCATGCCCGGCGGCACGCGCAGCGAGCTGTCCTTCACGTCGGACGCCTTCTCGCCGAAGATCGCGCGCAGCAGCTTTTCTTCCGGCGTCAGCTGCGACTCGCCCTTCGGCGTGACCTTGCCGACGAGGATGTCGCCGGCCTTCACTTCGGCGCCGATGTAGACGACGCCGGATTCGTCCAGACGCGACAACGCCTGCTCGCCGACGTTCGGAATGTCGGCCGTGATTTCTTCCGGCCCGAGCTTGGTGTCGCGGGCGACGCAGGTCAGCTCTTCGATGTGGATCGTCGTGTAGCGGTCTTCCTCGACGACGCGCTCGGAGATCAGGATCGAGTCTTCGAAGTTGTAGCCGTTCCACGGCATGAACGCGATCAGCATGTTCTGGCCGAGCGCAAGTTCGCCGATGTCGGTCGACGGACCGTCGGCCAACGCATCGCCGGTCGCGACGATGTCGCCGACCCTCACGAGCGGACGCTGGTTCATGCAGGTGTTCTGGTTCGAACGCGTGTACTTCGTCAGCGTGTAGATGTCCACGCCAGCGTCGTTGTCGCCGACTTCCGACTCATGCGCACGCACGACGATACGGCCGGCATCGACCTGATCGATGACGCCGCCGCGCTTGGCAAGCACGAGCACACCCGAGTCGCGCGCGACGGCGCGCTCGATGCCGGTGCCGACCAACGGTTTCTCCGCGCGCAGTGTCGGCACGGCCTGACGCTGCATGTTCGCGCCCATCAGCGCGCGGTTCGCGTCGTCGTGCTCGAGGAACGGTACCAGCGCCGCAGCGACCGACACGGTCTGCATCGGCGAGACGTCCATGTAATGCACGTCGCTGGCCAGACGCAGTTCCGATTCGCCGCGGTAGCGGCAGGCGACGTACTCGTCGACGAAGCGGCGCTGCTCGGTCAGCGGCGAGTTGGCCTGCGCGATGACGAATTCGCCTTCGCCGATCGCCGACAGGTAGTCGACCTCGTCGGTGACCTTGCCGTCGACCACGCGGCGGTACGGCGTCTCGAGGAAGCCGTAGTCGTTCGTGCGCGCATAGACGGCGAGCGAATTGATCAGGCCGATGTTCGGGCCTTCCGGCGTTTCGATCGTGCAGACGCGGCCGTAATGGGTCGGATGCACGTCGCGGACTTCGAAGCCCGCGCGTTCGCGCGTCAGGCCGCCCGGACCGAGGGCCGACACGCGACGCTTGTGCGTGACTTCCGACAGCGGGTTGTTCTGGTCCATGAACTGCGACAGCTGCGACGAACCGAAGAATTCCTTGATCGCGGCCGCAACCGGCTTGGCGTTGATGAGTTCCTGCGGCGTCAGGCCTTCGGACTCGGCCAGCGACAGGCGCTCCTTCACGGCGCGCTCGACACGCACGAGGCCGATGCGGAACACGTTCTCGGCCATTTCGCCGACCGAACGCACGCGACGGTTGCCGAGATGGTCGATGTCGTCGACGACGCCGCGGCCGTTGCGGATTTCGCAGAGCGTGCGGATGACGTCGAGGATGTCCGAGGTCTGGCCGAGTTCCTTGACCAGCGACTTCGAATTCTCGTCGTTGCGCTCGGCCAGGTACTTGTGGTCGTACAGGATGCCCGGGCCGTTGTCGTCCTTGCGGCCGACGCGACGGTTGAACTTCATGCGGCCGACGCGATCGAGGTCGTAGCGCTCGAACGTGAAGAACAGATTGAAGAACAGGTTCTGCGCGGCTTCCTTCGTCGGCGGCTCGCCCGGGCGCATCATGCGATAGATCTCGACCAGCGCCTCGAGCGGCGTCTTGGTCGAGTCGATGCGCAGCGTCGAGGAGATGTACGGACCGCGGTCGAGGTCGTTGACCCAGAGCGTCGCGATCTTCTCGACGCCGCCCTTGCGGAACTTCTCGAGCAGCGTCTCGTTGAGTTCCTCGTTCGCCAGCGCGAGCAGCTCGCCGGTCTTGGTGTCGATGACGTCATGCGCGAGGATGCGGCCGAGCAGGTAATCGTCCGGCACTTCGAGCGAGCTGATGTTTTCTTTCTGCAGTTCGCGAACGTGGCGCGCGGTGATGCGCTTGCCGGCCTCGACGACGACGCGCTCGCCGGCGCGCAGGTCGAAGTTCAGCGTTTCGCCGCGCAGACGCTCGGCGACGAGTTCGAGTTCCGCGCCGCCCTGCTTGCCGAGCGTGAACACGTTTTTCTCGAAGAACAGGTCGAGCATCTCGGCATTGGTGTAGCCGAGCGCGCGCAGCAGCACCGTGACCGGCAGCTTGCGGCGGCGGTCGATACGCGTGAACAGGCAGTCCTTCGGATCGAACTCGAAGTCGAGCCAGGAACCGCGGTACGGGATGACGCGCGCGGAGAACAGCAGCTTGCCCGAGCTGTGCGTCTTGCCGCGGTCGTGATCGAAGAACACGCCCGGCGAACGATGCAGCTGCGAGACGATGACGCGCTCGGTGCCGTTGACGATGAAGGTGCCGGTGTCGGTCATGAGCGGAAGTTCGCCCATGTAGACTTCCTGCTCCTTGACGTACTTGATCGCCTTGTTGTTGGCCGGGCTCTCGCGATCATAGATGACGAGGCGCACGGTCACGCGCAGCGGCGCGCCGTAGCTCATGCCGCGCTGGCGGCACTCGCGTTCGTCAAACGGCGGTTCGCCGAGGCGGTAGCTGACGTATTCGAGGGCGGCATTGCCGGAATAGCTCGTGATAGGGAACACCGACTTGAGCGCCGCGTGCAGGCCTTTGTCTTCGCGTGCGGTGACACCGCCGGCGTCGAGCTGGAGGAATTCCCGGTAGGAATCCACCTGGATGGCGAGCAGGAAAGGCACGTCAAGCACGACGGGGCGCTTGCCGAAATCCTTGCGGATACGCTTCTTCTGGGTGAACGAGTAGGTCATGGTCGGGTACCGCCTCGGGTCGTCAAAACCGCCGCTGCGGAAACAGCGGCGTGGAAGGGAAAACGGGTATCGGCAAACGGTGTCGCACGAACTTTCGTCACGTCACGGCTTGCCGATAGCCGCAGTACAACGAACAACAGTGAAAGCCCGGGAGCTCTCGCCCCCAGGCTTTCGACTTGCCTGGACTAGCAGGCGACGCAACGCGTCGCTTACTTGATCTCGACGGTAGCGCCGGCAGCTTCCAGTTCCTTCTTGAACTTGGCCGAGTCGTCCTTGCTCACGGCGTCCTTGACGGTCGACGGAGCGGACTCGACGAGGTCCTTGGCTTCCTTCAGGCCCAGGCCGGTGATCGCGCGGACAGCCTTGATCACTTCGACCTTCTTCTCGCCCGCGGCCTTCAGGACGACGGTGAACTCGGTCTTTTCTTCGACCGGGGCGGCAGCAGCAGCGGCCGGAGCCGCAGCAGCGACCGGGGCAGCGGCGGAGACGCCGAACTTTTCTTCCATCGCCTTGACCAGCTCCATCACTTCGATGAGGGTCTTGCCGGCGATTGCTTCGATGATCTGCTCGTTGGAGAGAGACATGTTTTAACTCCTGGAAATAACGGCTAAGGTTTGAATTTCGTGACCGGCTGGCGTGTGGCTCAGGCCGCCTGCTTCTCACCGGCTGCCTTGGTAACGCGCGCGATCTGCGACGCGGGTTCCGACAGCAGGCGGACGAGCATGGTGGCAGGCTGGACGAGCACGCTGAGGAACATGCTGAGCGCCTGTTCGCGGGTCGGCAGCGAGGCGAGCACGTCAACGTGCGAGCCCGGGTATGCCTTGCCGCCCATGGCGACTACAACGGGTTTCAGCTTGTCCGCGCCCTTGGCGAAATCCTTGATCAGACGGCCGGCAGCACCGGGATCTTCCTTCGAGAAGGCGTACAGCAGAGGGCCGACCAGCGAGTCCTTGACGCACTCGTAATCGGTACCTTCCACTGCGCGCGAGACCAGCGTGTTCTTGGCAACTTTAAGAAACACACCGCTCTGACGTGCCTTTCTGCGCAGCTCGGTGAGCTGCCCGACGGTAAGACCCGCGTACTCGGCGGCGACCAGGGAATAAGCCGAGGAAGCCACATTCGCCAGTTCGGCAACGACCTCTTTCTTTTGCGCAAGATTGAGCGCCATTGCGTTCTCCGAACCGGATCGCCGCGCACTCCTGTGCGCACGCATCCATCAGCGAAACGGACCTTTCTTCCTTGTCGATCCGCTGGTATCTCGCGATACCGTTTTGGTGGCCGTTCCAGGAAAACCTGTTACGGGCGACACCATCTGCGCAGGCTTGCGGTTTTAAGACCTACGCGTCACGACCGGGAGCTTCCATCGCAGTACTGCGCTTCCCTGCTCTCCCGGGCGAGCCGCTACGATCGCCTGCGGTCTTTGACGGCGCCCGGCCGTCATGGCCGGGAGCCCTCAAAATTTGTCCGGCGCGCGATGCACCGGGGTGCGGCCTGCGCCGCGTTTGCGAATTACTGCTTCAGACCGAGCGTCGACTGGTCGACGATGACGCCGAGGCCCATGGTCGTCGACAGCGAGATCTTCTGCAGGTACTGACCCTTGGCGGCGGCCGGCTTGGCCTTCAGCAGGTCCGACAGCAGCGCGGTCAGGTTGTCCTTGAGCGCGCCGGGTTCGAAGTTCGCCTTGCCGATCGTCGCGTGGATGATGCCGGCCTTGTCGTTGCGGAACTTGACCTGACCCGCCTTCGCATTCTTGACCGCGGTGGCGACGTCGGCGGTGACCGAGCCGTCCTTCGGATTCGGCATCAGGCCGCGCGGGCCGAGCAGCTGACCGAGCTTGCCGACGACGCGCATCGCGTCCGGCGTCGCGATCACGCGGCCGAAGTTCAGTTCGCCGGCCTGCATCTTTTCGGCGAGATCGTCCATGCCGACGGCGTCGGCGCCGGCGGCCTTGGCCGCTTCAGCCTTTTCGCCCGGCGGGCAGAACACCGCAACGCGGATCGTCTTGCCGGTGCCGTGCGGCAGCAGGCTCGAACCGCGGACGCCCTGGTCCGACTTCTTCGCATCGATGCCCAGACGCACGGCGACGTCCACGGATTCGACGAACTTGGCCTTCGCGTTGTCCTTGAGGATCTTCAGCGCGGCTTCGACCGGATACGCCTTGCCCGGCTCGACCAGGCCCTGCATTGCTTTGAAACGCTTGCTCAGTGCCATTGCCTTAGATCTCCGTGTTCAGGCCCATGCTGCGCGCGCTGCCGGCGATCGTACGCACGGCGGCTTCGAGGTCAGCGGCGGTGAGATCCGGCATCTTGGTCGTCGCAATCTCTTCGAGCTGCTTGCGGGTGACCTTGCCGACCTTTTCGGTATTCGGACGCTTGGAGCCCGACTGGATGCCGGCGGCCTTCTTCAGAAGAATCGAAGCCGGCGGGGTCTTCGTAATGAACGTGAACGAACGGTCGGAGTACGCCGTGATCACGACCGGAATCGGCAGGCCCGGCTCCAGCTTCTGCGTGGCCGCATTGAAGGCCTTGCAGAATTCCATGATGTTGAGGCCGCGCTGACCGAGCGCGGGACCGACCGGCGGCGAGGGATTGGCCTGACCGGCCTTCACCTGCAGCTTGATATAGCCGACTACTTTCTTTGCCATTTTCTTCTCCGGGTATAGCGCCTGGACCTCAGGCTCCCCATCGCACCAGGGATTTCACGTGCCCTGGCGACACGTTTCACGTTTCGACGCGGCGCGCTGCCGTCAAGGCGCTGCGCTAGCGACGGCGATCAGGCTTTCTCGACCTGACCGAATTCGAGTTCGACCGGCGTAGAACGGCCAAAGATCAACACGGCGACACGCAGGCGGCTCTTTTCGTAGTTGACTTCTTCGACGACGCCGTTGAAATCGTTGAACGGACCTTCGGTCACGCGCACCATTTCGCCCGGCTCGAACAGCACCTTGGGCTTGGGCTTCTCGACGCCTTCCTGCACGCGGCGCAGGATCGCGTCGGCTTCGGAATCCTTGATCGGCAGAGGCCGGTCGGCGGTACCGCCGATGAAACCCATGACCTTCGAGGTTTCCTTGACGAGATGCCAGGATTCGTCGTCGATCTTCGGCGCCTTGTTCTCGGTGTCGGTCTCGATCTGGACGAGCACGTAGCCCGGGAAGAACTTGCGCTCGCTGCGGCGCTTCTGGCCGCCGCGCATTTCGATCACTTCCTCGGTCGGAACGAGGATGTCGCCGAACCTGTCTTCCATGCCGTTGCGCACGACGCGATCGCGCAGCGCTTTCGCAACCTGATGTTCGAACCCGGAATAGGCATGAACGACATACCAACGTTTGGCCATGACGAACCGCCTTACAGCTTGAGCAGCCAATCCATGACGACGACCTTGAGCAGCAGGTCGATCAAGCCGAGGATCAGACTGATGATGATGACGACGACGATGATCACGCCGGTCGTACGAAGGGTTTCCTCGCGCGTCGGCCAGACGACCTTGCGCAACTCGATGCTCGATTCCCGGAGGAAGAAGCGCGTGGAGCGGCCCAGAGCGGTCTGGCTGCCGACGAACACGGCTGCAACGAACGCGGCGAGCAGGCCGAGCACGCGCAGCACCTGCATCGCGTCGGCGAAATAGTAGAAGCCCGCGATACCGCCCACGAGAATCAGAGCGGCCAGCGCGAGCTTGGCGATATCGGCGGCACTGGTGCCGGAAGCTTGTTCGACTTTCGCGTTCATGTCCCTGCTGCCGAAGCGGCCTTTGCGGTGGCGCAATTGCGCCTCGTGCTCGCGCCGGACCTGCAATCAATGGCACGCCAGGAGGGACTCGAACCCCCAACCTGCGGTTTTGGAGACCGCTGCTCTGCCAATTGAGCTACTGGCGTACCGCGTAAAACCCTGTTACTGCCGAAACGGCGATGGCGGCTCGCGCCGCCACTGCCAGTTCCGGCCGTCCCGCACGATTTCAAGTCATGCGGGGCGCGTTTCTTTTTCAGGCGAAGATCTTGGCGACGACGCCGGCGCCGACGGTACGGCCGCCTTCGCGAATCGCGAAACGCAGGCCTTCGTCCATCGCCACCGGGTTAATCAGCTCCACCACC
>NZ_DATIGT010000133.1:0-19686 GCF_035481375.1 Tahibacter sp.
GCGACGAGTCCGAGCGCGTGTCGCAGGAACAGGGCCTCGACGCATTCCACCGTCACGAGACCGAGCACGCCGCGCATCCGCTGCCGGGCGGTCCGTTCCGCGGCTTTCTCGACGCGCTGCACCGCATCCAGAGCGCGTTTCCGCTCGAACAGTCGCCGATCCGAACGGCACTCGTCACGGCGCGTTCGGCGCCGGCGCACAAGCGCGTGATCCTGACGCTGCGCGCCTGGGGCGTGCGCATCGACGAAGCGCTGTTTCTCGGCGGCCGCGACAAAGGGCCGTTCCTCGAAGCGTTCGGCGCCGACATCTTCTTCGACGACTCGCGCAGCAACGTCGAATCGGCGCGGCGCCACGTCGCGACGGGCCACGTACCGCACGGCGTGTCGAACGAGCGGCGCTGATGCGCCGCGCCGCGATCGTCATCGCCGCGACGGTGTTGTTGCTGGTCGCGTTTCTCGTCCTGCAGCGAAGGCCGTCATCGCCGACGGCAGAACGGCGTACGGTCGAAACGGATGCCCGCAGTCCGGACGCGGCGCCGTCGCGCGCCGCCGGCCGCACGCCCTACGATCCCGCGCCGGTTGCGTCGACGCAGGCCGGCCGGCGTCCGCTTGCGCCGGCGGCAACCGAGGATTTCGCGGCCCGTCTCGCGCGGATCGAGCGCGCTGCGGCAGCGGGCGACGCCGACGCGGCGGCTGAATTGGGCGAGCTGCTGTCGCTGTGCCGCGACTACGCGCCGATGACGGCGCAGGACGTCGAAGACGCGATCGTGACCGGCATGGCCACGAACGAACCCGCGCCGTTGATCGGCGGCAAGCCCGCGTCGCCGGAATTTCTCGTGCTTCTGCAGCAGCAGGGCTATGCGGAGCTCGACCAGCACTGCGCCGGCAGCGAGCGCGTCGTGGACGCTGCCCGCGCGAAGGCAGCGCCCGACTGGCTGCAGCGCGCCGTCGAAGCGGGTCGCGTCGCGGCGATGACGAGCTATGCACGCCACGTGCTCGTGCAGGACGCGGATGCGGCGAAGGATGCCGACGCGCAAGCGCGCCGCGTTCGCGCGCTCGACTACCTCGAACGCGCCGTGCGCGCCGGCGACGCGCGCGCGCTGCAGCTGCGTGCCGACGCGCAGACTCACGGCTACGGCCTCGCGGCCGATCCGGTCGGCGCCTACGCCGATATCTACGCGTTCGCGCGCACGGAACTCGGCCGCAGCTGGCCGCCGCGGCTGATCGAGCTGTACCTGCAGGCGCTCGCGCAGCCGCTCGATGCCGCGCAGCTCGCGCAAGCGCAGCGCCGCGGCGACGCGATCTGGCGCGAATGCTGCGCGCACGGCGCGCGCTGAGTCGCGCACGCAAGCGCCTGATCAGCGGAGCCCGAAGCAGTTGTCGCTGCCGCGGCGCAATGCGACCATCGCGCGCCGACCGACCGGAACCGCGCATGAGCATCGAGGATTTCATCCACGTCACCGAAGTCGACCAGGGACCGCCGTTCGCCGAAGCGCTGTTCCGGCGCAACTACAAGGCCGCGGCGCCGGACTTTCCGCATCACGTCGTCGCATTCTGGAAGCGCGACGACGGCAGCTTCCTGCCGGTCAGCTACGTGCACTTCACCGACTGCGGCGACATTTTCCTGGCTGGTGGTGCGGCGACCGACGGCGACCTGCTGCGCGGCCTGAGCGACGCGCAGCGCGCGGCACTGAAGGACTACGGCGGCCTGATGCTCGCGACGCTGCGCTACGGCTTCGAGCGCTGGGGGCCGCGCTGCGAAGCGATCTTCACCTGCTGCGGCGATGAACGCGCACTGCGGACCACGCCGAAGCTCGGCTTCGGCGAAACCGGCATCGAGTATCTGCTCGTGCACTGGACGCGCGAACCGACCGCGCGACGGCGGCGCGAACTCGTCGCGAAGGCCCGGAGCTTCATGCCGTTCTGAGCGGCGCGTCCATTCACGACATCGGATACGACAGCATGCACACCGGCGAACATTTCGATCCGCGCGACGTCCTGCCTGCGGCGCTGCACGACTTCATCACGATCACCGAGATCGACAGCGCCGATTTCCTCGTCGCCGATCTGTTCCGGCGCAAGTTCGGGCACCCGCCGCCGAGCATCCCGCGGCATCTCGTCGGCCTGTATCGCGCGCCCGACGGCGCGCTGCACCTGGCCGGCTTCTCGCACATGATGCCGTTCGGCGACGTGTACCTGTCGGGCGGGTCCTGCAGCGACGGCGACACGACGCGGCTGATGCTGCCCGAACAGCGCGATGCGCTGCGCGCCGCCGGCGGGCTGTGGTTCTATCTGTTGAAATATGCATTCCGCAAATATGCGGGCTGCTGCGATGCGTTCTTCGGCCACTGCGGTGACAAGCGTGCGCTCGAAGTCGCGCTGGCCGCCGGCTTCGTGCAGACCGAACACGAACACGTCATCGTCAACTGGCACAAGCCGCTGCACGACAACCACAAGCGCGCGCTGGTCGCGAAGGTGCATGCGCTCGGGGCGTTTTGAGTACGGCGACTCCGTCTGCTCCGACAACGTCGGGAGAGAAGGCCCGGGAAGGGAGGCATCGGCAAGGAACCATGTCCTGTTCCGTAACTAACGGTCGAGCAATTCCAGTGCCTTGTAGTTACGGAACAGGACACTGGGGAGACACCGGCTCCCGTTCTTGCCGCCTACTCTCTGTTTGCTGCTTCAAGAATCCCCCGCAACGCCTCCGGCGAGCGCCAGTGCCAGCCGCAGATGTAGCGCGGAACGTTCCAGCGGTCCGATGCCGGTGTTGCCGGCGCGGCGCCGTCGCCGAACGCGGCGTCGAGGCCGACGGCCGGGCCGCGGCGCGGCAGCCAGTCGGTGCGCAGGAAATCGTTGACGTGGCCGAACGGGTAGCAGAACAGCCGCGGCGCATGCGGGGCGAGCTGCTGGGCGAGAAAGTGCTGCGACTGCGCGATCTCGAATTCCGCCTGCGCGTCGTCGGCGACCGCGTGGAAGTCGCCGCGCGCGAGGCCGTGCGGACCGGGGGTCGCCAGGCAGGGATGGTTGTGATCCCAGCTGTGGTTCTCGATCGCGACGAGACCGCCGTCCCGCGCGGCGCGCCACCAGCGCGACTGCATCCAGTCGCGGCCGACGAGGCATTGCTCATCCATGCGTTTGCGCGCGAACGGATCGGCGATCACGAATGACGTCAGATGCAGGTCGGGCTGGGCGCGCTCGCCGTGGCGCGCGCGGAATGCGCGCAGCGCGGAATGAAAACTGATCTGCCGCCCGTGCGTCGGATGGTCGAGATCGTCATAGTCGAAATTGCTGCCGTCGTCGCAGGTCAGCGCGACGCAGCGGCGCAGGTCGCGCTGCGTGCGGCCGAGCAGCTGGTCGACGACCCATTGCGCCGGCACGATGCGCAGACCGAGTTCGTGGATGAGCTCGAGATCCGCGGCGAACGCGACGTGGTCGTTGCCGGCATAGGCGTTGCCGTCGATGTTGACGCCGTGATACGTCAGAACCGGAACCTGCATGGCGCTCCCGCGCGAACGAGCCGGCCGGCATGATACGCAGCGCGGGGCGCGACGGCACGCATCGGTGCGATGGCGCCACGCTGGCGCCAATCTCGACGGGATCGGCGGGGCCAATCGCGGCGCGGGTGAAGTTTGCCGGGGGCGCCGCTAGAATGCCGCGCTGCCCTTCGCACAGGGCTCCCGTCGCTTCATTTCCCTTCGTTTCCCGCGCGAAATCCGGAATTTCCATGGCCGCCAGCACGCTCAATCCCTACGATCTCTACGATGTCCGCTCGATGCTGTCCGAAGAGGAAGTCATGGTGCAGGACACCGTGGCCCGCTTCACCGACGAGCGCGTGCTCCCGATCATCGGGGACTGTTTCGACAAGGGCGTGTTTCCGACCGACCTGATTCCCGAAATGGCCGAACTCGGCCTGCTCGGTTCGAGCCTGCCGACCGACTACGGCTGCGCCGGCATGAACGCCGTGAGCTACGGCCTGATCTGCCAGGAACTCGAGCGCGGCGATTCCGGCATCCGCAGCTTCGCCTCGGTGCAGTCCTCGCTCTGCATGTATCCGATCTACGCCTACGGCAGCGAAGAGCAGCGCCGCCGCTGGCTGCCCGACATGGCCGCGGGCAAGGTCATCGGCTGCTTCGGCCTCACCGAACCGCACGGCGGCTCGGATCCGGCCAATATGAAGACCAACGCGAAGCGCGACGGCGGTGACTGGATCATCAACGGCGCGAAGATGTGGATCACGAACGGCAACCTCGCGCACATCGCGATCGTCTGGGCGCAGACCGAGGAAGGCATCCAGGGCTTCATCGTCGAAAAGGGCATGCCGGGCTTCGTCGCCCAGGAAATCCACAAGAAGATGAGCCTGCGCGCGTCGGTGACGTCGGGCCTGTTCTTCGACAACGTGCGCGTGCCGGATGCGAGCCGCCTGCCGAACGTGAAGGGTCTCAAGGGACCGCTGGGCTGCCTGACGCAGGCGCGCTACGGCATCACCTGGGGACCGATCGGCGCGGCGATCGCCTGCCTGCACGAAGCGACCGAATATGCCAAGACGCGCGTGCTGTTCAACAAGCCGATCGCCGCGACGCAGAGCGTGCAGCTGAAGCTCGCCGACATGGCCCGCCGCATCACGCAGGCGCAGCTGCTGTCGCTGCAGCTCGGCCGTCTCAAGGACGCCGGCAGGATGCAGCCGACCCAGGTCTCGCTCGCGAAGTGGAACAACGTGCGCATGGCGCTCGACATCGCACGCGAAGCGCGCGACATCCTCGGCGGCGCCGGCATCACGACGGAATACAGCCCGATCCGCCACGCGCTGAACCTCGAATCGGTCATCACCTACGAAGGCACCGAGACGGTGCACCAGCTCGTGGTCGGTCGCGAACTGACCGGTATCAACGCGTTCTGATTCGGGCGCTTCTCCGTCGCGCCGGCGGCTTCGCTGCGCCGCGCTGCACCCTCGCGTTCGTTGTTCGGCAGTCGGAGCATTGACGCATGGCTGAGATCGAGCTGCAAACCGAACGTCTGCTCCTGCGCACGCCGCGCATCGAGGATCTCGATGCCTGGGCGGAATTTGCCGCGGAACCTGAGACGATGCGATTCCTCGGCGGCGTGCAGGGCCGCTCCGCCGCGTGGCGCGCAATGATGTGCATGGCGGGCTCCTGGCAACTGCAGGGCTTCGCGATGTTCTCCGTGATCGAACGCGACAGCGGCCGCTGGATGGGCCGCATCGGACCGTGGATGCCGGCCGACTGGCCCGGCACCGAAGTCGGCTGGGGACTGTCGCAGGCGGGGCAAGGCAAAGGCTATGCGGTCGAAGCGGCGACGGCGGCGATCGACTGGGCCTTCGACGCGCTGGGCTGGACCGAAGTCATTCACTGCATCGATCCCGAGAACGTCCCGTCGCAGCGCGTCGCCGAACGCCTGGGCGCGCGCAACCTGCGTCGCGTGAAACTGCCGGCGCCCTACGACACGATGACGATCGACGCCTGGGGCCAGACGCGCGAGGAATGGCGTGCGCGCAGAAGACACGGGTAGGTCGTGGTGAGCCGAAGGCGAACCGCGACATCGCGGTCGGCACGCTGACGGCAACCACCGCCGGGCGATGTTTCCGACAGGCGAAATACCTCGATGTTGGGCTTCGCCTTCGGCTCAACCCAACCTACGGAGCGTTTTCCGATGCTGACCGTCTACGGCATGAAGTCGTCCGGCAATTGCTACAAGGTGGAATTGTTGCTCGAACAGCTCGGCCGGCCGTATCGCTGGGTCGAGATCGACAGCGCGGCCGGCGAGACGCGCACGCCGCAGTACCTCGCGATGAATCTGAACGGCAAGGTGCCGCTGCTGGAAGTCGAGCCGGGCCGCTGGCTCGCCGAATCCAACGCGATCCTCTGCTATCTCGCCGACGGCACGCCGCTCTGGCCGTCGGATCCGTGGCAGCGCGCGCAAGTGCTGCAGTGGCTGTTCTTCGAGCAGTACAGCCATGAGCCCTATATCGCCGTCGCGCGCTTCATCTGCCGCTGGCTGGCCGAGGATCATCCGCGCCGCGCGGACCTGCCGCGCCTGCGCGAACGCGGTGCGCAGGCGCTGGCCGTGATGGAGCAGCATCTCGCCGAGCGGCCGTTCTTCGCAGGCAACGAATACACGATCGCCGATATCGCCTTGTTCGCGTACACGCACGCCGCGGCTGATGGCGGCTTCGATCTCGGCGGATATCCGCAGATCTGCGCCTGGCTCGATCGCGTGCGCGCGCAGCCGCAATTCGTCGCGCAGACGACTTCGTAGTTCGTAGGTTGGGTTGAGCCGCAGGCGACGCCCAACGTCGAGACGCCACGTGTGGTGTTTTGCCAGGCGCAGGAAGCGCGTTGCGGCACGGTCGGAATCGGCAGCGAAGGCATTTCTTCGGTACGGATTCTTCGAAGCGGAATCACCTCGATGTTGGGCTTCGCCTGCGGCTCAACCAACCTACGGTTTCTGCGCCTTCGCGTCCCACGCGCGTGCGGCGGGCTCCTGCTTCTGCGCGCGCTTGAGTTCGGCGAGTTTCTTCGCGACGTCGCGCGCGTCTTCGGCGTCGGCGCCCATTTCTTCCGAGCGCAGACGCCAGGCCTGCGTGAGTTCCGTCTCCGCGTCGCCGAGCTTGCCGGCGGCGAACAGGGCCTTGCCGAGCGTGAAGTGGAATTCGCCGAGAATGATGCGATTGCTCGCATAGGGTTCGCGTGCGCGGGTCACGGCTTCCCGCGCCAGCGCGACGGCTTCGGCGGGCTTGCGGTCGTCGATCAGATAGTTCGCGAGATTGTTCTGCGCGATCAGCGTGCGCAGATGATCCGGGCCGTATTTCACGAGGAAGCCGTCGTAGGCGCGGCGGTAGTACGGGCCGGATTCGGCGACCTTTCCTTGCTGGCGCAGCGCGCCGGACATGTTCAGCGCGAGCGCGAGCGTCTGCACGTGGTCGGCTCCGTAGAGCTTTTCGTAGACCGGCAGCATGCTGCGGAATTCGCGTTCGCCGTCGGCGTAGCGGCGTTGCTGCATCGCGAGGATGCCGAGGCTGTTGCGCACGCCGAGCGAGCGCGGATCGTCGACGCCGAACAGTTTCGTGTAGCCCGCGAGCACGCGGTCGTAGACCGGGCGTGCCGCGTCGTACTGGCCCGAGTCGGCGAGCACGACGCCGTAGCGGCCGAGCGCGTCGAGCGCCTTCGGATCGTCGGCGCCCGCCGTCGCGGCAAGCCCGTCGCTCGCGCGGCGCAGCGCCGTCTCGGCCGGTTTCATGTTGCCCGCGAGGTATTCGAACCAGCCGGCGGCGAGATCGGCCAGCAAGGTTGCGCGCGCGGTGTCGCCGAGCGCGCGCGCGGTGCGTTCGCGCAGCTCGCGCATGCGCGGCAGCGCTTCGTTCTCGCGGCCGTTTTCGCTGATGCTCCAGAGCAGGAAGCGTTCGGTCTCCAGCGCGGTCGCCGAGTCGGCGCCGAAACGCGCGCGCTGCCGTTCCAGCGCGCGGCCGAGGAACGCTTCGGCGTTGTCGAGCACCTGGATCGAGCGATACGCACGGCCGATCGTCGCCTCGATGTCGCCGAGCTGGGCCTCGTCGTTCGCGAGGTCGCGCTGTGCGCGCGCTGCAGCCTGATCGAGCACCTGGCGCAGCAGCGTCGTGTCGAGTCCGCGCGCCTGTTCGGGTTCGATGCCGGCGAGCACCGTCGACAGGAAATCGGCGAGGCTGCGGTTGCGCGCGGCCTCGCGCGTCGCACGCTGCGCGGCTTCCTCGGCGCGCGTGCGTTCGGCCTGTGCCTGCAGCAGCGCGAAGATCGCGGCACCCAGTCCCAGCACCAGCGCCGCGAGCACGGCCGCGCCCGCACCGATCGGCACGCGGTGCCGGCGCACGAACTTGCCGATCAGATAACGCCGCGTCGCCGGCACCGCGACGAGCGGACGGTCGGCCAGATAGTTCGACAGATCGTCGGCGAGCGCCTGTGCCGATCCGTAGCGCGCGTCGCGATCGACATCGGTCGCGTGCGCGATCACGTAACGCAGCTCGCGCGGAATCGCGCGCAGTGCCGGCAGCGACAGCCATTGCGTCGCGTCGTGATGCGTGAGGCCGGACGGCCGTTCCGTGCGCAGCACGCGCGACAGCTGGCTCGCGCCGACGCCGCGCTCGCGCAGCGCGTCGAGCGTGCCTGCCGGCGCAAGCAGCTCAAGCAGCATGACGCCGAGCGAGTACACGTCGCTGCGCACGTCGACGTTGCCGTCGACGAGCCCGCACTGCTCGGGACTCATGTACAGCGACGTGCCCGCGTATTCGCCGGTGTCGCCGCCGTGGTCGACGCCGATCGCAATGCCGAAGTCGATGATCTTCGGCACGGCGCGGCCGTCGATCAGCGGCACGAGCACGTTGCCGGGCTTGAGATCGCGATGCACGACGCCGCGCTGGTGCGCGTGGTGCGCGCCGAGCGCGATCTGGCGCAGCAGGTCAAGGCGTGCGCGCAGGTCCGGTGCGGCCTGTATGACAAAACTGTCCAGGGTCGGCCCGTCGACCCATTCCATCGCAAAGAACGGCAGCCCGTCGGGCGTCGTGCCGGCTTCGAGCACCTTGGCGATGCCCGGGTGATCCATGCGCGCGAGCGCCTGCCGTTCGACTTCGAAATAGGCCTGCGCGAGCGGGTCGGCGAAGGCGCCGCGCACGAGCTTCAGCGCGACCGGCCGCCGCACCGGTTCGATCTGGTCGGCGAGATAGACGACGCCCATGCCGCCGCGGCCGAGCAGGCCGCGGATCTGGTAGCGTCCGACGCGCTGGCCCGGCGCGAATTCCTCGCCGTCGCCGGCGGCGATGCCAGGATCGTCGGTACTGCGCCAGGTCGGATCGACCGGTGTGTTCATCTGCGCCCCCCAGCGGCGAGTCCGCTCGCCGTCGTATCGCCTATGGTGTCGCGAAACCGCGCGACGGCGGAAGGGCGCCGCACCGCCCGCGTTTGCCGGAACCTAGATCCACTGCCGCCCGAACGCAGGGGGCCGTTTGCCGGAAACCCGCGTCAGCACTGTGGTTTTGCGTGCATATCGAGTTTTCTTGCCTACGCCCTGCGGCTATTCTTGCGCCCTTTCCTCCGCCGTCTCCGGCGCGCGACCGCGCGCCGGGGCTTTGCCGACCAGGTCCGCCATGTCCGCCGCTGCACCGATTCCCGCCCGCCAGAAAATCCTCAATCGCGCCGAAGTCTGCGACCAGAACTTCGTCGAGTTCGTCCGCGACTGGGCCGGCCAGGCACGGCATCGTCCGGCCGCCGACGAGCCCGTGCTGCCCGGCAGCCTCTGCACCGCGACCGACTTCGTCGCGCTGTTCGAGTCGCAGCTGATCAGCCGGCATCTCGACCTGATGGCGCGCGTGCTGCGCGTGAAGCAGAAGGTGTTCTACACGATCGGCTCGTCGGGCCACGAAGGCAACGCGATGGTCGCGCGCCTGACGCGTCATACCGATCCGGCGTTCCTGCACTACCGCTCCGGCGGTTTCATGGCCGAACGCTTCCGCAAGCTGCCGGGCATGGATCCGATCATGGACTCGGCGCTGTCCTTCGCCGCGAGCAAGGACGACCCGGCCTCGGGCGGCCGACACAAGGTCTGGGGGTCCAAGCCGCTCTGGGTGCTGCCGCAGACCTCGACGATCGCCTCGCATCTGCCCAAGGCGCTCGGCACCGCCGTCGCGATCGAACAGGCGCGCCGCATCGGTCACAAGCTGCCGGTGCCGGACGATTCGATCACGATCTGTTCGTTCGGCGACGCTTCCGCCAACCACGCGACCGCGCAGACCGCGTTCAACACGGCGCAGTGGACCGCATACCAGAAGCTGCCGGCCCCCGTGCTGTATGTCTGCGAGGACAACGGCATCGGCATCTCGGTGAAGACGCCGACCGACTGGATCGCCGCGAGCTTCAGCGGCCGGCGCGATCTCGATTATTTCTACGCGAACGGCCTCGACGTCGCCGAAGGCTACGAGCAGGTGGCCCGCGCCGTTTACCACTGCCGCACGACGCGCCGCCCGACCTTCCTGCACCTGCGCACGACGCGCATCATGGGGCACGCGGGCACCGACTTCGAGATCGAGTGGCGCAGCGTCGAGGAACTCATGGCCGTGGAAGCAACCGATCCGCTGCTGCGCTCGGCCGCGATCGCGCTCGAATCCGGCCTGTACTCCAAGGACACGCTGCTCGCGAAGTACGAATCGGTGCGGCAGAAATGCTTCGCCGCCGCCGAGGAAGCCGATCGCCGGCCGAAGCTGACCGATCTCGCCGAAGTCATTGCGCCGCTCGCGCCGTATCACCCGAACCAGGTCAACGTCGAAGCCAAGCGCGCCGACTACGCCGAGAAGCGCCTCGCCGTGTTCGGTGGCGACGAGAAACTGCCCGAGAAGCAGGCGCCGCGTCATCTGGCCATCCAGATCAACAACGCGCTGCACGACCTGTTCTGCAAGTATCCCGAGACGCTGCTGTTCGGCGAGGACGTCGCGCAGAAGGGCGGCGTCTACACGGTGACCAAGGGCCTGCAGAAGGCGTTCAAGGGCAACCGCGTGTTCAACACGCTGCTCGACGAGACCATGATCCTCGGCCTCGCCCAGGGCTACGCGAACATGGGCATGCTGCCGCTGCCCGAGATCCAGTATCTCGCCTATTTCCACAATGCCTGCGACCAGATCCGCGGCGAGGCCTGCTCGCTGCAGTTCTTCTCCAACGGCCAGTACCGCAACCCGATGGTCATGCGCATCGCGTCGCTCGGGTATCAGAAGGGATTCGGCGGACATTTCCACAACGACACATCGATCACTGCGCTGCGCGACATCCCGGGCCTCGTCGTCGGCTGCCCGAGCCGCGGCGACGACGCGGCGATGATGCTGCGCACGCTGACCGCGCTCGCGAAGATCGACGGCCGCGTCTGCGCGTTCCTCGAACCGATCGCGCTGTACATGACCAAGGATCTCTACGAAGCCGGCGACGGCCTCTGGCAGACCAGCTATCCGTCGCCCGACCAGCACATCGCGCTCGGCGAGGAACGCGTCTACGAACCGGGCGCAAGGGATCTCGTGATCTTCTGCTACGGCAACACCGTGCCGATGAGCCTGCGCGCGGCGAAGGCGCTGGAAAAGAGCCGCGGCTGGAAGACCCGCGTCGTCGACCTGCGCTGGCTGCAGCCGCTGAACGAAGCCGCGATCGCGCGCCACGCCGGCGACTGCGCGCGCATCGTCGTCGCCGATGAAGGCCGGCGCAGCGCCGGCGTCGGCGAAGGCATCGTCACCGCGATCGTCGAAGCCGGTCATGGCGGCAAGCCGCTCAGGCGCGTCGTCGGTGTCGATACCTATACGCCGCTCGCGGGGGCTGCGTTTCTCGTGTTGCCGTCGGATGAAGAACTCGTGGCGGCGGCGGAAAGCCTCGCCTGACGAAACGTCCGCGCCGTTGACGGCGGGTCAGCGCGCGGCCGCATTCCACGCCGACACGAACGCCGGCGCCGCGACGTACATGCGAAACAGCGCGCTGCGTACGGGCGAGTCGCCGGCGAAGCGGCGGTGCCAGTCGTCGAGCTTGACCGCCTTGCGCGCGGCGTCGAGATCGAGGCCCCTGGCGCGCAGTTCGCGCGCCTGACGCGCGATGTCGGCGAACAGGCCGCGCATCTGCGTGATGTAGCCGGTGTCGCGCAGCACCGGGCCGTGGCCCGGCACGACCGCGGCGGGTTTGAGTGCGAGCAGCGCGTCGAGTGCGGCCGGCCAGTCGTTCACATGCGACTGGTCGCTGCCGACGAGCGGCACGGGCCAGACCACGAGGTCGCCGCTCGCAAGAATGCGTTCCTGCGGCAGCCAGACGACGAGATCGGCCTCGGTGTGGCCGCGGCCGACGCGGCGGATCTCGATGCGCCGCGTGCCGCGCTGCAGGATCAGATCGCCGGCGGCGCCGAGGTCGGGCAGCACGTCGGGCGTGCCTGGCACGACCTTCATGTAGTCCGCGACGAGCGCGATGTCGCTCGCATAGCTCGTGCGTTCCTCGTCGCTGATCGGCGCGCCGGCGAGGTTCTTGCCGGCGTCGAGCTGCTTGCGCATCTGCGCGGCCGCTTGCGGCGCGCCGGCGATCATGCCGGCGCGGTTCTTTGCGCCGGTGCCCGGCAGGTAGTCGCGCAGGCTCGGATGGGCAATGAACTGCGCATCGGGCCAGGCCTTGCGCCACTGCGCGTTGCCGATCACGTGGTCGTCGTGCCAGTGCGTGTTGACGACGTAGCGCACCGGCTTGTCGGTCAGTCCCTTCAGCGCGGCGATGAGGTCGGCCGTGGCCTCGGGTGCGTCGACGACGATGACGTCCTCATCGTTGACGATGAACAGGCAGTTCGCGTCGACCATGAGTCCCGGCGGGTCGGTGCGGACGGCCGCGTGCACGCCCGGTGCGAGTGTCTCGATGCGGAAGCCGGGCGCCGCTTCGGCGGTGGCTGCGGCACTGACCAGCAACAGGGCAGGGGCAAGCAGGTAGGCCAGGACTGCGCGCATCGTCGTCTCCTCGTGATGGCGCACGATCGCGGTTGGCGCGGCTTCACGGCAAGGCCGTCGCGTCGCAACCGCTGCGCGTTGGCGTAGGCCGGACGGCAGGGGCGGAACGCGGCGATCGGGCCTCCGCACCGGCTCGCGCCGGAAGGGTCTGTGCGGGAGTCGGCAGTTCTGGAGCCGCTTCGGCGAATCGCCTATGATCCGGCCAGATGAGTCAGCGCCAGCCCCTCACCATCCTGTTCGCCGATGTCTCCGGCAGCACGAAGCTGTTCGAGACGCGCGGCGACGAAGCAGCACGCCGCATCGTTGCCGGTGTGTTGCACGTCCTGGGCGAAATCACGCAGCGCCACGGCGGCCGCCTCATCAAGACGATCGGCGACGAAGTCATGTGCACGTTCCCGGGGGCGCTCAACGGCCTGCTCGCGGCGACCGACATGCAGAAGCGCGTCTCGACCGATCCGGCCTTCATCCGCGACAACCTCGGCATCCGCGTCGGCCTGCACCACGGCGACACGCTCGTCGAGGAAACCGACGTCTACGGCGACGCCGTGAACACGGCCGCACGCATGGCATCGCTGGCCAAGCGCGAACAGATCGTGACGACGGCATCGACGGTCAGCGGCGTGACGAACACCGGCCCGCTGCGCACGCGCTCCCTCGGCACGGCGCGCGTGTCCGGCAAGCTCCAGCCGATCGAGATCGTCGACGTCATGTGGCAGGACGACACCTCGAACGTGACGACCGTGCAGCGCGTCGTGAAGCTCGTCGAGGCGCAGCAGCGCAAGGCGCGCCTGCTGCTGCGCTATCGCGGGCAGTCGATCGAACTCGACGAACTCGCGCCGCCGTTCTCGCTGGGCCGCGAAGCGAGCAACAATCTCATGGTCGATGCGGAGTGGGTCTCGCGCACGCACGCGACCATCGAGTACAAGCGCGGCTACTGGGTCATCGGCGACCGCTCGACGAACGGCACCTGGGTGCGCCTCGGCGAAGCCGACGAACTGCGCCTGCATCGCGACGAAATCCAGCTGCGCTGCAAGGCCGGCACGATCAGCCTCGGCCAGGAAACCGCGTTGAATCCGGATTACGTGCTGCAGTTTCAATGCGTCGAGGCATGACGTAGGGCGCGATAACCGAAGGGCATTGCGCCGACTGCCGCGCATTGCGCCGCGCGTCAAAACAAGCCAACAAGAAAAAGATTCGGTGCAATGCCCTCCGGGCATTGCGCATTCATTCGGCGCAATGCCCGTTGGTTATTGCGCCCTACGTATTCACCGCGCGAACGGATTGCGCAGTCTGCCGCGCCCGTCGTTCGGCTCGTAGCGGCCGCGATCGTTCTCGACGAAGCCGACCGCCGTGTACGCGTTGACGTAGTCGACGACGTCGGGCAGTGCGGCGCCGCTGGCTTCGGCGATTTCTTCGAGGCTCGCGAAGTCCTTCATCATGAACGTGCCGATACGGAAATGCTTCGTGAACTCGCGTTCGCTCTGCGGATAGCGCGCGAGCTTGAAGCGTGCGGCGCGGTCGAGTTCAGGCAGCAGCTCGCCCTGCGAGCGATTCAGCACGAAGAACCACAGCAGACGCGAAAACGGCTGCGCCGTCGCGCTGCCTTTGGCGGCGGCGAATTCGCCGGCGTTGAGCAGCTGCCAGTCGCCGAGCGTCAACGTGCGCGTGCAGTGCGGCACGAGCGCACGCAGGCCCGTCGCGCTGCTGTACCAGCTCTGCGCCGCGGGATCGAGCAGCAGATCGGGCGCTCCGGCGGTCACGAGACGCGCGGGTCCCGGCAGGCTGATGCCGGTCAGGAAATCGGCCAGCATGAGTTCGCGCGGCGGTGCGGCGGGAGCCGGCGGCGGAGGCGGCGGTGCGGCGACCGGTGCCGGGCGCGGCGGTGCGGGCCGCGGCGCCTCGACCGGGGCTTCGGCGCGCGGTGCGGGCGCGGGCGTTGCGACACGCTGCGGGCGGGCATCGCCGGGACGGAATTCGCTGGCGTAGCTGTCGCGTTCGACCGGCGCCGCGGCGGCCTGCGGCGCCGCGCCCGAAGGCAGGTTGAACATCAGCAGCAGTTTGACGATGCCTTCGAGACTCAGCGGACGGCCGAGCAGCAGATCGGATTCGCGGGCCGAGTCGCGCCCGGTGAAGGCTGCCGTGCGCTTGCCGGCGCCGTTGGCCTTGAGCCACGCCATGTGGCCGAACACGGAATCGACGTCGACGACGACGAGATCCGCGTCGCGTTCATTGCTGACTTCCCAGCTCTGGCGCAGGCGTTGAGCCGCCGCGCCGAGCAGGTTGCGGAAGTCGTTTTCTTCGTCCGCGGTCGCGCCGACGAGCGCGATCTTGTAGGCCATTGAAGGCTCCCCCTGAGCGTGCCGCGGTCCTGGGCTGGCCCGGGCGGATGGCGTTGATGTTGCAGCCATTGTCGCGAACGATGCCGGGTCGTCAACTGCTGCGCGTCATGTCCCGGCGACAAAACCTGCGCTGCCGGATCGCCGTGCACTCCGGCCTGCGCCGCGACACTGTCGCGGCCGGTCCGGCGGCGGAGTTCACGCCGCGGCGGCCGGAGCGGTCTCGTTCTGCTGCATCGCCCAGAGCGCGGCGTAGCGGCCGCCCGCGGCGAGCAGCGTCGCATGGTCGCCGCGCTCGACGATTCGGCCGTGCTCGAGCACGAGGATTTCGTCGGCGTCGATGATCGTCGAGAGCCGGTGCGCGATGACCAGCGTCGTGCGGTTGCGCGCGATGTCCTCGAGTTCGGCCTGGATGACCTTTTCCGTTCGCGTGTCGAGCGCGCTCGTCGCTTCGTCGAACACGAGCAGCGCCGGGTTCTTCAGCAGCGTGCGCGCGATCGCGACGCGCTGCTTTTCGCCGCCGGACAGCTTGAGCCCACGCTCGCCGACCGCGCTGTCGTAGCCCTGCGGCAGCGATTCGATGAAGTCGTGGACGTGTGCCGACTTCGCCGCGGCGATGACTTCCTCGCGCGTCGCGTTCGGGCGGCCGTAGGCGATGTTGTAATAGATCGTGTCGTTGAACAGCACGGTGTCCTGAGGAACGATGCCGATGGCCGCGCGCAGCGAGTCCTGCGTCACGCTGCGGATGTCCTGCCCGTCGATGAGGATGCGTCCGCCGCTGACGTCATAGAAGCGGTACAGCAGCCGCGCGAGCGTCGACTTGCCCGCGCCGGTGGTGCCGACGACCGCGACGGTCTTGCCGGCCGGAATGCAGAAGTCGACCTCGCGCAGGATCGGGCGCGCCGGGTCGTAGTGAAAATCGACCTTTTCGAAGCGCAGCTCGGCGCCGCGCACGGCGAGCGGACCTGCGCCCGGCGCGTCGCTGACTTCCTGCGCCTCGTCGAGCAGCGCGTACATGCGCTGGATGTTCGACAGCGCCTGCTTGACCTCGCGATAGACCATGCCGAGGTAGTTCAGCGGAATCGACAGCTGGATCAGGAACGCGTTGACCAGGACGAGATCGCCGAGCGCCATGCGGCCGTCGGCGACGCCGACGGTTGCGCGCCAGAGCAGCAGCGTCAATCCCAGAGCGACTATGCCGGCCTGGCCGATGTTGAGCACGGCCAGGGTCTTCAGGCTCTTCACGGTCGCGTCTTCGAGCTTCACGAGACTGCCGTCGAAGCGGCGCTGTTCGTGATCCTCGTTGTTGAAGTATTTGACCGTCTCGTAGTTCAGCAGCGAATCGACGTTGCGCGCGTTGGCCTCGGTGTCGGCCTCGTTCGCGGCGCGGTAATAGCGCAGGCGCCACTCGGTCACGGCGAAGGTGAAGGCGATGTACGACACCAGCGTCGCGAGCGTGATGACGGTGAAGGTCCAGTCGTAGCGCACGATCAGGATCGCGCTGACGACGACGACCTCGAACAGCGTCGGCAGGATCGTGTAGAGGGTCCAGTCCAGAAGATCCGCGATCGCGGTCATGCCGCGCTCGACGTCGCGCGCGACGCCGCCGGTCTTGCGGTCGAGATGAAAGCGCAGGCTCAGCGCATGAAGATGTCGGAATACCTTCAGCGTGACGACGCGCGAGGTGCGCGCGAGCACGCGCGCGAACACGATCGAGCGCAATTCCTGGAACAGCGACGAGGCCAGGCGCAGCGCGCCGTAGGCGACGAGCGGGACCAGCGGCAGCAGCAGCAGGCTCGGCGCGACGTCGAGCCGGTCGATGATCTCCTTCAGCGAAATCGGCACGGCGATCGTCGCGAGTTTCGCCGCGACGAGAAAGCCGAGTGCGAGCAGCACGCGCCCGCGGTAGGGCCAGACCTGCGGCAGCATCAGGCGCAGGGTCGCGAAGATCGATCGGTCGGCGGCGGCAGGTGTGGTCATGGAGTACGGGCGCAGGCGGGACCGGCTGCAGATGGGGCCGCGGCGGCGCCGATCAATCGCCGCCGCCGCAAGGAGAGGCGGCACCGTGCGGAGTATGATCGAGCGCCTTCCCCTGAACCGAGGTTCCTGCGATGACGCATCGATTCCTGCTCGCAGCCGTGCTGCTGTTCGCCGCGACGGCACAGGCGCAACAGCCGGCCGCCAGGCCCGAGCCAGCCAAGGCTGCCGCGCTGCCGCGCACGGCCGCCACCGCCGGCGCGGAACTCTACTTCGTCAGTCCCGCCGACGGCGCCACGGTCGACAAGACCTTCACCGTGCGTTTCGGCCTCAAGGGCATGGGCGTCGCGCCGGCCGGCGTGACGACGGAAAAAACCGGCCACCACCACCTGCTGATCGACATGGCCGAGCTGCCGCCGATGAATCAGCCGCTGCCCAACGACGACAAGCACAAGCACTTCGGCGGCGGCCAGACCGAAACGACGCTGACCCTGCCGCCCGGCAAGCACACCCTGCAGCTCGTGCTCGGCGATGCGCTGCACATCCCGTTCGATCCGCCGATTCTGTCGCCGAGGATTACGGTGACGGTGAAGTAGGCGGACAGGGTTTCGACGCCACAAAGTGGCAGAACGGAAAAATAGCATCTGCTGCAATCGGCGATGCGGGGAGCGTGCGGCGTCGCCTGCACTGCTTCTCCCCTCATGCAACCCTCTCCGGCCGGTTGGGCGTTCGGGGCGTCAGAGCCTGCTCTGAGCGACGCCCCGCCCCGCCGCCCAAGCGTACTGGGGGGAGAGGGCTTCAACGCTCCCTCTTTGCCGGCTCGCGCTTCACACCGGCAACAACGCGCGCTCGACGAGCCACTCCCGTGCATCGTCCGCATCCCGCTCGAACCATGCACGCGTCGAGCCGAGCCGGTAGGTGTAGCCCCAGGCATCCATGTCGCGCATGAGCCGCTCGCTGCCGACGCCGGGCAGCGCGGCGGCGAACACGATCTGGAGGTAGCAGGTCGCGTCTTCCTCGGCGACCGAGTCGGTCGCATCGGTGTGGACGGCGGCGCGGCGTTCGGGCGGCTGCACGATCAGGTGACAGGCTTCGTGCAGTGCGGAGTGCACGGGAGTGTCGCCGCGCACGTAGACGCGGTGGCCGATGAGGCCCGCCTCGGGCTCGCCCCAGTAGCTGCCGGGAATCGGCTCGCCGTCGGCGACGACGACGAGATCGAGCGCATGCGCGGCGAGCAGCGCGCGCAGCGGCGCAATGTCGATCGCGGCGAGCGTCAGCACACTCGCCGTCGAATCCGCCTCGCTGCGCGGGACCGTGTCGTCGGCCATATCGCCCGGCAGTGCTCGATCAGGCTTCGCGTGCCGCCGCCGCCGCGGCGGCCGCGGCTTCGTTCTTGTCCGGCAAGGTGACCGTGAGGTCGAGTACTTCGTGGTCGCCGTCGCGTTTGACCTGGATGTCGATCGCATCCTGGTCGACGTTGACGTATTTGCGGATGACTTCGAGCAGCTCTCGGCGCAGCAGGGGCAGATAATCCGGACTGCCGCGCGCGCTGCGTTCCTGCGCGACGATGATGCGCAGGCGTTCCTTGGCGATGCTCGCGGTCTGCTTCGGGCTGCCGCGCAGGAAATCGAACAGGCCCATGCTCAGCTCCCGAACAGTCGCGACAGGATGCCTTTCTTCGGTGCTTCGAGGAATCGCATCGGGCGCGTTTCGCCGAGCAGGCGCGCGACGGCATCGTCGTAGGCATGGCCGGCATTGGAGGCTTCGTCGAGGATGACCGGCACGCCGGCGTTGGACGCGGCGAGCACGCCTTCGGACTCGGGGATGACGCCGAGCACTTCGATGCCGAGGATTTCCTTGACGTCGTCGATGCTCATCATGTCGCCGGCAGCGACGCGCGCCGGGTTGTAGCGCGTCAGCAGCAGGTGCTGCGCGACCGGTTCGCCGCCGGCTTCGGCGCGCCGGGTCTTGGACGACAGCAGGCCGAGGATGCGGTCGGAGTCGCGCACCGAAGAGACTTCCGGGTTCACCACGACGATCGCGCGGTCGGCGAAATACATCGCGAGGAACGCGCCTTTCTCGATGCCGGCCGGCGAGTCGCAGACGACGTAGTCGAAGCCGTCGTCCTTCAGTTCGTTGAGGACGCGCTCGACGCCTTCCTTGGTCAGCGCGTCCTTGTCGCGCGTCTGCGACGCGGCGAGCACGTACAGCGTCTCGTAGCGCTTGTCCTTGATCAGCGCCTGCTTCAACGTGCATTCCTGATGGATCACGTTGACGAAGTCGTACACGACGCGGCGCTCGCAGCCCATGATCAGGTCGAGGTTGCGCAGGCCGACGTCGAAGTCGATCACGGCGACTTTCTTGCCGTGCTTGGCCAGTCCCACGGCAACCGACGCGCTGGACGTGGTCTTGCCGACGCCGCCCTTGCCGGAGGTGATGACGATGAATTCAGTCAAGTTGCTCTCTCCACAATGGCTCTTGTTGCTTTATCGCTACGAGCCGAGCCTGGCCAGCAGCAGCTTCTCCCCCTCCAGCCAGACCTGCACGGGCTTGCCGCGCAGATCGGCCGGGATGTCTTCGAATACGCGGTAGTGCCCCGCGATCGATACGAGTTCGGCCTGGAAATCCTGGCAGAAGATGCGCGCCGCTGTGTCGCCCTGGGCGCCGGCGATCGCCTTGCCGCGCAGCGCCGCATAGACGTGGATCGACCCGTCGGCGATGACTTCGGCGCCGTGGCCGACGACCGCCGTGATCACGAGTTCGGTGCCGCGCGCATAGACCTGCTGGCCCGAGCGCACCGGCAGGGATTGCAGCATGCCGGCGCCGCGGACCGCGCTCGGCGGCGGAGGCGTCGCACGCGGCGTTGCGGCGGCGGGTTCTGCCTGCG
>NZ_DATIGT010000134.1:0-23498 GCF_035481375.1 Tahibacter sp.
TTCCGGAGGCGGCGGCGGCGGCGGCGGCGGTGGCGGCGGCGGTTCGACGAATTCGACCGAGACGACGGTCTCCTTCTTCTTTTCCTTCGCCTGAGGCGGCGCCACCGGCGCAATCATCATGATGAAAGCGAGTCCGTGCACGGCCATGGCGGCGGCCAGCGCTGAGGTGCGCCTCCAACTGTACGTTTCGCGCTGGTCTTCTGTCGTCAACGCCATTTGCTTTGAACCAAGGTTCGCTGAGTGTGAGATCTGAGGGCTTGTTGCAGGGCGCCGCGCCGCGGCTGGCGAGGGGCTGGCACCGTACACGAGGCCAGCCCGACGCTCAATATGTGAGTCGGGACGCCTATATTAACCCGGCCTGAAGGTCGCCGAACACCGCACGCTTATTGCGAAGAGTGCGGAATGGCTTACTTTTTCTTCGGAACGCCTCCGCCCTTGATCATCTTGAGCCACGTACCTGCCATCTGGCGGGTTTCTTCGTAGCCCTGCGCCTTTTCCATGGCAGCGATGGCGGCGCTCTTGTTACCGAGTTCGTTTTCCGCGTTACCAAGCAGAACGTAGGCCGCACCCTGGCGCTTGACGCCGCGCTGCAGTGCCTTCGTCAGCGATTCCTTCGCCGGAGCCCATTGCTGGTTGTTGACCTGCAGCTGACCACGCAGCAGATCGGCTTCGCCGTCTTTCGCGAGCGGCGACGCCTTGCCGTAGGCGTCGATCGCCTTCGGCTCGTTTTCGGCCAGGGCATAGGAATCGCCGAGCAGCTTGTACATTTCATAGCTCGGCTGGATCGCGCCCTTCTGGAAACCTTCTTCCAGCAGTGCCGCGCCTTCAGCGGGCTTTTCGGCCTGGCCGTAGAGCTGAGCGAGCAGCTTGTAGTCGTCCGACGTCGTGATCAGGCCGCGCGCCTTCGCATCGCTCAGGAGTTTCAGCGCCTTTTCGCTCTGGTCACCGTTGACATAGATCGACGCGAGCTGCTGGATCAGCTTCTTGTCGTTCGGGTTCTTCTGCAGCTGCGATTCGGACAGCTTGGCCGCTTCGTCGTACTGGTTGAGTTCGAAGTAGCTGGCCATCAGGATCTGGTTCCAGCTGTCCTGCGGCTTGTCGCTGGCCGCGATCGCTTGCTTCATCGTGTCGATCGCTTCCTGGAACTTGTCGGCGCGATAGAGCGCGTTGGCCTTGACGGCGAGCGCTTCGGCCTTCTTGTCGCCGCTCTGTTCGATATAGAGATCGATGCTCTTCGCGGAGTCGGCGTACTGCTCTTCCTGCAGCTGGAACTGGGCGAGCGTGTAGATGGCCGGAAACTGGTTGGAGTTCGGCAGCGCGTCGAGGGCGATCGCTTCCTTGAGATCGGCGATGGCGCCGGCGCCGTCTTCCTTTTCCCACTTCGCATTGGAACGCAGGTACAGGCCGAACGCCTTCGCGTACGGTGTCACCTTCTTGTCACCGATGACTTCATCGATGAGCGCGATGGCCTTGTCGGCGTCGCCGTCGGACGCGGCTTCCTGTGCTTTGTTGAGCTTCGTGCCGAGCGAGCCCGGCATGTCGGTCTTCGGATCGTTGCGCTTGGCGTTCGGGTACGCGTTCTCGGTCTTGTCGGCCTTGCCACTGCTCTTGCTGGGACGCTGCTCGTTGGAACGTTCGCCCGGAATACGGGAGGCGGAAGCGATTCCGGCCGCGAGCAGCGAAACTGCACCGAGACAAAGGACGAGCTTCTTGACGTTGGGAGCGTGCATTGAATAGCGCCTCGACTGGTTTCTCACGGCCTGCCTGGGGGCAAGCGGTAAAGGGGTCGCAGAGGTTAATCCGCGAATGTTCAAACTACAAGCACATGCAATTCGGCATTCGTTATCGCAGCGTTAAAAAGAAACCTATGAATTCCAGCCGCTTGCAACGAGTTGTTACAGGTCTCTGCGTAGCGTGGAAAGCGGCCGGAATGCAGCCGTTTTACGGGAGTTTTCGTAGGGCTGCCGTTTTTTTAACTTGGAAACTAAAATCAATTTCTAATTTGATAGAAGTTTCTTAGACCAAAGTCTGGTCCGCTCGAGCACCCGTTCGTCCTTGTATGGAATGGTGCAGTGCAGAATGCGCAGCCGGGACGTCGGCCCCGCCCGCGCTGCGTGCAACGCGAAAACGCTATCGGCGGGGTCGAGCTTTGCGCGCCGGCCGTGAACGCCAGATGCACGGCGGCCGCGACGGCCGCCGCAAAGACCTCAGACGTCGAGATTCGCAACGCGCAGCGCGTTGGACTCGATGAACTCGCGACGCGGCTCGACGACATCGCCCATGAGCGTCGAGAAGATCTGGTCGGCCGCTACCGCGTCCTCGATGCTGACCTGGAGCAGCCGGCGCGTTTCCGGGTTGACCGTGGTCTCCCAGAGCTGCTCCGGATTCATTTCGCCGAGCCCCTTGAAGCGCTGGATCGTGCGCCCCTTCTTCGCTTCGTCCATGAGCCAGGCACGCGCCCGCGCGAACGAGTCGACGAGCGACGCCGAGTTGCCGCGGCGGATTTCAGATCCCGGTTGGACCAAATCAGCAAGATGTCGCGCGGCATCGAGGATCGGCCGCATTTCCGGACTCGCGATGAAACTCGCCGGCAGGACCTGCGTGTGCGTGAGGCCGTGCTGGTCGCGTTCGATCACGAGCGCGGCCGGGTGCTCCGCGGTCGCGGTCTGGATGCGCAGCCGGTACTGCGCGCGCCCGAGTCCGACGTTGTTGAGCCGCGCCGATATGCGCGCCAGCCAGGCGGCCGTTGCGGCTTCGTCGTTCCAGATGCCGTCGTCGAGCGGCGGGAGTTCGAGCATCGCGGTCAGCACGTTGACGTCGCAGCGATGACTCAGGCGATCGATCTGGTCGAGTGCGGCCTGGTAGTCGGCGAGCAGTTTTTCGAGTGCGACGCCGGTGATCGGCGGCGCATCGGAGCTATAGCGCAGTTCGGCCTGATCGACGGCGTTACCGATGAGATATTGATTCAGCGCGCCGTCGTCTTTCAGATAGATCTCGGTCTTGCCTTGCTTGAGCTTGTACAGCGGCGGCAGACCGATATAGACGTAGCCTCGCTCGATGAGCTCAGGCATCTGACGGTAGAAGAACGTCAGCAACAAGGTGCGGATGTGCGACCCGTCGACGTCCGCGTCGGTCATGATGATGATGCGGTGGTAGCGCAGCTTGTCGGGGTTGTACTCGTCCTTGCCGATGCCGCAGCCGAGCGCGGTAATCAGCGTGCCGACTTCCGCCGACGACAGCATCTTGTCGAAGCGCGCGCGCTCTACGTTGAGGATCTTGCCCTTGAGCGGCAGGATCGCCTGAGTCTTTCGATTTCGCCCCTGCTTCGCCGAACCGCCTGCCGAGTCGCCCTCGACGATGAACAGCTCGGACAGTGCGGGATCCTTTTCCTGGCAGTCCGCAAGCTTGCCCGGGAGACCGGCGATATCGAGAGCGCCCTTGCGGCGCGTCATCTCGCGAGCCTTGCGCGCCGCTTCGCGAGCGCGCGCCGCGTCGACGACCTTGCTCGCGATCGCACGCGCTTCCGCGGGGTTTTCGAGCAGGAACTCCTCGAGCTTCGCGTTGACGACCTGCTCGACGATGCCTTTGACTTCGGACGAGACCAGCTTGTCCTTGGTCTGCGATGAAAACTTCGGATCGGGCACCTTCACGGACAGCACCGCGATCATGCCTTCGCGCATGTCGTCGCCGGCGAAGGCCACTTTGGCGTTCTTGCCGATGCCTGAATTCTCGATGTAGTTGCTGATGCAGCGCGTCAGCGCCGCGCGGAAGCCGGTCAGATGCGTGCCGCCGTCACGCTGCGGAATGTTGTTCGTGAAGCAGAAGCACGTTTCCTGATACGCGTCGGTCCACTGCAGCGCGGCTTCCACCGTGATGCCGTCCTGCTGCGCGTTGAACGTTATGACGTTGGCGTGCAGCGGCGTCTTGAGTTGAGCGAGGTGCTGGACGAACGAACGGATGCCGCCCTCGTATTCGAAGACATCGTGCTTGTCGTGACGCTCGTCGATGATCTCGATCTTGACGCCGGAATTCAGGAACGACAGTTCGCGCAGTCGCCGGGCGAGAATGTCGTAGTGGAATTCGGTGTTGCTGAAAGTCGCCGTGCTCGGCAGGAATCGCACGGTGGTGCCGCGTCGGTTGGACGGGGCCGCCTGCTTCAGCGGGTACTGCGGTTCGCCGTGCCGGTATTCCTGCACGAACTCGTAGCCGTCGCGATAGATGTTGAGCCAGAGGTGCGCGGACAACGCGTTGACCACCGATACGCCGACACCGTGCAGCCCGCCGGAAACCTTGTAGGAGTTGTCGTCGAACTTGCCGCCTGCGTGCAGAACCGTCATGACGACTTCGGCGGTCGACCGTCCCTCTTCCGGATGGATGCCGACCGGAATGCCGCGGCCGTTGTCGCTGACGCTGACGGAACCGTCCTGGTGAATCGAGACGGTCACGTGGTCGCAGAAACCCGCGAGCGCTTCGTCGATGGAGTTGTCGACAACTTCAAAGACCATGTGGTGCAGGCCCGTGCCGTCATCGGTATCGCCGATGTACATGCCCGGGCGCTTCCGGACGGCTTCGAGACCCTTGAGGACTTTGATGTTGCTGCTGTCGTACTGATCGCTCATGCAATTCGCCAGGCATGGCCGCCCCCGCGAATGGGCGCGACTCTCGGAACGGAAGGACGCCGAATTATAGCAGTGTCGTGACCGCACCCTGTTCCACGTGGAACATCGTGCGCTGGCGGTGGGTGAGATCGAGCGCCGGCAACGCGGCTGTTCCGGTGATCAGAACCTGTGCTTCGACTTCGTCGAGCCACCGAAGTACGCGGCGTTGGTGCTCCGCATCGAGTTCTGAAGCCAGATCGTCGAGACACAGGATCGGCCATTCCCCGATCTGGTTGAAGAACAGCTGCGCTTGCGCGAGCAAGCAAATCAGCGCGGTCAACTTTTCCTGGCCGCGCGACAAGTGCTCGCGCTCCGGTGCCGCGTCGAACGCAATCCGCCAATCGCCGCGGTGCGGACCCACCGTCGTATGGCCACGCTCCCGATCGCGCTCGCGTCGTTGCCTGAGCGCGTCCGATAATCCGACGTCCGAGTTCCAGCCGCGCTCGTAGCTCAGTTTCATCGTCCCGAGTTCCGGAAGAAACGCTGCGGACAGCGTCCTCGAAACCTCCGTCAACTCAAACAGGTAGGCGCTACGCCACTCGTCGAGAACTGTTGCCGCCCGGGCCAGCTCTACATCCCAGACATCGAGTTCCTCGTTCGACGCGGTGCCTCGCAGCAACGCATTGCGTTGCTTGACCGCTCGACGATACCGGCGCGCAACTTCCGTGAAACCTGGTTCCACGTGGAACAACGCCCAATCCATAAAGTGCCGGCGCTCGTCCGACGGACCCGAGATCAACGCATGCGACCCCGGCTCGAAACAGACCACCGCGATTTCGCGCAGCAAGTCCGACAGCGCACCGACCTCAGCCCCGTCCAGCCGTGCCGTCCAGTCGCCTCGCTGCCTCGACAACCCGAGACGATGGATTCGACCTGCCCGCTTCACTTCTGCGAACACCTCCAGCGAGGGTTGTCCAAATCGAATCAAACTCTCCCGCTTCGTCGACCGAAACGACCGCCCATGCGAGAGCATGTAGACGGCCTCGAGCACCGATGTCTTGCCGGCACCGTTGGCACCGATGAACTCGCTCGCGCCCGAACGAAAGGCGATCTCTGCTGCCTCGACGTTTCGCACGTTCGACAAACGCAGTTCAAGCAGCTCCATCTCGTTTCACCTAGCCATAAAAAAGCCCGCGGTACTCGCGCACCGCAGGCTCTCTGATTCCATTGCCACGCTCGGGTCAGAGTCGCAGCGGCATCACCACGTGACGCGACTCCTCCGAGTCGACTGCCTTGAGCAGGCAGCTCGACTGGCCGTCGCGCAGACAGACCACGACGTTTTCACCCGTCAGCGCACCGAGCGCGTCCAGCAGATAGTTCACGTTGAAACCGACACTCAGATCGCTGACCGACGTATCGGCCTCGAGCTCTTCGTGTGCCTCCTCCTGCTCGGGATTGTGCGCGACGATGCCCAGTCTTCCCGGAGCGACGTCCAGCTTCACGCCACGATACTTTTCGTTCGACAAGATCGCCGCACGCTGCAGCGCCGTCCGCAGCATGTCGCGTCCGATGCGCACTTCCTTGTCGGCACCGATCGGAATGACTGCCTCGTAATCGGGAAATCTGCCGTCGATCAGCTTTGACGTGAACTGCACGTCTCCGCGTCGAACACGCAGATGATTCTTGCCGAACTCCAGGACGACGACGCCATCCCCGCTTTCGAACAGTCCCTGCAGCTCGAGCACGCCTTTGCGCGGGATGATGATCTGTCGCCGCTGCGAAATCCGCGCATCGACATTCGTCTCCGCCAACGCGAGACGATGGCCGTCCGTTGCGACGCAGCGCAGCGCATCCTCGCGCAGATCGACGAGCATACCGTTCAAGTAATAACGCACGTCCTGATGAGCCATCGCAAACGCCGTGCGATCCATCAGATTCTTCAGCGTCGCTTCCGGCAGCTCGACTTTATCGACTGTCTCGATACTTTCGATCACCGGAAACTCGCTCGCCGGCAGCGTCGCGAGCGTAAAGCGGCTGCGTCCCGCATTCACGACAACGCGGTCGCCGTTCAGCCGCACATCGATAGAAACCCCGTCGGGCAGTGCGCGGCAGATGTCGAACAGCTTGCGCGCTGGGATCGTGATCTCTCCGGGCTCGCTCGTATTCACCGCGACGGCCGCGACCATTTCGACTTCGAGATCCGTTCCCGTAAACGACACGCGCCCGTCGGAGACATTCACGAGCAGATTTGCCAGCACCGGCAATGTCTGTCGCCGTTCAACGACACCGACAACTTGTTGCAGCGGCTTTAGCAAGGCTTCGCGTTGAAGACTGAATCGCATGGTCAGGGTATCCCGGTTCGCTAACGAACGCTTTTGTTCTTTTAGGAAGGTTACGGTGGTAGTTGTGTCGCGAAAAACTGGGGACTACCCCGAATTTCTAAACAAAATCAACGACTTGAATCGTGGCAAACAAGGCGGATTACGCGCTGCGCGCTTGTCGATGGACTGTGGATAACTTCTGTCCCCCGATCTGCCCCCTGTTTATCCACAGGCAATCACCCGGTCAAGATGCGCACCAGCTTTTCGTAATCCTGACGCAGCTTTCCGTCGGTTTCCGTGAGATCGCGGATGGTTCGGCACGCATGCAGCACCGTCGTATGGTCACGGCCGCCAAACGCTTCGCCGATTTCCGGCAGGCTGTGTTCGGTCAATTCCTTGGACAACGCCATCGCGACCTGCCGAGGACGCGCGAGCGAGCGCGAGCGCCGCTTCGACAGCAGATCCTGCAGCCGCAGCTGATAGAAGTCGGCGACCGTCTTCTGGATATTCGGCACCGTGATTGCCTGGGCGTGAACGGTCAGCAGATCGCGCAGCGTTTCCTGCGCGAATTCCAGCGTGATCGCCCGGCCGAGGAAGTTGCCGCGTGCCGCGAGCGTGTTCAGCGCCCCCTCGAGGTCGCGCACGTTCGACCGCATGCGCTTGGCAATCAGCAGCGCGACGTCTTCGGGCAGGCTCATGCCCTTGGACTGCGCCTTCGACAGCAGGATGGCCGCGCGCGTCTCGAAATCCGGCGGCTCGATCGCGACCGAAAGCCCCCAGCCCAGTCGCGACTTCAGGCGCGGCTCGAGGTTCTCGACTTCCTTGGGATATCGATCGCAGGTCAGGATGATCTGCTGCTTGCCTTCGAACAGCGCGTTGAACGTATGGAAGAATTCTTCCTGCGTCGTGTTCTTGCCCGCAAAAAACTGGATGTCGTCGATCAACAGCGCGTCGACCTCGCGGAAACGGCGCTTGAACTCGTCCATGTTCTTGTTGCGCAACGCGTCGATCATCGCCGAGACGAACTGTTCCGAGCGCAGGTACATGACCTTGGTCCGCGGATTGTTTTCGCGGATCAGGTTGCCGGCGGCATGCATCAGGTGCGTCTTGCCGAGGCCCGTGCCGCCGTACAGCAGCAGGGGGTTGTAGGCACGTCCAGGATTCGTCGCGACCTGGATCGCTGCGGCCTTGCCGAGCTGGTTCGATTTACCCTCGACGAAACTGTCGAAGGTGTAGTTCGGATCGAGGTTGCCGTCGAACTCGGCCGGCGGCGGAGTTTCGATCGGCGCGGCCGCCGGAACACCGCTGCGCGTCGCCGCCGTTTTCGGCGTGGCGGCACGGCGAGCGCTCAGCGTGCCGACCTCGAGGCGGACCGGTATCGGCCGTGCCGCCAGATGATTCAAAATCGCCCGGATCCGCGGCAGGAACTCGTGCTCGATGCGTTCCAGCGTGTATGCATTCGGTGCGAGCAGGCGCAGACCGTCGTCGCTCTCCGCCGGTTGCAGCGGTTTGAGATAGGTGTGGATATCTTCAGCGCCGAACTCGCCTTCCAGGCGTTCCAGACAGCGCCGCCAGAGTTCGCTCATTACTTCCTCGTCGACGGGCGGGGTGCCGGGGCTGGCCCGGCAGGGCGCGGAAGTCTACGCCGACGCTCGCTTTTCCGCCACGCGCGGCTTGACATGGCAGCGCAGCGACAACTATTCTCCCGCCCCTTTTCCCACTCTTCCGACCGGAGACGACGCCATGAAGCGTACGTACCAGCCCAGCCGCATCAAGCGCGCCCGCGACCATGGCTTCCGCGCCCGCATGAAGACCAAGAACGGCCGCAAGATCATCAACGCTCGCCGCGCCAAGGGCCGCAAGCGTCTCGCTGTCTGAAATCCTCGATTCGCGGCTCGATGGGAGCATTTCGCTTCCCGCGCGCCGCGCGGATGCTCAAACCGGGCGATTTCGCCCGTTTGCGCCAGGCTAGCCGACGCGTCGGCAGCCGCTATTTCAGCGCCGAATACCGCAACACCGAAGACACCGCCGCCCGGCTCGGGCTCGCGGTGTCTCGTCGCGTCTCGAAACTCGCCGTGCAACGCAATCGCCTCAAGCGCCTCGTCCGCGAAAGCTTTCGACGCAACCGGGCACTGCTCGCCCCGATCGACATCCTCGTCATCTCCCGCAGTGCCGCCGTCACTGTTCCCGGCTCCGAACTCCTCGCCGATCTCGAGCAACTCTGGAGCCGCCTGCCGCGCGCACAGCGTTGAAGCCGCAACAACCGCCCGGCACAATGCGCGGTCAACCTTCCGCGCGCGGTCGATCCGCTTGATCCGCCTTCGTTGTGTCCCCATCCGCGTCGGGCCGTGCCCGGCCGACAGCCCTTGCCCATCCCATGAATAATCCGCGCTCCATCCTGTTGATTGCACTGCTGCTTGTCTCCTACCTGATCTGGAATCAGTGGCAGCAGGACTACGCGCAGCCGGCCGCAGTCGCCACGCCCGCCACGGAAAGCGCACCCGCAGCCGGCGGTACGCCCGCGGCAGTTGCCGGCAGCGAGGTGCCGAGCGCGAACGCGTCGACACCCGCGGACGCGACACCGGCGGCAATCCCAGGCGCGGCCGGCGACGCCAAGGGCGATCTCGTCGAAGTCAGCAACGACGTACTGAAACTCTGGATCGACACGCGCGGCGCCACCGTCGTCCGCGCCGACCTGCTGGCGTATCCGCAGCAGCCCAAGGACTACGCGAACCCCGTGCGTCTGCTCGACGACAGCGCCGACCACTATTTCGTCGCTCAGTCCGGTCTTGCGAGCGCGGCCGATTCGGCCAAGGCCGCGAGCCATCAGGACGTCTTCGCCGCGGAACAGAAAAGCTACGCGCTCGCCGCCGACCAGCCGAAGCTCGAAGTTCCGTTCACCTGGACCGACTCCGCCAGTGGCCTGACCGTGCGCAAGGTCTTCGTGCTCGAGCGCGGCAGCTACGTGCTCGCGACGCGCCAGGAGATCAAGAACGACGGCACGGCCGCGTGGAACGGCAACGCGTACCGCCAGCTGCAGCGCGTGATTCCGCCGGCTGCCAAGCACGGCTTCTTCAGTTCGATCACGAATCCGCAGAGCTACAGCTTCACGGGCGCGGCCTGGTATTCACCGGAAGACAAATTCCAGAAGCTCGCCTTCGACAAGTTCCTGAAAACGCCGCTGCAGAACCGCGCCGTCACCGGCGGCTGGGTCGCCATGCTGCAGCACTATTTCTTCGCGGCGTGGCTGCCGTCGCCGAACACTGTAGAAACGTATACGACGGAAGTGCGCGACGGCGCGTTCCCGCGCTTCACGATCCGGACGATGGGACCGGCGCTGAATGTGCCGCCGGGTGCGACGACGACGAGCGAAGCGCGTCTGTACGTCGGTCCGAAGCTGCAGAGCAGCCTCAATGACGTGGCGCCGGGTCTTGCGCTGACGATCGACTATGGCGTGCTGACGTTCATTTCCGAGCCGCTGCACTGGGTGCTCGCCAAGCTCTACGCCCTGACCGGCAACTGGGGCTTCGCGATCATCCTCCTCGTACTGCTGATCAAGGCCGTCTTCTTCAAGCTCAGCGAAGCGCAGTACCGCTCGATGGCCAAGATGCGCAAACTGCAGCCGCGCATCCAGGCGCTGAAAGATCGCTACGGCGACGATCGCCAGAAAATGGCGCAGGCGCAGATGGAGCTGTTCCAGAAAGAAAAGATCAATCCGCTCGGCAGCTGCCTGCCGATGCTCGTGCAGATTCCGGTGTTCTTCGCGCTGTACTGGGTGCTCGTCGAGAGCGTCGAGCTGCGTCAGGCGCCGTTCTTCCTCTGGATCCAGAACCTGACCGCGCCCGATCCGTATTTCGTGCTGCCGGTGCTCAACGCCGCGACGATGATCGCGACGCAGTACCTCACGCCGACGACCGGCATGGACCCAGTCCAGGCGCGCATGATGAAGATGATGCCCGTCGTGTTCTCGATCCTGTTCGCGTTCTTCCCGGCAGGCCTGGTCCTCTACTGGACCGTCAACGGCATGACCTCGCTGCTGCAGCAGTGGATCATCACGCGCCGCATCGAAGCCGCGGACAAAGCCTGACCGCCAGCGGCGTTCGCGTCACGCGCGAACGCCGCTCCGACTGCGCGGCGCGCCGGCGCCGCCGTTCCGATCCCGGCGAATCCAACGCAGGACCGCCATGATCGCCAACGCCGACACCATCGCCGCGATCGCGACCGCTCCGGGCGCCGGGGGCGTCGGTGTGCTGCGAGTCTCCGGCGGTGCGGCCAACGCGATTGCAGCCACCCTGCTCGGTCGTTCGCCGACCCCTCGCCACGCGCACTACTGCGCATTCCGCGACGCGGCCGGAGCGCTCGTCGATCGCGGAATTTTGTTGCACTTTCCACAACCGAACTCATTCACCGGCGAGGACGTGGTCGAGCTGCAGACTCATGGCTCGCCGGTCGTCCTCGACCTGCTGCTGCGTCGCGTCTGCGAACTCGGCGCGCGTCCGGCGCGCGCCGGCGAATTCTCCGAGCGCGCGTTTCTCAACGGCAAGCTCGATCTCGCCCAGGCCGAGGCCATCGCCGACCTCATCGCGAGCCAGTCGGAAGCCGCCGCGCGCGCCGCACTGCGCTCGCTCGACGGCGAGTTCTCGGCGCGCGTCGCGCATCTGCTGGCAAACCTGATCGACCTGCGCGTCTACATCGAAGCGGCGATCGACTTTCCCGAAGAAGAGATCGACTTCCTCGCCGCGCCGGAGCTGCGCCGGCGCCTCGACGGCGTCAGCGACGAGCTCTCGCTGCTGCTCGCCGAGACACGGCGCGGCGTTCGTCTGACCGACGGCCTCCATGTCGTCATCGCCGGCCGGCCGAACGCCGGCAAGTCGAGCCTCCTCAACGCACTCGCCGCACAGGACCGCGCGATCGTCACCGCGATCCCGGGCACTACGCGCGACGTGCTGCGCGAAAACGTGCAGATCGACGGCGTATCGCTGACGCTCGTCGACACGGCGGGCCTGCGCGATTCCGCCGATGTCGTCGAGCGCGAAGGCATGCGCCGCGCGCGCGGGGAACTCGATCGCGCCGATGTGGCGCTGCTCGTCAGCGATGCGGAAAACCTGGCGGACGACATGTCGCTGCTCGGCCCCGCGCTGTCGGGTCAGACCCGATTGTTTGTCTGCAACAAGATCGACCTCGCACACCACGCGCCCCGGCGCCTCGAACACGAAGGCGGCGTCCGCATCGACGTGTCCGCGCGCACGGGCGCCGGCCTCGATCTGCTGCGCGACGAACTCAAGCGACTCGCCGGCGTCGGTGACAGCAGCCAAGGCGCTTTCAGCGCGCGCACGCGCCACGTCGTCGCGCTCGAACGCGTGGCCGCGCATCTCGCCGCGGCCGAGTTCGCGCTCGTCGAACAGAATGCCGGCGAACTCGCCGCCGAGGAATTGCGTCACGCGCAGCGCGACCTCGGTGAACTGACCGGCGAGTTCACGAGCGACGATCTGCTCGGAGAGATCTTTTCGAGTTTTTGCATCGGAAAGTAGCGAACGCCTCTGGCTCGCCTATCGACTCGATGCCTTGAGGCCCTACGCGCGAATTTGCTGCTGCAACAAACTCAAAACTACGTTCCGCGGCTGCCGCGCCGCTCAAGCCGATCCCTGAAGTACTGCTGCGTCTCCGGATCCACACAATGGACGAAGCACCCCTTCATCCCGCGCGTCATCAGCGTCCGATACGTATTGCGAATCAGCCGGTCTACGACATCGGCGACCGCCGGTCCCTCTCTGCGAAGCGCGCTTCGATAGCCGCGAACGCTACGGTCCATGGACGACCGGTTCTCGACCGCCGTCACGAGACGGCCCGAGCGGAACAGCAAGTCCGGTCCAAGAATGACGCCGATATAGTCGACTTCCAGGCCCTGGCAGGTATGGATGCAGCCAACTTCCGATACGGATCGAGGTGCAACGATCCATAGGCTGCCGTCACTGCCGAGGTTCCATCGCTTGCGGTACGTCCCGATCTCTATATCGAACGCACGCGGGTCTCGCCTGCTCTTCCAATCCCAGCAATAGCCCGCTACCACGCGTGCCCGATTGCCAGCGTTCCGTTCTTCGATCAATTCGTGCAACTCCTCCGGCGTGTCGACAACGCGGAAGTCGAAACCCGATCGATCGAGTTCGGCAGTGCCTGAGGACGCCAGCCCCAGCACATCGTCGAGCCACGGCAAATAGCTGTCCGAGCCGCCGCAACGAAATTGCGCATCGAGTTCGAGTTCCGTTATTTCCGCACCGGATGCTTCGGCCCAATGTCGGATCTCGGATGAGCTGCCGATGTCCGAGAGCGTCACCATTTGGCGGTCGTCAACAAAGAAGATCGCGCATGCGGCGCTTCGCATGATCTCCATGACCTGGTTGCTACCGAGATTTCCGTAGAGCCCGGACTTGCTGTTCAGGCGATGGGCTTCGTCAACGACGAGCACATCGAACGTGTCCGGCTCGGTGTCGTGAAACGCGCCTGATCCGCCGAACAGGCTTGCAATCGCGCCGCGACTATGATGACCAGTCATTTTCTCCTGGTAGACGCTGCGAGGCGCCGCATTCTTTGATACGTATTTGGTCAATCGGCCGCGCCTCGTCAGAGTTGCCAGCAGATTGATGGCTATAACGGACTTGCCCGTTCCGGGACCACCTTTCACCAAGACGACTTGTCTCCGCGCGGGACTCGCTTTCTCCGCAGCAGCGAGCGCCAGCTCATACGCTACCTTCTGCTCGTCGACCAGAACGAACTCCTGATTGCCCCGCAACATTTTCGCCACGCTATCGGCCAGCATCTTCGAGGGACGAACGCGCCCACTCTCGACGTTGAAAAGCAGTTGCGCGTCGTCGCCACGCTTCACATGCTTCTTGACGAACTCTCGCAGACGCCTCAACTCGGCCTCGCCTTTGAGGAAGAGAGGCGCGCGTTCGATATACGGCTCGTATCTGGCGTCATCGACGACGCCGTCCGCAGCATGGTTGTGCAGATACGCGCACGGACGAAGTCTCACGTCACCGTCGTAGATCGCCTCATTGAAGCCTTCGAGAAGAGCCGCATAGGACCAAGCCTGATAGCAGGGATGGGGTCCTCTGACGAACGTCGCACCGCCGCGTTGAGCGTCGATCAAACCATCGAGATCGCAAACCCGCGTCGACGACCACTGCTTGAGTTCAATGATGATCATCCGAGGCGATCCGTCATCCGCGAATCCCGACAGCATGAAGTCCACGCGCTTCTGCGACTGGGGGATTCCGAACTCGATTCCTACACCGGTGTCGCCGGGAATCCCGTCATCCCGCAGCACTTTGGCCATGTGCTTCAGCGATTCGCGCCACGCGCGGAATTCGCCATCGGGAGCGTAACGGCCCGTCTTGAGCAGAAAGGCATCGGCTACAACCTCTTCGACACTGCGGTCGTCAGAGTCGGCGAGAAACCCTCGCTTTGTCGATTGGTAAACGATCACCCGGCCACGCCCCCGTCCACTTACAGTTCGGTGTACTTCAGGCTGCTGCCCCGTGCGCGAGAGACGGGGTACTTTTCCGCGTTCTCGATCATTTTCGCTCGCGCCGCCTGGATCAGGTCCACGTCGAGCCGATCCGACAACTGCAGCAGATAGATGAATACGTCGGCCATTTCCCGCGCGACTGCCGCCTTCCTTTCGGCGCCGAGCGCGCGGCTGTCGGATTCGGAGAGCCATTGAAAGTGTTCCAGCAGCTCGGCCGCCTCGACACTCAGTGCCATCGCAAGATTCTTCGGGGAGTGGAACCGGCCCCACTCCCTCGCTTCGGCAAATTCGCGAAGCGACTGCTTCAGTGCGTCGTGCTCGGTATTCATCGAAACTCCAGGCATGAATGGCGGAACCGGCTGCTTCCGGCGGCCAAGACGATTCGGAGCTGCCCCGGCAACCCGATACGCGCAAGGCGCCATCCGGCGTTCTGACCGCGGAGCGCCGCACCTGTCCGGCCTGCCGATTGATTCACCGGCTGCACTCGATGAATCCGCAGCAATGCTGGACACGACCTTGCCTGCGCGTCGCACGCTCGTCAATTTGTCCGCCCGCGACGGTCAAATACGGCTCGGCCTGCCCGAGCACGATCCTCCTCGCAGATCTTCTCCGCGCTACGCTCACTGAATCACCTACGCCTCTGCGCTTCGACGAGCCAAGCGACGATACGGTTGTGTCCGCGGTGCTGCTCGAGTACGCGCGGCCCGGCGACGGCCGGTTCGGCGGTGATGCCGGCGTGCGCAGCGCGCCGAACAATGTGGAAAATCGGCCGACCGTCACACCGGCGGCAGCGCGCGGAACGGTCCGGATACTGGATCGCGAGCCGATTTCGAGCAGGGACGCCCCGGCATTTCACGGCGGTTTCTTCAGCGCTCTTTGCGGACGCGGCGGCGTCGGACGCAATTCCGCCCAAACCTGCTTCGCGCTATTCTGGCCAGACTCGGCACGCGTATCGCGCGCCTTCGTTGCCAGGGAGAGGCGATGATCCCGGTCATTCGCGCGTTGGATCGGTTCCGTATTTGCGGCCAAGCCTCGCGCTCTTTCAGACGCGGTCGAGGGACGCTCGCATGACGGCGACAGGCAGCGATACGCCGGTTGCGCATGCCTGCGTCGTGCACCTCGGCCTGGTGGGCGCGCGCGACTTGTTCCCCGGCATCGGTGATTCGCAGCGCCGCACAAAATTCACCGACGAACTCACGCGTCAGGTCTCGGAAAAGCTCGCACAGTTGCGCAGGCATCCGCGATTGCCGCTTCACGACGGCCACTTCCTTGTCGGCGTGATGCAGCCCGGCAACGGCGGCGACGGCGTGCTGGCCGACGCCTGCGACACCGCCGGAATCGCGCTGCGCGCGTTCCTGCCGCAGCCGCGCGACGAGTATCTCGCGGCGAAAGATCCACGCCCGCCGTTCGACGAGGATTTCTCCGCAGCGCAGCGCGAGAAAGTACTTCAGCAACTGCAGCGCGCCTCGGTGATCCAGGAGCGCGTCGCGCGCATCGCGTCCTCGCGCGCTGCGCGTTTCGCCGAGACGGCGTCGGAAATCCTGCAGCACGCCGATATCGCCGTGATCCTGCAGCCGAAGCACCGCGACGGGCTCGGCAAGCCCGGTCGCACGAATGCGTTCGCCGAACACGCCGTGCGCGGCGGAAAACCGCTGTATGCGTTGACGTTCTGGATCGACGAAAACCAGAAGCTGCATGTTTACGACGATCTGCGCTATCCGCGCGACATGAGTTGGGAAGCACCGCGCCTCCCGCACGTATTGCCTGCTCCGCCGCTCGCGCTTGAGGACATGGCGCAGCGTGTCGTCGCCGAAGGCGATGCGCTCGCCCGCGTCTGCAATGCGCAGTGCACGCAGGCGAGCGAATCCACGGTGCGAACGCAGCTCGGGATCATCGGCGCCGCTGCGCTGTTCTTGCTGCTGACCATCGCGTTCCGGAACAGTTTCGCCGGACTCGCCGCCTGGCTACCGGTGCTGATCGCCACGCTGCTGCTTGCCGTGGGCGGACTCGTCCAGCGGCGTCTCGGGTCGACGTCGACCGCGGCAGTCCGGCAGCGTTGGACCGAGCTGCAGCTTTCGATCGACATCGCGCGTTCGGTGCGGACCTTCGATCCTGCCGCAAGTGACGCCGACACGGGTCGTCCGGCGCTTCCCGGCCAGCCGCACGCGTTTGCGTTCCTGCGTGCCGCTCCGCTTCCGGACGCGGCACGCGCGCTGGCGCAGACACTCGCCGTTGCACATCTGCGCCGCGTTCGCGGCGCGCGGCCGCCCGACTGGCAGCAGGCGCGCGATCGCTATCTGCGCGAACGACTCGAGCCAGCGGCGGCCGCGTATCGCGACAAGCTCGACCAGGTCCGGCGACATGTCCACATCGTCGGAAGGCAGCTCGGGATACTCGTCGCATCCGCGGCCATCGTACTCGCCGCCGCGGTGATCGCATCCGCAGCGACCGCGCACGTCGCGGGCACGATCGCGATCGTGCTGGCCCTTTTCGGACTGCTGCTGCCGGCAATGTCGCTCGCGCTGCGTGCGCACGGCTGCCTGCTCAAGCACCGGATGCGTGCGTCGGCCTGCGCGGATCTGTACGAACGACTGCAGCGCCTCTCGCAGCGACTCGAGCGGACGTCGAACGAACACGAGTTCCTGGAGGTCCAGGCCGATGCGGAAACGCAGCTGCTAGCGGCAACGCTCGACTGGTACCGCTGGCGCCGCGGCGAAATTTGAACCGACCGGACAGCGCTGCGTGCCGGCGCCGGTCAATACCATTCCAGCAACGAGAGCCCGACCCCGATATACGTCGCCCGGTGGTTGTAGTCGATCAGGCTTTCGCCGTAACCGTCGAACAATTGCACATGTCCACGAAGCTGGTTGCGGATCGGGAACGCCCAGTCGAACTGCGCGGCGCCGCCTTCCGGACTCGGCCGCAACATCAGCGCGAATTCGTGGCCGTTCCAGACCCGGACGATCTGCACGTCACCGTGGCCGACGTAGTCGCCGATGTCGGGGTTGTCGGACTTCGCGAAGGATTCCTTGAAGATCCACCAGGGCCGCAGCATCACGGTCCAGTCGCCGCGCTCGAAACCGACCTGGCCGATCACGCGATTCCAGCTGCGCGACAACGGCAGGCTGCGGCCGTTGGACTGGTGGTTCACGCCGATGCCGAGCAGGCGGCCGTCCCAGCCGAGGATGTCGTAGCCGGTGCGGAACACCATCATCAGTTCCGGCTCGTAGTTCGTCTCGCGGAACGGACGCGAGATCTGCGGATTGCCGACCTGCCAGTGCGAGGCCTGTGTGTAGCCGAGCCAGAGGTCGCCGTTGTCGCCGAACAGGTTCTCGAGGATCTTGCCCTTGAAGCTCAGCTGGAATTTCATCTCGGCAGCTTTGAGGCGTTCGGGCAGTTCGACGTCGTGGTCCGGAGAAGGGCTGTTCGGCGAGGCATTGATGTTCGAGGTGTGGAAGAACGGCAGCACATAGAGCGGCTTGTAGCCGCGGATATTGAAAGCGCCGAGCTTGGAGTCGGGATCGAGTTCCCAGCGGCTGTCGAGCAGCGAACGATCCGGCGTGCGCGTGGCGCTGCGGCCCTCGTGCGCATAGAGCGTCTTCTGCTCGGCGGTCGGCTCGATACCCGGCGACGGTGCGACCGGGCGCGGGTACAGCGCGTCATAGCAGGCCAGCCGCTCGGGATCGGGTTGTATCGCGGCGCAGGCGCGCGGGTCGCTCGGCGTGGCGGCCGCGGCAGTCCGGCCGGCGGCAATCAATACGGCGGCAGCGACAAGGCGCAGTTCCATGGCAGGACCTCTCCGAACCGAAAAACGCGATGCTAGCAGGCACACGGCGCAACGATTCGTGCAAACGCACGCCCGCCGCAACGCGTTGCGACATGACGTGCCGGCCCGAAACCGGTCTAATGCCGCCCTCGCCCGTGGACGGTTTCTTATGCGTACGATGCTTCTTGCCGGCCTCATGGCCGTATCGATGCCCGCAATGTCCGAAAAGCTCACGATAGAACGCATCTACGACGACCCCGCCGTGCTCGGAACGACGCCGCGCGGGCTCAAGATTTCGCCGGACGGGTCGCGCGTGACGTTCCTGCGCGGCAAGGCCGACGACCAGAACGCGCTCGACCTCTGGGAATACAACCTCGCCGACGACGCGACGCGGCTGCTCGTCGATTCGCGCACCCTGCAGCCGGCCGAGGAAGTGTTGTCCGATGCGGAGAAGGCCACGCGCGAGCGGCAGCGCATCGCCGGCCTCAAAGGCATCGTCAACTATCGCTGGGCGCCCGACGGCCAGCGGCTGCTGTTTCCGCTCGCGGGCCAGCTCTATCTGTATGACCTCGCGGCGAAGCCCGAGCAGGCCGTGCGCGAACTCACGCCGAAGGACGCCGAGATCATCGACGCGCAGGTCGCGCCGAGCGGCCGCTATGTCTCGTTCGTGAGTCGTCAGAACCTCTGGGTCGTCGACCTGAAGACCACCCTCAAGCAGCGCCTGACCGACGACGGCAAGGACACCGTACACAACGGCGAGGCCGAGTTCATCGCGCAGGAGGAAATGGACCGCTTCACGGGCTACTGGTGGTCGCCGAAGGGCGACTGGATCGCCTACGAGCGCTACGACGAATCAGCCGTGCCCGCGGTGCAGCGCTTCGAGATCCAGCCCGACCGCACCGACGTCACCGAGCAGCGCTATCCCGCGGCCGGTCAGCCCAATGCCAAGGTGCAGCTCGGGCTGATCAAGCCGACCGGCGGACGCACGCGCTGGATCGATCTCGGCTCCGACGCCGACATCTATCTCAATCGCGTGAACTGGACCCCCGACGGCAAGCACGTCGCCTTCCAGCGCCAGACGCGCGACCAGCGTCGCCTCGATCTCGTACTCGTCGACATCGACACGCTGAAATCGCAGCTGCTGCTGACCGAAACCAGCCACACCTGGATCAACCTGCACGAAGACCTGCGCTTCCTGTCGAACCAGAGCGCATTCGTCTGGGCGTCGGAACGCAGCGGCTATAAGCACCTGTACTTGTACGGAATGGACGGAAAGGAAAAATTCCCACTGTCCTCCGGCAACTGGAGCGTGGATCGCGTGCTCGCCGTGGACGAAGCCGCCGGCCTCGTCTACGTCGCCGGCAATCGCGACCATCCGCTCGACAAGCAGGTCTACGCGCTGAAGCTCGACGGCAGCACCGCGGCGAATCCGCTGCGCATCACGGCCGACGACGGCTGGCACGAGGCGACGTTTGCCGGCGACGGCGTGGTGAAATTGTTCGTCGACAGCTGGAGCGACCCGCGCACGCCGAGCCAGGTCAGCGTCCGCAAGCCCGGCGGCGAACGCGTCGCCTGGATCACCGAGAACCGCGTCGACGACAGCCATCCCTACGGGCCGTATCGCGCCGCGCACATCACGCCGGAGTTCGGCAGCATCAAGGCCGCGGACGGTCAGGATCTCTGGTATCGCCTGTACAAGCCCGCGGGCTTCGATCCGGCGAAGCGCTACCCGGTGATCTCGCATTTCTACGGCGGACCGACCGTGCAGCTCGCCAAGCGCGACTTCGGCGACCTGATCGACCAGTATTTCGCGCAGCAGGGCTACGTCGTCATCACGCTCGACAATCGCGGCATGTCGCGCCGTGGCCGCGCGTTCTCCGATCCGATCCACCGCACGCTCGGCCGGATCGAAGTCGAGGATCAGCGCGCGGCGCTGACATGGCTCGCATCGCAACCCTGGGTCGACGGCCGGCGCATGGGCGTGTTCGGCTGGAGCTACGGCGGCTACCTGAGCCTCATGATGCTCGCCAAGTCGTCCGACCTCGTCGCGGCCGGCGTTTCGGTCGCCCCGGTGACCGACTGGACGCTGTATGACACGCACTACACTGAGCGCTATCTCGGCACGCCGAGTAACAACGCCGACGGCTACGGGAAGAGCGGCGTGCTGGCCTGGCTCGACGGCCTCACCTCGCCGCTGCTGCTCGTTCACGGTATGGCCGACGACAACGTGCTGTTCACGCACTCCACGCAGCTCATGGCCGAGCTGCAGAACCGCGGCAAGTCCTTCGACCTCATGACCTATCCCGGCGGCAAGCACGGCATGTCGACCCCGGCCATGAAGAAGCACGTGTTCAACACGATCCGGCGCTGGTTCGACCGGCAGCTACGCCCGGCTCCGGCACATTGACGGAACCGTCCCGCCGGTCGACGGCTGCGGACATGCGCGGACTCGGCTACGCTAGCCGAGTCCAAATCAAGGGGAGTGGAAAATGAACCGTAGTGCAGTCGGCGTCATTGGTACGGTGCTGTTCCTCGCGGCGGCTTCCGCTTCCGCGCAGAGTTGCGCGATCGGCCGTCGCGTGACGCTCGACGACGGCAACCGCGGCGCTGTCGTTGCATCGTCCCCGACGGCGGGCAGCTGCTACGTCGAACTCGACAACGGCACGGTCGCGACGGCCACGGCCGCCAGCATCAGCTATGACGACGGCACGGGCGTGCGCCCGCCGGTCACGACTGCGCCGCCGACCGGCGCCTACGTCTGCACCACGCCGGGCTTCGGCATCGATGCGGCGGCGGGCTTCACGCTCGTCGACACGCAGAACTACAGCACGAGTACCGGCCAGCGCCTCGCCTATCGCTGGGACTCGGCCGCCGGCATGCTCGAACTGACGCGCGCCGACGGTACGACGCAGCGCTATCGCCGCATGGCGGAGAAATCGTTCCGTCGCATCGACGGCGACATGCTGACCGATACGGGTTGCGTGCTGCGGACGAACGGCTGAGTCGGTTGGACGGCGAAACGCCGTCGCCGTCCGATCATGGGTTTTCCGGTTGTCGTCGCTGTTTCCTGGCGCAATGCGCAGAACCCATCCCTCGCCTCGAGGGAACCCCTGGAACCCGCCGGAACGGCGGTTTCTACAGTCGCCGAGTCCGGCGCAGGTCCGGACTCGGCTCCGCAGGTCAAGCGCTTGCGCGCTTGATCGCGAGCGGCACATGACCGCGCCAGGGGAAGGTTTTTCGTCAGGTGAACCGCCCCGACTGATAGTCGCGGATCGCCGCAACGATCTGCTCCGGCGTGTTCATGACGAACGGGCCGTATTTCGCGACCGGCTCGTTCAGCGGCTTGCCGGCGACGAGGATCAACCGTGCCGGTTGCGATCCCGCCGCGAGCGTCACGGTCTCGCCGTGGCTCAGGATGCCGAGTTCGCCGCGCGGCAGCGCGCGAGCCGCCTCGCCTTCGCCGACCGTCGCCTCGCCTTCATAGACATAGACGAACGCGTTGTGGCGTTCCGGCAGCAGCGCCGTCCATTGCGCACCGGCGTCCAGGCGCAGGTCCGCATAGAACGGCGCGGTCGCCACATCGGTGACCGGGCCTTCGACCTCGCCGACACGGCCGGTCAACAGACGCAGCTCCACCCCGTCGGCCGGTGCCATCCTCGGCACGCGTTCCGGCGCGATGTCCTGGTAGCGCGGCGCCGTCATCTTGTCCTTGGCCGGCAGGTTCACCCAGAGCTGGAAGCCCCACATCAGGCCGTCCTCCTGCTCGGGCATCTCCGAATGCACGATGCCGCGCCCAGCCGTCATCCACTGCACGCTCCCGGCGCGCAGCCGGCCGCTGTTGCCCTGGTTGTCGCCGTGGCGCATGTTGCCGGCGAGCATGTAAGTCACGGTCTCGAAGCCGCGATGCGGATGGTCGGGAAATCCGGCGAGATAGTCGCTGGCCTGATCCGAGCGGAACTCGTCGAGCATCAGGAACGGATCGAGCATGTCGAGCGCCGGCTGGCCGATGAGCCGGTTCAACTTCACGCCGGCGCCGTCGCTGGCGGGCATGCCGCGCACGGTCGTCACGACGCGGCGCGAAGTCAGGGCGGTGGCATTCATGGCGTGCTCCGGGGATCGAAGTCCGCAACATGGATTTCAGCCGGCGCGAAGCCAAGCGCGGCGGCGTGAACAGGTTGCTCGCGCCGGCGCAACAATCGTCGCGCGAACCCGGTCCCGCGGTCAGTGCACCCAGCGGCCGCCGCGGCGGCGCGGCGGCTCGCGGAATTCGCTCGAGGCGGCTCCGCTGCCGGCTTTCTCGCGTTCGCTGGCCGGATGCACGCGCCAATACTGCGCGACCTGCGCGACGACCTGCGGAATGTGCGCAAGGCAGTCGTCGTATTCCTGTTCGGTCAGGCGCTCGAATTCCGCGTCGGCCGTCAGCACGCCCTCGTCCACGGCCAGCGCCATGACCGGGCCCAGCATTTCCATGAGCTGCGCATCTTCCGCGAGGCGCGATTCCCAGGCGCTCGCGCGCAGGTCGATCGCACGGCTCACGCCTTCGCACCAGCCCGCGGCCGACAGCGCGACGCCGCCGTCCTCGAGGTCGACCTCGCCGAGAATCGGCTCGTAGGTTTCGGCATCGATCTCGCCGAGGATGGAATCGTTGAGTTTCGCGAGCAGCTGCAGGATGCGCTCGCCCTGCTCTTCGTCGGTGAACGGCGCGTGCAGCACCTCGGGCAACCATTCGTCGGGCAGCGCCGGGTCGGGACCGACGGCCAGGACGGTCAGCAGGCCGTGGACGCCGTCGAGCAGCAGGTCGGCTTCGTTCTCGCGCGCCTGCGCGCGCAGGAACTGGTCGAGCTCGTCGAGCTCGTGGTCTTCGAGGGATAGAGCGACTTCGCGGTCGGTCATGCGTTGAGTTCCAGCAGTGCCGGCGCGTGGTCCGACGGACGTTCCCAGCGGCGCGGCTCGGAATCGATGCTTGCGCCCGCGAACCGCGGCCGCAGCGCTTCGCTGGCCAGCACGAGGTCGATGCGCAGGCCGAGGTTGCGGCGGAACGCGGCCTGACGGTAGTCCCACCAGCTGAAGGCGCCGTCGTCCGCATGAAAATCGCGGAACGTGTCGGCGAGCCCGATGCTTTGCAGACGCTTGAGCGCCTCGCGCTCCGGCACCGAGCAGAGGATCTGGTCCTTCCAGGCGACCGGGTCGTGCACGTCGCGGTCCTCGGGCGCGATGTTGAAGTCGCCGAGGACGATCAGATTCGGGTGGCGCGCGGCTTCCTCGGCGAGATGGTCGGTCACGCG
>NZ_DATIGT010000135.1:0-1785 GCF_035481375.1 Tahibacter sp.
CTCGTCGCCGACGGCATGGGCGGCCACGAGCACGGCGAGGTCGCCAGTGCGATCGCACGCGACACGCTGATCGACGAAGTCCGCAAGGGCACGCCTATCGGCCGCGCGATCCAGCTTGCCGACGAGGAGATCATCCGCCACTCGAGCCGACGTGCCGAGGCGCTGCCGATGGGCACGACGGTCGCCGCGGTCAACGTCAGCGGCGACAATTTCGAGATGGCCTGGGTCGGCGACAGCCGCGTCTATGTCTGGAACGGCGCGCTGAAGCAGCTCTCGCAGGATCACTCCTACGTGCAGGAGCTCATCGAGCAGGGCGCGATCACCGCCGAACAGGCACGCACGCACCCGCACCGCAACGTCGTCACGCAGGCGCTCGGCGTGACCGATCCGCAGAGCCTGCGCGTGGAGACCATCACCGGTACGCTGCAGCCCGGCATGCAGATCCTGCTCTGCAGCGACGGACTCACCGAAGAAGTGGAAGACGCGCAGATCGCGACGATCCTTGCGCGCGCGGAACTCTCCGCACAGGAATGCGTCGACCATCTGATCCTTGCCGCGCTCGACGGCGGCGGCTCGGACAACGTCACGGTGGTGCTGATCCGCCGGCGCTGAATGACCTTCGCGCAGGTTGGGGCGAGCCACGGGCGAAGCCCAACATCGAGGCCGTGCCAAAAGACGACCGCCGGGCGATGAATCGGCTCTGTCGCTGACGCACCTTCACCCGAGGTCCGGGTTCATGCGCAACGAACGCCGATACCCCGCCTTGAATGCGGCCAGCGGAAATCCCGCGATGTCGGGCTTCGCCTGCGGCTCAACCCAACCTACGGTCTGAGCGTCTTCAGCGCCGCCTGGAAGCTGCCCATCGAATAGCCGTTCTCGTTTTTCAGGACCGCATAGACGCCGTCGAGCTTCGTCTTGAGCGCGTCGGCGCGAGCCTTGTCGATGACGCCGGTGTTCTCGAAGGCGACGATGACCGACTGCGCCGCCATCGCGGCCTGTTCCGCGGCGTCGTAGTCGCGGTATTCGCCGCGCGCGGCATCGGCTTCGATGTCGCCGAGAATCGCCTTGAGACTGCCTTCGTCGAAGCGATGCTGCGCTACGCGCGGCAGCAGTTCGGCCAGCGTCGCGCGCAGGCGCCTGGCTGCCGCCAGCGTCGCGTCACGGCTCTCCGTCGTCGCGCGATGCAGCGCGCGCGTCTGTTCGAGCACGCGCGCCTCGGCCGCCGTGTCGACCGCAGCGAGCACGTGGCGGAACATCACGAGGTTCGCGTCATAGAGGCGCACGACGCCGGGTCCCAGTCCCGTTCCCTGACGCGGTCCCCAGCTCTTGTCCGACATGCGCTTGTGGCACGCGAAGCAGTTGAACAGCACGAGTTCCGGGAAGATGCCCTGCATGCCGGCCTTGGGATCGGTCAGTTGGTCGAGCAGGTTCGCCGCGGCGACGCCCTGCCCGACCGCCCAGTCGCGTACGCCGCTGAATTCGCCCTTGCGTTCGATCCAGTCGGCGTCGATCGCGTAGTGCGGCCGGCCGAGCCAGGTGAACGTGTCGAGTTCGAACGCGAGCCGGGGATGACCCGCTCCCATGATGCGATGCGTGATCATGCGGTCCTTCGTGCCCATGTGACACGACAGGCAGAGTTCCGCACGACGCACCGGGTCGTCGGTCGCATACATGCCCTTGGCGAGATTGTCGGCATGCTTGACGCTCTTGTCGGCATGCGCGTTGAGCCACTGTTCGGCGCCGCCGTGGCAGCTCTCGCAGCCGACGCCGTCGCTGATCTGGAAG
>NZ_DATIGT010000136.1:0-2801 GCF_035481375.1 Tahibacter sp.
GCGCTGCTCGCCGGCAGCGGCTGGGTCGCCGACGGCGGCAGCGGCGGCGTTGCCGTGCGCGAAGCCGGGTCCGGCGACGAACAGCGGCTGTCGACGATCGTCGTGACCGGCGAAAAGATCGACCGGCCGCTGCATGAGACGACGACCGCGGTCAGCGTGCTCCGCGACGACGCGACCGACAGCGGCCAAACGCGCTCGGTCTACGACCTCGCCGGCCGCGTGCCGAACGTGATCACGAACGCGGCCGGCCTGCCGTCGATCCGCGGCGTCGCCGGCGCCGGTCCGGCCAACGGCGTGTTCTCGTTCATCTCCGGCGCGCGGCCGCGCATCAGCACGAGCGTCGACGGTGCGGCCGAAACCTGGTCGGGCCAGCGCTACGTCGACGCCGGTCTCTGGGACGTCGAACAGGTCGAGGTGCTGCGCGGGCCGCAGTCGACGACGCAGGGCCGCAACACGATAGCCGGGGCCATTGTGGTCAACACGAAGGATCCGACCTTCGACCGGGAAGCCGCCGCGCGCGCCGGCTACGAGAACGAGGACGGCAAGGCGCTGCTCGCCGGCATGATCTCGGGACCGCTCAGCGACGACGTCGCGTTCCGCGTCGCCGCCGAAAGCCTGCGCGGGCACGGTTTCATCGAGTACGTCGACGCCGACTGGCCCTGGGATCCGTCGCAGATCCGCCGCTACAACCTGCGCGGCAAGCTGCTCTGGAAGCCGCGCGACCTGCCCGGTCTCTCGGTCAAGTTCACGCTGTCGCGCCGCGACCAGAAAGGCGAATACCTCAACACCGTCGACGGTGACGATCTGTTCGCCTACCGCTTCCACGGCATCGCGTCGAACACGCGCTACCAGGACTCGTCGAACACGACGGCAACCGCCGACGCGGCCTATGCGTTCTCCGACGCGTGGTCGGGCCATTTCCTCTACAGCCGCGGCGACTATTCGGCGCACTTCCAGGAATCCGGCACGGATCGCTTCTCGCTCGATCTCGATGAAACCAGCGACACGCTGGAAGCGCGCTTCGTCCACGCGCCGCGCGACAGCGCGAGTCACGGCGTGATCGGCGCGTACTACTACCGCCGCGCGCAGGATCTGCTCGCGGCGCCCGACGGCTTCGTCGGCGACGATCACGTGACGACGGCCGCGCTGTTCGGCGACGGCACGCTCGCGCTCGGCGAACGCTGGAAGCTGCTCGCCGGCGGACGCTTCGAGCGCGAACGCCAGGAGCGCGACGTGATCGCATGGCCGGGCCGGCCGTGGCAGGGCCGCGTGCTCACCGACATCAGCGATCCGATCTTCCTGCCGAAGCTCGGCGCCAGTGTCGACCTCGCACCGGCGACGACGCTGAGCCTGACCGGCCGCAAGGGCTACAACGCCGGCGGCGGCAGCATCGACTGGATCACGAGCGAGTTCTACGAGTACGAAAAGGAAGAAGTGGAAACGTACGAACTCGGCCTGCGTTCGCAGCCGGGCGACGGGCGCCTGCAGCTCGCCGCGAATCTGTTCCACAGCGACTACGACGGCTATCAGGCACTGCTGGACCGCCGCTTCGTCAACGTCCCGCGCGGCCGCAGCCGCGGCGCCGAGTTCGAGGCGACCGCCCGGCTCTCCGAGCGCTTCGAACTCAACGGCTCGGTCGGCTGGCTCGATACCGAAGTCACGCGCGCCGACGCAGCGAACCCGCAGATCCTCGGCAACGAGTTCAACAATGCGCCGCACCTGACCGCGAGTCTCGGCTTCAAGGCCTATGCGGGCGAGCACGTGTTCTTCGGCGCGCAGCTCAACCGCGTCGGCCGCTATTTCTCGGAAATCGACAACGACCCGGCCCTGCGCGCGGGCGGCTACACGCTGGCCAACATCGATGCCGGCTACGAGACCACGCACTGCACGGTGCGCGCCTACGTCCGGAATCTCACGAACGAGGACGTGCTGTATTACCGCACGTCGAGCCTGGGCCAGGTCGGCGCGCCGCGCACGTTCGGCGTGATCGTCGACTGGAGGTATTGAGGTTCAGGAAACGGGAACCGAACGGCAAAACCCGTCCCCACCCACGCCCTCCCCTTGGAGGGGAGGGTAAAGAGCTACCAATCCGCGCGAATCCGATTCCCGTCCTGCTTGCGGTCCCACGCGCGCAGGTCGTCGCGGATGTGCGAGATGCGCTGGCGGCCGAGCGCGTTGCGCTCTTCGTCGAGCACGACGGCGTCGAGCAGTTCGGCCAGACGCTGCGCGGTCGGCAGCATCGTGTCCCAGGCGTCGAGTGCGGGCAGCGGGCCCGGCAGCGCCATGAAGAAGCTCAGGCCCGGCGTGCTGAGCTCGTCGATGCGGCTCATGTCGAAATGGCCGGGCTTGACCATGTTCGCCGCGCTGAAGATCGGGCCGAGTTCGCGCTTGCCGTCGACGAGGCGATGGAAGATGCCGAGGTCGCCGAACTCGAGACCGCATTTTTCCGCCGCGACGACGAGATCCGCGCCGCGGATCGTCTGGCCCGCGCGCGCGGCGATGAACAGCGTGACGATGCGTTCGACCGGCTGTTCGACGCGCTGTCCGACACTCGATCGCGGCGGCATCTGGAACAGGTCGTCGGACTTCGGTGCGCGCGGACGCGCGGAATCATCGTCGCCGCGCTCGTCCGCGTCGAACGCGCGGCCGTCGTCGTCGGTCGCGCGCATCGACGGCAGACCGTCGTCCGCCTCGTCGCCGCCGAGCGTCGGCTCGCGCCGCTCGACGAGGCGAACGTCGGCCGCTTCTCGAGCATGGTCAACGAAATGTCCGAGCACGTGCAGTTCCTGTTCGTGTCGCAC
>NZ_DATIGT010000137.1:0-21983 GCF_035481375.1 Tahibacter sp.
GGCCGGTCGCGATCGCGCCCGCCGGACAGCGGCTGACCGGCAGGTCGCACCCGCGGCGACGCGCACGCGCCGCCAGTAGGAACGCATGCGTACTGCGTTACCGCGCAACGAAATCGACCGTGTCCGTGCAGCGCTGTCACGCGCGCGGCGCGTTGTGACAGATCCGTCGGCATGCCCGACCTGCGCCACCGTCTGCGTTTTTCAATTGCGCAATAGCATTGCAGTGAGCGAAATTCCCACGGCGGCAACGTGCCGCCGTATACGAATGGACAGAACGGTATGAGCGATACCGAGTTTTATGGACGATTGCGCGAAGAGCGCCTGCGCCTCGAACTGACCCGCGAGCGCGTCGCTGAATTGACCGAAGTCAGCACGCGTACCGTGCGGCGCTGGGAAACCGAGATTCCGATGCCGCTCGATGCGCTGATCACATTGTCGCGCCAGGGTTACGACGTGCAGTACGTCTGCACCGGCCAGCGCAGCGCGAATCGCCGCGGCGCGTCCGGCCTGCGCGGCACGCGCGAGATGCCCGAGGCGTATTCGGCCGAGGAAGTCGACTGGATCGTGCGGCTGCGGCGTATGAAACCCGCGGAACGCGCGAAGGCGCAGGCGCTGTTGAACGTGCTGGCGCCGAAGAGGCGCAGAAGCAAGTGAAGACGGAGGAGTGGGGATTGCGTGGTTGTCGAAGCCGCGCGCGTAGCTCCAGCACACATTGAGAATTCCTGCGCCGCCTTGGCCCTCTCCTCCGAACCTGCTCGAGGGAGGCTGGGTGAGGGCGAGCGCGATCAGCGCACGAGGTGCTGCGACGTTCGCGCGCAGGCAACGGCAACCGCGAAGATCAAGCAGCGCGCTCTGGCCCTCTCCCCCGACCTGCTCGGGGGAGAGGGTTGGGTGAGGAGGAGAAGATCAGCGCACGAGCTGCTGCGACGTTCGCGAGCAAGCAACGGCAGCCGCGAAGATCAAGCCGCGCGCTCTGGTCCTCTCCCCGACGTTGTCGGCGGAGAGGGAGCAGAAGCGCTGCCGTCGGCCGCGTTTGCCGCAGCACGTGATGAGAAAGCGCCATTGACGGAATCGCTGTCAGCGATTCCCGCCATCACCCCAACTGCGCCAGTATCGCCGCCGCCGTCTTCAGGCTGAACGCCGCGATCGTCAGCGTCGGATTCGCGGTCGTCACGGTCGGGAACGTGCCGCTGCCGACGAGGTAGAGGTTCGGGTGATCCCAGCTGCGCTGGTTCGCGTCGACGACCGACTTCGTCGGATCGCTGCCCATGCGATACGTGCCGACGATGTGGCCCGCGCCGAAATACTTGAAGCGCGTCGTCACGCCGTCGACGTCGTAGTCGAACGAGGTCGGATCGTTCGCCGCGGGCGGCGTGGTGAACTGCTTCGCGCCCATCTTCGCGAACACCTGGTCGGCGACCTGCTTGGCCGCGACGAAGCCCTTCTTCGTATAGTCGGACAGATCGTAGTGAATCGCCGGACGCGGCAGTCCGAGCGGATCGAGTTCGCTCGACAGGCTCACGTAGTTCGTCGATTCGGGCGACTGCTCCACGAGAAAGCCCAGGCGGAACTGCCGCGACAGACCGTCGTTGAGCGCGGCCACGAGTGCGCTGCCCCAGAGCGCCGCAGGCGTGCCGCCGGCGGGCGGCGGATTCAGGCCGCTGACGTTCATGCCGTTGATGAAATCGAGCGTCGTCGTGTCCGGATCGCCGATCGCGAAGTTCCAGCCTTCGTTGCCGATCTCGATGCGGAATGCCGCGCGTTCCTTGCGGAAATCGCCGTCGCGCAGGCTTTCGATGCCGGCCGTCGCAAGCGGCCCGCGATACGGCCAGATCGGCTGCGGCGCGAGCGCCCAGGCGAGATACAGCGGATGGTCCATGAGGTTCCGGCCGACGCAGCCGCTGCGGTTGGCGACGCCGTCGGGAAAGCGTCCGTCGTTCGTGGACATCAGCAGCAGCCGTGGCGTCTCGATCGCGTGCGCGGCGATCACGTAGACCTTCGCCTGCACCGTGCCCGCGCCGGTAGCCGGTCCGGTGACCTGCTGGTACTGGATGTAGTCGATGCCGCTGACCGTATCGTCGTCGGCAATCCGCACGTGGCTCGCGACCGTCTGCGGCCATAGCGTCACCTTGCCCGTGTCGAGCGCGGCGTTGAGGCTGACGCTCGGGTCGTACTTCGCCTGGATCGGGCAGATCGGGATGCAGTTCGTATTGCCCGCGCAGACGCGGCGGTTCTGATACGGCTGCGAGTTGCGCCCGGCCGGCGTGCCGGTCACGGTGACCGGATTGCCTTCAAAGGTCATGCCCTGCGTCGCCGCGTCGACCGCATCGTCGACGAGCGAATGGGGAATCGCCGGCATCGGATAGCTGTAGCCCGGCGGAAACGTGATGCCGAGATAGCTCTGGTCGGCCACGTTCGCCGACACGCCGATTTCGGCTTCGGCTTTGCAGTACCACGGATCGAGTTCGTCGTAGCCGATCGGCCAGTTCACTTCCTGCTGATAGACGGTTTCCATCTGGAAGTCGTTCGGCAGGAAACGCAGGCTCGTGCCGAGCCAATGCCGCATCGTGCCGCCGGCGACGCGCTCGTAGGTGCTCGCGAACGCCTTCGGACCTTCCTGGATCAGATAGGCCTGATGCGGGTTCTGCCAGTTGTCCGCGCGCAGGGTCAGCACGGTCGGCCGACCCGCGGCCAGCGTCGACGGATCGGTCAGGTCGCCGCTGCCCGGCGGCGTGAAAAGATCCGGCGTATACGGCGATTCCGGCGTCTTCGCGACCGAGGTGTAGAAGCGCTGCATGAACGCGTTGATGTTCGGCGGCACGCCGGCGCCCGCTTCGAGCAGCAGCACGGTCTTGCCGGCGAGACCCAGCTGCTTGGCGATGATCGAGCCGGCCGCGCCGGCGCCGACGATGACGACGTCATATTCGGTCTGTGCGGCGCTCATGACGTGGCTCCCGTGAAATCCGACAGCGCCGGCGGGTTCTTGGCCCAATAGCCGAACGTGAAGTTGCTGTAGCCCATCGCATGCGCCTGGGCGACGTTCCAGACCCAGCCCTGCGTGTAGGCATCCGAAGAAATCACGACGGAGGACGGCGGTCCCGGCGGCGGTTTCGGACTGTCGTACGCCTGCAGTACCTTCGGGTCGTACCAGCTGCCGAGGTACCACGCGAGCATGATGCTGCGCGCGAGATAGCGGACATCGGGGCCGTTCGCGACGAACACCTGGTTCGCGATCTGCGCATCCGTCATCCGCTGCGCGACGGCGTCGGCGTAGATCGTGAGCAACTGGTCGAACGTCGCGCCGCCGTTCGTCTTCGCCGTGTCGAAAATCTGCTGCGGCACTGTCGACGGCGACAGCGGCGGTACGAGTTTGGCGGCGGTGATGCCGGTCAGCAGCGCTGACAGGTTCACGAACGGGGTCATCGGATCGCTGGCCATGGGCTTGCCTCGAAAGTCGTGAGCCGCGCGCTCAGTGCGCGCGTTCCAGGATGAACGTGAAATCGGAGGTGCGGCCCGTCGTCGCCGCGGCGTTGCCGTGGCAATTCATGCAGCTCGACGAGGCCTGCGGCACGGTGCCCTGCACGTAGGTCTCGAGCGTCGTGTTGGCGAGGAAGGCCGGTGCCGGCACGCCGTTCGGATCGGTCGGGCTCTGCGGCTCGGTCGGCCACTGCGTGCTGACGAGCAGATAGTTCCGCCACACCGTGCCGGCGAGCAGGCCCGTGAACGCTTTCGTCAGTGCGTCCGTGTCGGCGGTGATCGGCACCTCGCGCACGATCTGGCTCGTGAATCCGTTCGGAAACGGCTGCACGTTCGGATTCCACGGCCGCGGCGGCGGTTCGTTGACCGCGCAGCCGCTGCAGTTCGCGCGATGGAAGTTGTAGTGTGGCGCGAGTTTTCCCGCATCGACGTCGGCGCGCTGCGGCACGTTTGCCACATGCTCGAACGTCGACCAGATCCATTGCGGCGCGCCGGCGGTCTTGTGCGCGACATGCAGCCCGACCAGACCGAGCGTCGCGCCCGTGCACGATTCCTCGATGCGCGGATTGTCCTGCGGCGGCGTGTAGACGAGCGCCTGCGTCGTGTGGAACGCGCCCGCGTCGTCGCTCTTGTCGAGCACCATCCACGAGGCCTTGACCATGATCGCGCCGATCGTGCCGTTGGTCGTGCCTTCGACGACATCGCCCTCGGGGAAGTCGACCGTCGCGGTGAACGCGCTCTGGCCCTGCTTGCTGTAGAGATCGTTCTGCACGATGTACTCGAACATCGGCCGGTTCATCAGGATCTCGTAGCGCACATAGCGGCCGTGCTGGTCGATCAGCGGCCCGGTGTCGAACGGCTGCACGGTTGCCGAGAGCACGTCCGGCGTCTTGCCGACCATGCTCAGCACGCGCGTGCCCTTGGGCACGCCGACGCCGCGGCAGGCGGTTGGAATCGTGCGCGGCGCGTCCCAGGGCGCAGGCCTGGAGCCGTCGGGCTTCATGACCTCGGACAGTTCCTTCCAGCGCTCCCAGACCGCCGGCGCGTCCTTGCCGATGACGCCGCCGCTCGCCGGCGCATTGAGCGCGAGAAACGTGAGCCACGAGTAATAGTCGAAGCCGTGCTGGAAATTCGGCAGCGTCACCGGCGGCACGATCGTCGCGTCGCAGGGCAGTCCGCTCGCCAGCAGCGCCGGCGTGATCGCCGTCGTCGGCGGTGTCACATTGCAGTTCGTCACCGGCGGGTCGATGGTCGGCGTCGGCGTCGGCGTGACCGGCGTGTTGGAACAGCTCGCGGCCAGCGTCAGTACGGCGGCGGCGCCGCCGCCGACCAGCCCGTTGCGCATGCGCTTCATCGCTTCACCTCTCCGGCAGCGGCGGCATGGCGGCGGGAGCACGCGGCGTACCGTCGCGACGACGGGCAGCCGCACGCCACCGGGCGCGCCATCCACGCCCGTCATGACTGTCGATACTCCGGTCTTCCCCTGTCGCGCCGTCAGCGCAGCGCGCCGGCGGTAGAACGTTTGTCGCAGGGTATACAGATGAACAGATGCGCTCAAGAGGCGTCGCGAGCCTCGAGAGCGCATCCGCAGCCCCTGTAGTTCTGCACAAGCGCAAAAGCGCGGCCGGGGCGATCACGGCGCGCCCTGGTGGATGCGACGCCGGTCGGCAGCGAGCGCAGCGAATCCCGGCGTCGGCGGAGGCGAGGCCTCGCGGTCGCGAACGCGGCGCGCTCGCGACCACGATGAAACGGCGACGGACTTACTGCACCGAAGCCGGCGGATTGATCGCCGGTACGCCGGCGTCGTCGCGATGGATGGCCGACTCGCGCGACTTGCCGAACACTTCCGGCGTCAGATACCGGCCCTTCTGCTCGGCGTCCTTGTCCTCCTCGACCGGAATCGGATGCGCGCGCGCATAGGCGTCGTGACGCGTACCGGTGACCTGCCAGGAAATCTTCGCGTACGGCGTGCCGCCGGCGATGACGAAGCGGTTCTCCTTGATCTCCTCGGCGACATAGGCGTTCGGCGACGCGGCGCCGATGCCGGTCAGCTGGTAGCGGAAGTCGCGATTGAGCGCCTCGAACCACGCCGGCATCTCCACTTGCGCGTTGCCGTTCGCGTCGAGCGTGACCACGCCGTCGTAGAGGTTCTTCATGTCCGGCGATTCGACGAACGAATGCGACAGGAACTTGCCGGCCGGATCCAGCGGATGATCGATGCGGAACGAACCCGCCGATTTCGACAGCGTGCCCACGACGCTCGTGTTGCCGGTCACGCGCAGCGCGTGGGCGTTGTTGCAGTTTGCCGCGGCGCATTCGACCGACACCGGGCCGGAAAAGCGTCCCGCATAGCTCGAGCTCTGGTTGCTCGACGTGCGCGCATAGAGCGCCGTCGCCGTCGTGTTCGCGTTGACTTCCGCATCGATGGCCATGCCGCTGCCGGCCGTGCGCGCGTAAATGGCCGCGCGCACGCTGCCTGAGTTCGTCAGCTCGAACTCGGCCGCGTAGCGCTGGTTCGACCCGCTGCTCGTGTTGTAGCCGGTCACGGCCGAGTGCTCGCTGCCGCTGCCGCCGTTGCCGACCGAGGAATAGATGCCGCCGCCGAGCGCCGAACCCATGGAAATGATCCCGAAACCCGTGCCCGAGGTGTCGGCGCGGATCACGTCGCCGTCGCCGGCGTTGACCAGCGAAAGGCCGGTGCTGGCCGTGTTGAAGTTCGTGGCATACGGCAGCACGAGACCGAGCGCATGCGTGGACGGCGTCAGCGGCTGGCGCGGCGACAGCAGCGTGTAGCTCGGCGCACCCGATGATTTCACGGCGATTTCGAGAAACCGCGCCTCGCTGCCGAACTGCGAGCCGAAATCCAGCGGCACCGTGAAAACACCCTGGCTCACGGCCACGTTGCTGCGCGTGACGATCGGACCGATCTGCGTGCCGCCGAGATCGGCCGAGTACAGAATGAAACGAAAATCGAAATTTCCGGTGGCCGGAACGGAGCTGTTCGTCAGTTCGCCCTGATACGTGAACGTCGTATCGGCCAGTGCCGGCAGCGAGCACGCGAGCAGGGCGGCAAAAAGCGCGGAGCGGATTGCAGGCATGGCAGTCGTCCTCATTCGAAGGCGTCGGTGAAGATCAGGTCGCTCTGCGGATTGCTGCGCGATCCCCAGAAGCCGCCGCGGACTTCATAGGTTCCGCCGGCGGAAAAGGCGGCGTCGGGCTGACCCGCCGTGTAGCGCACGACATACGGCGCCGCGGCGCTTTCGCCGCCGCCCGAATCGACCGTGCTGTTGACGATGGCGAACGGGCCGCCGGACTGGCCATGCGCGCAGAAGGCGCACGCGCACAGCACCGAAACGCCGGCGAGGAGGCGTAAAGGGGACATTGGCGCAATCTCTCAGGGGTGAGATTCATTGCTTACAACGAGCGCGCGCCGTCAGGGCGAACAAGCGGGCGGGGCTTTGGGGCCGGGAATCGGGAACGACGAATCGCGAATCGCAGAAATCAGAGCGGAAAAACCCTCCCCGTCAAGGGGAGGGCATGGGTGGGGATGGGCTCCGCCGCGCCGTCGGCGCCAGCGAAAGTCCCCGAGATCCATTGGCGTCATGAGCGGGCGTCGGCTCCCGCATCACCCGCTCATGCCTGTCCACACTTACCAATCGCTGCATCCAGTCCACCAGCAGCCGTCCAGCGCAAAGTTCTGCAGCGCCATCGCCTTCGGCGACAGGAACACTTCGTCGAGATATTCCACGGTGCCCCAGCTGCCGTACTTGCTGTATTGACCCGATGCGTTGAAGTGGATGAAGGTCTGGCCGCCCTTGTCGCGCCAGTTCTGCAGATAGCGGCCGTATGCCTGCTCCATGCGCGGATCGCGGTTCGCGCTCGTGAACAGCGCCGTCAGCGCGGGAATGTTCTCGGCACCGTTGAAGCCGACGAGATGCTGGCCGCCCTCGTACGCGATCAGTTGCAGGCCGCGCGCGTTTGCCGCGACGCGGTGCGGACCGATCCACGATTTCGCCTGCGCCAGCGCGCCGCCGCGCGGCCCGTTCGGCAATTGGCCGCCGTTGTTGATCTCGGCGAACAGCGTGTCGAGGCTCCAGTCCTTCACGATCGCCGCGTTGCCGGGCTTGCCCAGATAACCGCCGAAATACGGCGCGATCGCGACGGCCTTCATGCCGTGCGCGGAACAGGGCTTGCCGCTCGTCCACATCGGGCAGTCCGCCGCCTGGGTCTGCGTGTAGTCGTTGGCCGCCTGTGCGCCGAGCACGCAGACCACGCGATTCGGCTCGGAGGCGAACACCTGCTTCCAGATATCGCAGATCTGTGCCGAGCGCTGGCCGTACCAGTTCAGGCGCCGATCGAACGCGGTTCCCTGGCTGGCGCCGTACTCCGCGGTGCCGCGGTCCTCGACGTACTGGCCCTGGCGGAACTGGCCGTTCCAGACTTCGTTGGAATATTCCACATAGACTTTCTGCGGTCCGCGAAGATCGCGCTGAACCATGGTCGCGAACTGGCGCACGTAGTCGTCGCTCGCTTCATGCGGCATGTTGAACCACGGCGACAGCATCTCGCGGCTGGCCAGGCGCAGCATCTGCTCCAGCGGTACGCCGCGCTCGGTCCAGCGCACATCGTCGAGCTTCGGACGATCCGCGAATTCCTTCTGCGTGGAATTGTTGGTCTTCATCCAGTCCATGAAGCGCACGATCTTCACGTTGCGCAGCTGCTTGAGGAAATCCGGATGAAACTCGGTTTCGCCGGAAATGCCGTAGCCGGGCATGTAGACGTGGATGTCGCGGATCGGATCGGTCGGATCGATCTCCTCGATGCGCATCATCCAGCCGCCGAGCGACGGATCGACGTCGACCTCGTCGCGATTCGGCAGCGAGTTCGCCTTCCTGGCCGCGAAGAAGTACGAGAGCTTGCCGCGGCCGTTGTACGTGACCTGATAACGGCCGGCCGGATAGTGTCCCTTCCACTCGCCGAAAAAGAACAGCGTCGCGACCGAGTCGTAGTTCGGCGACGTGCAGCCCGGCCGATCCGTCTGCGGAGTCAGCGAGCGGACGTAGCCGCGTTCGTCCAGATCCAGGCAGGCCGCATCCTCGGTATCGAAGATGTTCGACGCCGCGTTCTGCGTGATCCAGCTGCGCGACTGCTTCATCACGTCGACGAAGTTGTAGCTCGTCGACCAGTCCTGTACGTCCTCGAGGTTCTGGCCCAGCGGCGAGGTCTGCAGCATTTCCGGACTGCCGCCGGCCGGATCCGGCAGCGCGTCCGCGTGAACCGTCGATACCTGCGCCGCTGCCGCCACCATCAACAGCGCCGCTGTCAGTCGAGCAACCATTGCTTCTCTCCTTTTGATTGTCGTGCATTCATTGCAATTCCACCCGTTTCCCCGGCGTCCGCGCCCGAAACCACCGCGCGCGCGAACGCCGAGGTGCGCCGGGTAACGAACCCGGCGACGCCGCGTTTACACGCACGAAGTGGCCATTGATAAAAGTGAGAAGTTCGCCACGAAAGAAAATGCAGCGGCGCGAGGACGAGCGGAGGCGATGAATCCCCCTTCGGGTGTGCGCGAGTTCGTCGCGGATGCCGCCGACGGCATCGGGGCCGGGCGACGAAAAGCGAACGTCCGGCCGTGCGTCCCGCTAAGCTATGCGGCCGCCCAGGCCCCTCGCTCTGCCAAGGATCATCGACGTGCTGAGTCAACGTGTTTGCCGCGTTCTGCCGTTCCTGCTGCTGTCGCCGGCGCTCGCCGCCGCCGAGAAGCCCGGCGCGCTGGCGGATCGGCTGGCGCGACAGATGGCGGTCAACGAACAGCGCTACGGCATTGCGGCGCAGGCCGTCCACGTCACCCGCAACGGACGCGAGCTGTTCGTCCGCGTCGCCGGCCAGGCCGATCTCGAGACCGGCCGGCGCGCGACACGCGACGACGTGTTTCCGGCGTACTCCCTGAGCAAGCTGTTCGCCAGCACGCTCGTCATGCAGCTCGTCGAGCAGGACGCGATCGAGCTCGATCGTCCCGCCGGCACCTATGTTCCGGGCCTTCCGCCGCGCTGGCGCGAGGTCACGGTTCGTCAGTTGCTGAGCCACACGTCCGGTCTGCCCGAATACTTCAGCGACGCGCAGATGACGGGCACCGCGCAGGCCAACGCGTCATTCCCGGCAACGCTGTCGGCGGTGTTCGCGGCGCTCGCCGACACGCCGTTCGTTTTTGCTTCGGGTACTGAGACGCGCTACACGCAAACGAACTTCCTCGTGCTGACGGCGCTGCTGGAAACGCACTACGGCAAGCCTTATGCGGACATCGCGACGGAACGCATCATCGGCCGGCTGCGGCTGCGGCATACCTGCCTCGGCAGGGACGGCCTGCCCGGAAAAGGCGTCGTCACCGGTTATCTCGGCAAGAACGGCCAACTGCAGCGCGAGCCGGACATCGCCTGGCCGAAGTACGCGCTGGGCCACGCCGCGCTGTATACGAGCGTCGGCGACCTGGCCACGTTCCTGCGCGCCGTGACCGATGGCGATCTCGTCGCCGGGAAGACGCTGCAGCAGCTGTGGCAGCCGCAGACCTTGCCGGGCGGGCAGCGCGGCTGGTTCGCCGCGGGCTGGGAAATCGGCGAAAGCGGCGAATACCGGCAGGTGGGACACGACGGCGGCGCGCGGGTTCGCGTGCGCATCCTGTTCCGCGACACGCTCGACGGCGACGTCTACACGGTGATCTACCTGACCAACGGCAGCCGCCGTAACGTCTGGTCGAGAACGCTCGTGGACAGCATCGTGGCCGGCATCGCGCCGCAGCGGTTCCGCAGCGAAGCGCTCGCGGAACAGCTCACGGCGTTCGCGCTGCGGAACCCCGGCGACGAGGCGATACAGCAGTTCGCCGACACGCTGGCGGCCGACGGCGCGCTACGCGACCTGCCGCTCGAACGCGTCGTCAACAACACGGGCTACGCGATCCGTTCCAACCTCGGCACCGCGGTTTCGATTCCCGTGTTCACGTTGAACACGCGGTTGTTCCCCGCATCGGTCAATGCGTGGGACAGCCTCGCTGAAGCCCATGAGGCCGACGGCGCGTCGGATCGCGCAAAAGCTGCCCGGGCGAAGAAGGCGTCAGTCGGCGCCGCTTCGCGGTGACATCGGCGTCGCAACGCGTCGGTGCGCCGCGCGCTCACGCCAGGTACCGCTCCAGTCCCGCGACCAATGCATCGAATGCCGCCTTGCACCGCGCGCTGTGCCGCAGGTCTTCGTGCATCGTGACCCAGGTCTCCAGCGGAAACGACAACGCATCGGGCAGCACGCGCACGAGTTCCGGCGTGCGTCGTGCGAGCGGAACCTGGCAGATCCCGATGCCCGCACCGGCGCGAATCAGCGCGAGCTGCGCGAGATCGCTGTCGGTGCGCAGGGCGAACGCATCGCGGCGCCACGCCGGCAACGCCTTGCGCGCGGCGCGCAGGAACGGCGTTTCCTCGTCGAAGCCGATCAGCGCGTGCCCGGACAGTTCTGTCAGCGTGCGCGGCGTGCCGTAATCGTCGAGATAGCGCGGGTGCGCGTGCAGACCCAGCTCCACGGCACCGATGCGACGTGCGATCAGCGCGGCCTGCGTCGGCGCCGTCATGCGGATCGCGATGTCCGCCTCGCGCTGCAGCAGGTCCTGCACGCGGTTGGTCAGCACGAGTTCGATCGAGAGCTGCGGATGCGCCGATCGCAACGGCGCGACGATCGCCGGCAGCACCTCGGCACCGACGACTTCGCTCGCGCTGATCCGCACCGTGCCTTTCACGCCGCCCTGGCTTTGCGCCGCACGCATCAGCGCCGCGGCGGAACTGCGCATCGCTTCGGCGAACGGCTTGAGCTCCAGCGCCGCCGGCGTCGGCAGCAGCCCGAGCTGTGAACGCGTGAACAGTGCGAGCCCGAGCGACGTCTCCAATGCTTCCACGTGCCGTCCCACGGTCGGCTGCGCCAGCCCCAGCGCGCGGGCCGCGCCCGACAGCGAGCCTTCCTGCAGCACGCCGAGATAGGAGCGATAGAGTTCCCAGCTGGGTTCGTTGGTCATACGAATCTGTATAGCCGACCCACGGATTTAGTCAATTCCGTTCGAATGCTCCGGCGCCCAGACTGCTCCCGCACCCCTGGGAGAAATTGCATGCACAGCAACACGACGGCACTGGTACTGGGCGCCACCGGCGGCATCGGCGGCGAAGTCGCCCGCGAACTGCGCGAAGCCGGCTGGGACGTGCGCGCGCTGACGCGCGGCACGCCGCCGGCGCGCGACGGCATCACCTGGATCCGCGGCGACGCGATGAACCGCGACGATGTCGTCGCCGCCGCGCAAGGCTGCAGCGTCATCGTTCACGCGGTGAATCCGCCGGGCTACCGCCGCTGGGCCGAACTCGTGCTGCCGATGATCGACAACACGATTGCCGCGGCCGCCGAGCATGGCGCTGCCGTCGTGCTGCCCGGCACGGTCTACAACTTCGGCCCGGATGCGTTTCCCGACGTGACCGAGGCATCGCCGCAAAACCCGCGGACGCGCAAAGGCGCGATCCGCGTCGAACTCGAACGGCGCCTGCGTGCCGCCCCGGCGCGCGGCGCCCGCGTCATCGTCGTGCGCGCCGGCGATTTCTTCGGTCCGAGGCCCGGCAACAACTGGTTCTCGCAGGGACTGATCACGCCCGGCCGCGCGGTCACGGCCGTCAACCTGCCGGGCGCGCGCGGCGTCGGCCACCAGTGGGCCTATCTGCCCGACGTCGCACGCACCATGGTGCAACTGCTCGCACGGCGCGAAGCGCTCGAACCGTTCGCGGCGTTCCACATGGCCGGACACTGGGACGCCGACGGGACAGAAATGGCCGCGGCAATCCGTCGCGTCGTCGCGCGCCGCAGCGGCAACGCGCCGAAGATCCGCGCGTTTCCGTGGTGGCTCGTCACGCTCGCATCGCCGTTCGTCGCGACGTTTCGCGAGCTGCGCGAGATGCGCTACCTCTGGCGCGAGCCGGTGCGGATGGGCAATGCGCGGCTGGTCGCCGCGCTGGGCCAAGAGCCGCACACGCCGCTCGACGAGGCCGTCGAGGCGGCGCTGGAAGGGGCGGGGTGTTTGCCGCCGGCTTCGGCGGCCGAGAATCGCGGCAGGGCCGTGTCGCTCGATGAGCCTGCGAGTTGAGGTTCTGCCGGGACTACGAAGGGCGACCCTTTCAACGCACGAAAATCGTTGCTTTCGGCGCTTTTTGCGAGCGAGTCAAAACCGTCCCTTCAAAGCGGTGAAAGACCGTCGTCCGGAACCGCCGGTTCTGACGGGCTTGAGCGCCCAACGAGCCGGATGGGCATGAGCGCGGATGGGTTTCCGCGAAGCTTCGCAGACTGCGCGTCGACGCGCGTATGTACGAGCGGCGTCAGTTCCATCGTCTTCCACGGCAGAATGTCGCACTCGTCGCCGCGCCGGCAGTACAGGAAAAACAGGAATGTCCAGGATTCAATGCCTCGCGTTGATGCTTGCGGCACTGCTGCCGCCGCCGGTCCAGTCGGCCGGCCCGCTCGATGAGGCGCTCCCGATCGACGAGACGCTTCAGGCCATGCGGAAGCTCGACGCCGACATCGTCGAGCCGTTGCAGAAGGCGCCGCGACTCGATCAGCAGCTCGTCTCGATTGCCGCGGCTGTCGACGAAGACCGGCTGCCGACATTGAGCGACGCGCACGCCCGCAACGTCTTCGACGCAGCCCGGCTGGCCGGCTTCTACGGCCATAGCCCGAAAGCGGTGAGCGTGATGCGCCTCGCCTGGGACGAACTCCGGCGGCGAGGTCTCGCCCCCGCAGGCTCGGGCGACGAGGTGCTGGAGCAGTACATCGGCGCGCGGCTGTTCGATGACGCGCGAGCGTTCCGCGATGCGCATCCGACTGACGTCACGTTTGATCCGCCGCGACTGATCGATATCGTCGAGCCGGCCACGCGCCCGACGATACTGACGGTAAGCGGCGACGGCCGGCAGCTGACGCGCCGCGTCGCACCGCCGCTCGACGAATTGTCGGTCGTCGTCACCGGTGCGCCCGGCTGCCCATTCACCCGCGCAGCCGTCGATGCGATCGAGCGCAATCCTGAACTGTCGTCGGTCATGAGCACACATGCGTTGTGGCTGATGCCGCAGCAGAGCCTGCGCGACACCGGTGCAATCGCGCGCTGGAACAGCGAACATCCGGCCGCCGTCCTGTCGCTGGTCTACCGGCAAAGCGAATGGCCGTTCATTCGGACCGGCGCGATGCCCACGTTCTACTTTTTCAGGAGCGGCAACCTCGTTTCATCGTTCAGCGGATGGCGCGGAGCGGAACAGGAAGGCGTGCTGCGCGGTGAGCTCGTCTCGATCGGGCTGTTGAAAAACGGTCCGGCATCCGCGCGCTGACAGGGCGATGCAGACGATGCGCCGCGAAACAAACCAGACTTCCCCGTCAACGGACGGCTTGCCCGACGCGGAACCTCGATGCTTCACGCGGTGCTGCCCGTGCTCGCCGGTGCCGCGACGCCCGTCGAATCCCGTGTTCGGTCGACGGAACGGGACCGGGTTCGACCCCGGCCCCGTTTGATCCCAACGGCGTTTCAGGCGGAAACGACGTGCCGCCCGCCAGGCCCTGGCGCCGCGATTACGGCGGTGTCACGGGATAGCCGTTGTACAGGCGGATGACGTCGGCCCAGTCCTGAAAGAACATCGTCGTGCCGCTGCCGCCGGTCACGCTGCCTTTCGCGCGCACGCCGTCGCCGAGCAGCGAGAACACCGGGCCGCCGCTGTCGCCGCCGCGCACCGCGGTGCTGCCGTTGATCTGCGTCGTCTTGATCACCCCGTAGATCGTATAGCCGCAGTCGCCGTCGGAATCCGGCGTGCTGCACGACACCGAGATGTTCTGACTCGATCCCGTCTTCAAACCGCAGATCACCTGGCTGTGGTAATACCCGCTCGTGAAGCCGGACTGGCACAGCAGTTCGTTCGCCGAGTGATAGCCCCAGCCGTAGACGTTCTTGTAGTCGTAGCCGTTCGGCTGCACGTTGTCGAACATGCGGTGATAGCCGCCCGCATCGATGAGGATCAGGTCGTACGAGTAGTGCTCGCGCGTCACCGGCCCCATGTACTGGCCGTCGAAGCCCTGATGGCCGATATCCGGCGCCGTCGCGCAATGTGCGGCGGTCAGTACCCAGGTGCGGTTGTAGGCGCGTATGCCGAAGCCCGTCGTGCACCGGCCGCGTACCTGTCCGCTGCGGCGCGATTCCCAGTAACCGCCCGCATTCCATGCGGGCGAATCGTTGGTGCGGCTCGTCAGTTCGATCGGCGATTCGGCCGTCGTCAGCGTGACCGGAACGCCGACGTCGAGACCGGCGAGCACTTGATCCGCCGAGGCGAGCGCGATCGCGCCGGCTTTTGCGCGTGCTTCCTGGTGGGCCTTCAGCGTTGCGTCCGGCATGCGCTCGATGTCGAGGCCCTTGCCGTCGTAGCGCATCGCGACCGACTGAATCTCGCTGCCGCCGATGGCCTGCGCCTTCGCATCGATCTTCGCCGCGGCGGCTTCGAGTTCGGCCAGCGAATACGCCGCGGGCTTCACGGTGACGACGCCGATCTTGCGCGCGCTGTCGATCGCGTTGTGCATGTCGAGGCTCAGCGGGCCTTTCCAGTAGAGCGCAATGCCGTCGCCTTCGAATGCGACGCCGGCAAAGCCCGAGCCCGGTGTCCGCAGATGCGCTTCGTGCAGCGCCATGACGGCCGGCTGCAATCGCTCCTGCTGCCGCATGACGGCAATGATGGCCGGATCGACGGTGTCGAGGAACGACGACGGCCGTGCCGTCGGGTCGATCGGTTCTTCGGACGCGTTGACCGTGCCGCACGCGAGGATCGCCGCGGCCAGTACGACGAGACGGAATGCTTTCTGTTGCATGGCAATTCTCCAGGTTCGGTCGCGCGGACGGTTGCGAGTCCGCACTGCGCGACGGATCGTTTCAGGGGTGAGAATCAGATGACGCGACAACGGCGAGCGAATCACTGCATCGGCACTCCTTTATGCAAAGTACGCATACTGACCATGGCTCCAAAGAGACAAGGCAAAAGGTGTACTCATCGTGTCGCACAGGCGGAGACCGGCGTGAATGCAGAAATGGCGATGTCGCGTTAACGCGGCGTGCGGCGGGAAAACTTCACGACTGCTGGCGGGAACTTGGCGGTGCTTGTTGCGGCGCTTGCGCGAACGTGGCGTAAGGAAGGCTGCGGCGGTCAGCGAGCGTCGGGCGCGTCGGTGCGCCGCTCTGCGCGGTCGAGCCGCTGCGCGGTGCGTCTCGACGGTACCGCGCCGGGTCGTCGTTGTTCTGCAGCCGTCGTCATCGCCGCCGGCCAGCGCAGGTCGCGCGACGCAGGGACTTGCGTGTCGGATCCGTCATTCGATTCATCGCATACAGCGCTTGAATTGCGTGTGCGCACACGTCATCGTCGCGCTCCCGCAGCGCCGCCGGCGCCGCCTGCAACGGCCGTTCACCCATGACCCATCGCTTCTTCGCTTCCTCTGCGCACGTTTCCCTGGTCGCGCTGACCACGAGCCTTGCATTGACCGCGTGCGCGAAACCGTCCGGATTCCCTGCGGAGAAAACCGAAGCGCTCGTGACGCGGGGCCTCGACGCCAGATGCCGGCTCGTCTCTATCGGCAGCCGCGAAACGCTGCCGGGCGGCCACGATCAGCAGCGCGTCGCCGTGCACTACGAAGCCGATTGCACGCCCGAGAACGGACAGACGGCACGCCGCCTCAAGGCCGTGATGACCTTCAGCCGCGCGCCGGACAGCATCGACGGCGAACCGTGGATCAAGGTCGAGAACCGCTACGAAGACGACCCGCCCGCGGCGCGCGGCGCGCAGGCCGCATCGCCCGGACCCGCCGCCACATCGGCATCGAACGCCTGGTCCGATGGCCCCGAATGCGATGCTGTGCTGACGCGCGTCGCCGCGGACGTGCTGCCCTGTCTCGACAGCGCCGCACCCGACGCCGCACAGCAGATAAGAGACTGGATGCAGCAGGCACGCACGGAGTACCGCATCCACGGCGATGTCTCACAGCGCGCCGCCGCACTCCTGGTGCTCGATGAAGCGTGTCTGCACCAATGGAGATACCGCAACAAGATGCTCGCGGACGATCGCCCGACGCAGGGGTGTGCGTTGCGGTGAGGGACGGGTGACGCACGGCGGCGCCCATGCCACGAATCCGTTCTGCACCGGCGACTCCACGTCGCCCGTTCACTCGACTGTCGTTTCGGTGGCGCGTGCGGCGTCAGACACTCCGAACGGAGTTGCTCATTTGCCTGGGTGAAGATTCGGACACCCAGAATTCGTGCGAGACGAAGATTCGCGGCGAAGATTCGGACACCCAGAATTCGCGAAGATTCGGACACCCAGAATTCGTGCGACGCAGATTCATGGCGCACGCGAGTGGCCCATACCCACATCGTCGCCTGACCTTCTCGCCAGTGACCGGCTAGCGCCTATTCACCGCGAGCTGCGCAGCGAACGCCCGCTGATACGCCGGCCGCGCCTCGCCGCGCGCAACGTAGGCAGCAAGATTCGAATACTCGTCGAGCAGTCCCGACGCTCGGATCCGCAGTAGTACGGACACCATCATCAGATCGCCCGCGCTGAACGTGCCGTCGAGCCAGTCGGCTCCGCCGAGCCGCGCGGACAGTTGCGTCAACCGAGCGCGCACACGATCCGCGACGATCGGCAGGCGTTCCGCGCTCCACGGCTTATCGGCCTCGAGCAGTTTTGCGTTGGCATATTCCAGGATCGGCGGTTCGACCGTGTTGACTGAGGCGAACATCCACATGATCGCGCGGGCGCGCGGATCGGGATCGGCCGGCAGCAGTCCCGCATGGTCTTCGGCGATATGCAGGATGATCGCGCCGGTCTCGAACAGCACGAGGTCGCCTTCTTCGTAGGTCGGTATCTGGCCGAACGGATGCAGCGCCAGATGTGCGGGTTCTTTCATTGCGCGAAACGACACGAGGCGTGCGTCGTAGGGCCGGGCGACTTCTTCGAGCGCCCAGCGCACGCGTGTGTCGCGCGCGAGGCCGCGGCCGCCGTCGGGCGAGCGTTCGAAGGCGGTGATCGTGATGGTCATGGCGCGGCTCCTGTTGAGATCGTGGCGGTCGGGAACGATGGCATGGACAATTACACGGAGCGACGAACGAGCGCGGTGAAATTCGACAGGCGTAGGCGCAATGAGCGCAACGCACTGCGCCGTGTCTCCGTTCGCCGCGTCGCTCGCCTCCGGCACGCTGCACATCGTTGGCGGAGCGCGTTGTGGGCTGGAGCAGCGCGACGGGGGATGGCGCAACGCGCCGCGCCTGTTGCGCCCTGTGCCAGGCCCGGGGCGAAGCTCTGCTCCCATACCCACCTCCATTGTTTCTGCACAGTCTCCCGCCATCGTGTGTTCCCAGCGGTCCACAGGGGCACCGGTTCGGGGACGGGGGATGAAGACGACACTCTTGGGTTGCGGGTTCGGTGCGCTGGCCGCGCTGGCTGCCACGGTTGCGCACGGTCAGGCGCCGCCACCGCCGCCTCCGCTGGGTCCGCCGCCGGTGCCCGCGGGCAATCCGCAGACTGCGGCCAAGATCCAGCTCGGCAAGGCGCTGTTCTGGGAAGAACAGCTGTCGATCACCGGCACCGTGGCCTGCGGCACGTGCCACCGTTCGTTCGGCGGCGGTGGCGATCCGCGCACGGCGCTGGCGGGTGCCAGCAGCATCAATCCGGGGCGCGACGGCCTGATCGGCACCGGCGACGACCTGCACGCGTCGGCGGGCGTGCCGGCCCACGGCGAGGACGGGCTCTATCAGTCGGTCGCATCGTTCGGCATCGGCACGCAGGTCGGCACGCGCCGCGCATCGTCGGCCGTGAACGCCGCTTACCCGCCGCTGTTGTTCTGGGACGGCCGCGCCGGCGGCACCTTCGTCGATCCGCTGACGGCACAGGTGCTGATCCAGCAAGGCGGCGCGCTGGAGAATCAGGCGCTGGGTCCGCTGGTCAACACCGTTGAAATGGCGTTTACCGGTGCAACCGTCAACACGATCGGCAACCGGCTGACGTCGATCCGCCCGCTCGCGCTCGCGGTGAACGTGCCGGACTCGTTGAATGACTGGATCGCCGGACGCGACTATCCGGCGCTGTTCGCCGACGCGTTCGGCAGCGGCACGATCACCGCGGCGCGCATCGCGATGGCGATCGCCGCGTACGAGCGCACCTTGAACGGTACGCAGACCCCGCTGGACGCCGAACGCGGCGGAACGCCGTCGTTGACTCAGGCCGAGCGCGCCGGCCAGCAGGTGTTCGTCGCCAACGAGTGCGCGGCCTGTCATGCCGGAGCGCTGATCAGCGACAACCAGTTCCACTACATCGGCGTGCGGCCGGTCGACGACGACCTCGGCCGGTTCGTGCAGACCAACAACCCGCAGGACCGCGGCGCGTTCCGCACACCGAGCCTGCGCAATGTCGAACTGCGCGCGCCGTACATGAGCAGCGGACGTTTCATGACGCTCGAGCAGGTCGTCGATTTCTATGATCGCGGCGGCGATTTCACCGCACCGAACAAAGACCCGCGCGTGCGTCCGCGCAATCTGACGCCGCAGCAGAAGGCGAATCTCGTGGCCTTCCTGAAGCGGCCCATGACCGATCCGCGCGTCGCGGCCGAAACGGGTCCGTTCGAACGCCCGACGCTGTTCACGGAAAGCGACCGGATTCCGCGCATCGTCGGCACTGCGCAGGCCGGATCCGGCGGGGTCACGCCGCAGATCGGAGCGCTCGAGCCGCCGCTGCTAGGGAACAGCAATTTCACGGTTTCAGTAGCGGATGCGCTTGGCGGCGCTGGCGCGACGCTCGTGATTTCGCGCAGCGATCCAGGACTGCAGGCTGCTGTGCCGCCGGGCGACTTTTCGAGCCAGACGATCATGCTCGGCGGAGCCGGGAGTGGCGCAGGGACGGGGTCGGTGAACGTGGACCTGGGCAATGATCCGGCGCTGGTCGGCCAGATGCTGTTTGGACGCTTCTATATTGCCGACGCGGGTGGAGTGAACGGGCTGGCAATTACGCAGGCGTTTCAGATTACGGTGTTCGGGAACAACGACTTCGTTTTTCGGGCGAGGTTTGAGTAGGGAAAATCCAGGTCATCTGCCGTTGAAAAGTCCGTCTTGATGGTCCTGCGGCGATGGAAAGTGCCGCGATGGCCGGAGCGTGCGTTGCGGATCGTGGCGTTGAATGCAAGACGGCGAACCCATCCCCGCCAATGCTCTCCCTTGAAAGGAGAGATTTCAAATGGCCTCGCGACACGTGTCTAACGTGCGCGATCTTCCTCGGCGCACGGGAACACGCCTTCACTTCAAGGGGGACGAGGCCGTCGTTCAGAACCGCAGATTCCGACGGCTTCGAACGCTCAATGGTCCGAACGAATGGCTGCGACCGCGTTGCTTCGCGCTGCGAGAATCGCAGCAAACCACTCCAATGCGTCAAATCAGCGGTTGCCGTTGTATGCCACCTCACTCTGCTGCCGGCCGCGCAAACCGCTGCAGCGCTTCCAGCAGCCGCTCCAGAATGCCGGGCTCGCGAAACGCGTGGCCGGCGGCTTCGACGAGGTGGAACTCCGCCTCGGGCCAGGCGCGGTGCAGCGCCCAGGCGTAGCGCGCGGGGCAGGGCATGTCGTAGCGGCCGTGGACGATGACCGCGGGAATTGCGGCGAGCCGGTGCGCGTCGCGCAGCAGCTGGCCTTCCTCGAGAAAGCAGCCGTTCGAGAAATAGTGGTTTTCGATGCGCGCGACGGCGAGGTCGTGTGCGTCGTCGTCCGCGCTGCCGTCGGGGTGATGGACGAGCGTCGACACTTCGGTTTCGAAGCGCGTCCACGCGCGCGCCGCGGCGCGTTGCACGGCGGGGTCGGCATGCTGCAGCCGTTCGCGATACGCGGCCAGCAGATCGCCGCGTTCGGCTTCCGGAATCGGGGCGATGAAGTGTTCCCATTTGTCGGGGAATACCTGGTCGACGCCGCTGCGATAGAACCAGTCGAGTTCGGCGCGCGTCGACGTGAAAATACCGCGCAGGATCATCGCGTCGACGCGTTCCGGATGCGCCTGCGCGTAGGCGAGCGCCAAGGTCGACCCCCACGACCCGCCGAACACGAGCCAGTGTTCGCAGCCCATGATTTCGGTTCTGAGCCGTTCGATGTCGGCGACGAGATGCGCGGTCGTGTTCGCATGCAGTTCGGCGGCGGGTTGCGAGCGTCCCGAGCCGCGTTGATCGAACAGCAGTACATCGTAGCCGCGCGGATCGAACAGCTGCCGGTGTACCGGCGACAGGCCGCCTCCGGGACCTCCGTGCAGGAACACCGCGGGCTGCGCACCCGGCGTGCCGATGCGTTCCCAGTAGAGCCTGTGGCCGTCGCCGACGTCGAGCATGCCGCTGTCGCGCGGTTCGACGGGGGGATGAAGAGTCAGGTCGCCGCTCGTCGTCGGTTTCATGAATGCCTGTGTGGTCGGTCGGTGGGGATCGCGCGCGATCGTTCGTCCTGAAGGTCGCCACCGGAGCTGCGTCGCGGCGCGGGACCATGGAGACCGCCGCGTGAGTGATGCGGGGCGGAACTGTCGCGATCGACGGAGGTGCGGAGTTGCCAGCGACGAATCTATCGCGCACGGCATATCCGTCAACTGTCGGAAGGCCCAGGGCGAACGGATAGCATGCATCGGGTAGTACGGCCAATGAAGTAGTCGCGTCGCGACTTGTGACCGTTTGGCTCGTCGCCAGACGCTGGCGGCCGCACTCGCGAGCCTGCTCGAGTCAGACAATAGTTTCCATGCTCGCTGCTACGCGCGATTGCGTCGGCGCGATATGGCGACTTGTGCCTTTCGCGCAACGTCGCTTGAAGCGGCGTGTCGATTCCCCGCTCGATCCGGCCGTCGACCTGCGAAGTGGTCAACAGATCATCGACGATTCCGTACCTATGCTCGCCAGCTCTCCCAGTCATAGGTCGTGAATCATGCGTTCAATCGATACGCTGACGCTTTCGTTCGCTCTGGCTCTCGCCGTTTCCGCAATGCCCGCACGGGCAGGCACGCTGACCGATCCGGCCACCGGCGCGACATGCACCGACCGGCAGGACGTGCTGATCACGCGTGACGATTTCCGCCTGGTGCTGGACGGCGTCTGCGGCAAGGTGACGATCCGGGCGTCGAAGGGGTCGTTGAACGTCGACGAAGTGACGAGCATCCAGGTGGTCGGCAGCGGCGTGACGGTGCTGAACCAGAAGGTCGGCACGCTGACCGTGGAAGGGTCGAACAACATGCTGAACATGACCGAGGTGGGCGAAGCCATCGTCGCCGGCGACAACAACACATTGCTCGGCGACGCGTACGGCCGCGTGCATTTCCGCGGCAAGAACAACACGGTCAACAGCAGCAACAAGCCCGAGACGGTGGATGAAGGCAGCGGCAATCGGGTGATGTGACACGGATGAAGGGGCGGGGC
>NZ_DATIGT010000138.1:0-20466 GCF_035481375.1 Tahibacter sp.
TGCACGGACAGCAGCTCGGCCGCCGGCTCGGCTATCCGACGGCAAACCTGCGCCTCGGCAGGCGGGTCGCGCCGCTGGCCGGCATCTTCGCGGTGCGCGTGAGCGGCGCGGGCCTGTGCGCGCATCCGGGCGTGGCGAGCCTCGGCGTGAGGCCCACCGTCGCCGGCAAGGAGCCGCTGCTCGAAGCGCACCTGTTCGATTTCGACGGCGATCTCTACGGCCGGCGCATAGAAGTGGAATTTGTTGCAAAACTGCGTGATGAAGAAAAATTCCCGGACCTTCCGAGCATGGTCCGGCAGATCGACGCTGACGCCGCCGCCGCGCGGCGCATCCTGGGCGCAACCGCTGATGCGGCCGCCGGAGCCTGAACCGTGACGACCGACTACAAGAACACGATCAACCTGCCCGAAACCCGCTTCGCCATGAAGGCAGACCTCGCCAAGCGCGAACCGGCCATGCTGGCCGACTGGGAAGCGAAGCGGCGCTATCACCAGATCCAGGAAAAGACCGCGTCGCGCCCGCGCGCGTTCGTGCTGCACGACGGCCCGCCGTATGCGAACGGCGTGATCCATCTGGGGCATGCGCTGAACAAGATTCTCAAGGACACGGTCGTCAAGTCCAAGCTCATGGCCGGCTATCGCTCGCCGTACGTGCCGGGCTGGGACTGCCACGGCCTGCCGATCGAGATCGCCGTCGAGAAGAAGATCGGCAAGGTCGGCCAGAAGGTCGACGCCGTCGAATTCCGGCAGAAGTGCCGCGAATACGCGAGCCAGCAGATCGACCTGCAGCGCACGGACTTCAAGCGGCTCGGCGTGCTCGGCGACTGGGACAACCCCTACCGCACCATGGACGCGAAGTTCGAAGCCGACATGGTGCGCGCGCTCGCGACGATCTATGCCAACGGCCACGTGACGCGCGGCTTCAAGCCGGTGCACTGGTGCTTCGACTGCGGCTCGGCGCTGGCCGAAGCCGAGATCGAATATGCCGACAAGACTTCGCCGGCGATCGACGTGGCGTATGACGTCGTCAGTCCGGCCGCGGTGCTCGCGTCGTTCGGCGTCGCGTCCGACATCGACGCGATCGTCGCCGTGCCGATCTGGACGACGACGCCGTGGACCTTGCCGGCCAGCCTCGCGGTCACGCTCGGGCCGGAACTCGAATACCGTCTGATCGAAGGTCCCGCGCGCGAGGGCCGCCGCGTGCTGCTCGTCGTCGCCGCGGCGCTCGCCGACCGCTGCGCGGCGCGCTACGGCAGCGCCGCAGACGGCGTCGCCGTCGTGCACGGCAATGCGGTGCAGGGCAGTGCGCTCGACCATCAGCTGCTGCAGCATCCGTTCTATGCCGACCGCCAGGTCGCGATCCTCGTCGGCGACCACGTGTCGGCCGAAGACGGTACCGGTGCGGTGCACACGGCGCCGGGTCACGGCGTCGAGGACTTCGCAGTGGGTCAGAAATATGGACTCGTGGACAAGTACAGTCCGTCGGTGCTGAACCCGGTCGGCGGCAACGGCGTCTATCTGCCGGGCACGCCGCTCGTGGAAGGCATGTACATCTGGAAGGCGAATGACGCGATCGTCGATCTCGTCGCCGAGCGCGGCAAGCTGCTCGCATCGCTGAAGATCCAGCACAGCTATCCGCACTGCTGGCGCCACAAGACGCCGGTGGCGTTCCGCGCGACGCCGCAGTGGTTCATCAGCATGGAAAAGGCCGGCCTGCGCGCCGACGCGCTGGCTGCGATCAAGCAGGTTCGCTGGATTCCGGCCTGGGGCGAGGAACGCATCACGAGCATGATCGCCGGCCGCCCGGACTGGTGCATCTCGCGCCAGCGCACCTGGGGCGTGCCGATCACGCTGTTCGTCGACAAGGCGACCCAGCTGCCGCATCCGCGCAGCGTCGAGCTGTTCGAGGAAGTGGCCAGGCGCATGGAGCAGGGCGGCATCGACGCGTGGTACGCGCTCGACATCGCCGAACTGCTCGGCGACGAGGCCGCGCAGTACGAGAAGGTCTCCGACGTGCTCGACGTCTGGTTCGATTCGGGCGTCACGCATCGCGGCGTGCTGGCCGAGCGGTCCGAACTCGCGACCGACGGGCCCGACGACAAGGTCATGTATCTCGAAGGTTCCGACCAGCATCGCGGCTGGTTTCATTCCTCGCTGCTGACCTCGACGGCGATGTACCGCCACGCGCCTTACGACGAGGTGCTCACGCACGGCTTCACCGTCGACGAGCACGGCCGCAAGATGTCCAAGTCGCTCGGCAACGGCGTCGAGCCGCAGGACGTGATGAAGAACTACGGCGCGGACATCCTGCGCCTCTGGGTCGCTTCGACCGACTATCGCAACGAAATGTCGATGTCGAACGAGATCCTCAAGCGCGTCGCCGACGCGTATCGACGCATCCGCAACACGGCGCGGTTCCTGCTCGGCAACCTGCACGGCTTCGAGCCGGCGCAGCATCTCGTCGCGGTCGCCGACTCGCTGCTGCTCGACCAGTGGGCCGTGCAGCAGGCGCATGACGCGCAGCAGGCCGTCATCGCCGCGTACGAGCGCTACGACTTCCCCGAAATCGTGCAGCGCGTGCAGAACTTCTGCACGAACGAGATGGGCGCGCTCTATCTCGACATCACGAAGGATCGCCTCTACACCATGCCGACGGCCAGCCACGGCCGGCGCTCGGCGCAAAGCGCGATGTACCGCATTCTCGAGGCGCTCGTACGCTGGCTCGCGCCGATCCTGAGCTTCACGGCCGAGGAAATCTGGGCGGAAATGCCCGGCGAGCGCGACGAATCCGTGCTGTTCGAGACGTTCTACACGGAGCTCGCGGCCACGCAGGCGTCGCCGCAGCAGCGGCAGTGGTGGGCCGACCTGCTCGCGATCCGCTCGGCGACATCCAAGGTGCTCGAGGGTATGCGCGTGCTCGGCGTCATCGGCGCGTCGCTCGAAGCCGAGGTCACGCTCTACGTCGACGCCGACCAGCGCGAGCGCTTCGCCGAAGTCGCCGACGAACTGCGCTTCGGCTTCATCACCTCGTCGCTGTCGATCGAGGCGCTGCGCGACCGCCCGGCCTACGACATCGTCGCGGCCAAGCTCGGTTTCGAATCGTTCGTCGACGACGAGGCGGCGCCGACCACGCTCGCTGCGAAGGCCGATCTCGCCGATCACGAAGTCTGGATCGTCGCGAAGGCGAGCGGCGCGACCAAGTGCGTGCGCTGCTGGCACTATCGCGCCGATGTCGGCCGCCACGCGGCACATCCCGAACTCTGCGGGCGCTGCGTCGACAACGTCGACGGCGGCGGCGAACAGCGGCGGTATTTCTGATGGCCGCGCTCGCCTCGTCGCTGCCGCGCGGCGCGAATGCGCTGGTCTGGCTGTGGCTGTCGACCGCGCTCGTCGCGCTCGACCAATGGACCAAGCATGTCGTTCTGACCCATCTGCAGGAAGGCGTGCCGATTCCGGCGATCGCGGGAATCCTCAACTGGAATCTCGCGTACAACACCGGTGCGGCCTTCAGCTTTCTCGCCGACGCGGGCGGCTGGCAGCGCTGGGGGTTCGGCGTGCTCGCCGTCGGCATCAGCGTCGTGCTGACCGTGTGGCTGTCGCGTACGCCACGGCGTGACTGGCTCACGGCGCTGCCGCTCGCGCTCGTTGTCGGCGGCGCGATCGGCAACCTCATCGACCGGCTGCGCTACGGCCACGTCGTCGACTTCATCCAGGTCTATCACGGCGACTGGGCATTTCCGACCTTCAACGTGGCCGACTCGGCCATTTCCGTCGGGGCGGTGCTGCTGGCGCTGTTGAGTCTGCGCAGTGGGAAAGCGGAGGGGCAGGGGCGATAATCGGCGTTCCGTCAGCGCCGGTCCCGACCACGTCATGGAAGTATTGCTAGCCAATCCACGCGGTTTCTGTGCCGGTGTCGACCGCGCCATCGAGATCGTCGAGCGCGCGCTCGAAGTGTTCGGCGCGCCGATCTACGTGCGGCACGAAGTCGTGCACAACCGGTTCGTCGTCGAAGGCCTGCGCGCGCGCGGCGCCGTGTTCGTCGACGAACTCGACGAGGTGCCCGACGACGCGACCGTGATCTTCAGCGCCCACGGCGTGTCCAAGGCCGTGCGCGCCGAGGCCGACCGGCGCGGGCTGCGCGTGTTCGACGCGACCTGTCCGCTGGTCACGAAGGTGCACATCGAGGTGTCGAGCCACTGCAAGGCCGGACGGGACGTCGTGCTGATCGGTCACGCGGGGCATCCCGAGGTCGAAGGCACGCTCGGACAGTGGATGCAGTCCGGCGCGGTCGGCGAGATCTATCTCGTCGAGACGCCCGAAGACGTCGCCCGGCTCAAGCCGCGCAGCCCCGAGCACATCGCCTACGTCACGCAGACCACGCTGTCGGTCGACGACACCAAGGCCGTCATCGACGCGCTGCGCACGCATTTTCCGAAGGTCCTCGGCCCGCGCCACGACGACATCTGCTACGCGACGCAGAACCGCCAGGACGCCGTTCGCGAACTCGGCCAGCAGTGCGACCTCGTGCTCGTCGTCGGCTCGGTCAACAGTTCCAACTCGAACCGGCTGCGCGAACTCGCCGAGAAGCAGGGCGTTCCGGCCCATCTGATCGACGGTGCCGACGACATCCGCGACGAATGGCTGGTCGGCCGCACGCGCATCGGCGTGACCGCCGGCGCCTCGGCACCGGAAACCCTGGTCAGGGACGTCATCGGACGGCTGCAGGCCGCCGGCGGCCGCGCGGTCCGTGAACTTTCCGGCGCCGCCGAGACCATCACCTTCGCGCTGCCGCGCGAGCTGCGCATCCAGCTCGTTTCCTGATCCACTGCGGCCGGGCGCCGTGCCCGGCCGTGCGTCCCGAGGACCGCCTAGGCCGCCATCCCGGCGGTTTCGGAATCGGCGTGTCCTGCGCGTCTCGCGACTCGCCTCCACCCGTGGACCGCCTGGGTGCCCGACCTCGGACGGTGCACGACCTCGCCGCCGGAGCCTCGACGTTTCGCGGCTCCCTGCAGCACCCGGCACCCCGGTCCGGAGCCGGCGGCCGGGCCGCCCGTTCATCCGACGTTTGCTACCTCGCGCAGCGCTGCGCCTTGCCTGTCCGGCGGGTGGCGAATAGTTTCGAGCATCGGATAGCCGTGCGCTATTTCGTCTTCGCAGAGGGACTTATGGCATTTCTCTATCGGCGCGACAGAAGTCTTCGGGGGCTGAAGGCCGAGCGCGGCTTCACCTTGCTGGAGCTGTTCATCTCGATGGCCATCCTGGCGATCCTGGTCGGGCTCGCGCTGCCGTCGTTCCGCAGCACCATCCGCAATACCAACGTATCCAACTACACCAATGACCTGGTCACGTCCCTGGCGACCGCCCGTTCGGAAGCGGTCCGCCGCGGCAGGCCGGTCGCAGTGGTGTCCGCCAGCAACACTGCGGACTGGAGCACCGGCTGGCAGGTCATCGCCGACACGACCGGCGAAGGCAACTTCGACGCAGCCGACGAACTCATTTCGACGACCGAAGCGCTGGACACGCAGTACAAGGTGTTCGCGAACAACACCGGCGCCGGCGGCAGCGGCCGCGTGGTCTTCAATATCAACGGCGCGCTTGCCTCGTCCGGGTTCGACATGAACGTCTGCTTCCCGACCGGCGAAGCCGCCAAGTCCCGCCGCGTCCGCGTCCGCGCCAGCGGCAGTGCGTCATCGCACAAAAACACAACCGGCTCGTCCGCGTTGGCCTGCCCGGGGAGCTGACATGACGCGTCGTCTACATCGCGGTTTCTCGCTGCTCGAAGTCATGATCGCGCTGGTCATCTTCAGCGTCGGCCTCATGGGCATGGCCGGCCTGCTGATGGTATCGGTGCGCACCAATCATTCGTCGTACCTGCGCAGCCAGGCCGGCTTTCTCGCGCAATCGATGGCCGACCGCATGCGCCTGAACATGCCGGCGCTGTGGGCGAACGGCTACAACCTCGCGTACCCCATCGGCGGTGCGGTGCCAGGCTGCGGCACGGGCTGCACGGTCAACGAGATCGTCACGCGCGACAGCGTGCTCTGGAGCCGCTCGCTGCAGCAGTTCCTGCCGTCGCCGACCGCGCGGATCAACTGCGCGCTGAATGCGGGCGCGACCGCGCCGACGGCGTCGCAGATCGTCAACCGCGCGCCGTACAACGGCCTCTGCACGATCACCATCAGCTGGGCCGAGGCGTCGCTGAACGCCGGCGCCGGCGTCAACAACCAGACGTTTGCGTGGGTATTCCAGCCATGAGCGAAATGACTCGCACCACTGCAGCGGCGATGCGGCGCTTCGACCGCCAGCGCGGTCTGTCGCTGATCGAATTGATGGTCGCGATGACGCTGGGCCTGCTCGTCTCGGCCGGCATCGTCGCGTTGTTCATGGCGACGAACCAGAGCAACCGTACCCAGTCCTATCTGGCACGCGTGCAGGAGAACGGTCGCTTCGCGACGGGCCGCATCGAGGCCGACCTGCGCATGGCCGGCGCGATGTTCCGTCAGAGCTCGGTTTCCGACCGGGACGCCTGGCGTCAGACCGCCAACGGCGCGCTGCTGCCGCGCGCGGCGATCATGGTCAACGCGACCGGCTTCGTGCTGCAGGACATGGGCACGGAAACGGGCCGGCAGGCGGGTTGGACGACCAGCGAAGCCTATCCGCTGAGCGCGGCGTATTTCATCCGCGGCTACGAGTGCAGTACCGGCACCTGCAATCCGACGGTCCCGACCGGTGCCAACGGCATTCCCGCGGTCGGCACCGGCGCCGGCAATCGCGTGAGGGGTACCGACGTGCTGACGATGCGCTATGTGCGCGGCATCGGCTGGCGCTACTCGCTGCCGCCCGGCGTGGTCACGGGCTATGCCTCGGTGTTCACGCTCGATCCGGCCAGCAACGCGGGGACGCCGCTGAATTTCGTCAACGGCGACCTCGCGCTCGTGAGCGACTGCAGCAACACGCCCACGATCTTCCGCGTCAACTTGTCCGGCGCGTCCCAGCTGACGCCGGCGAGCGGCACGCTGATCCAGGACACCGAGTTCAAGCCCGGCGCGAGCGATGCGGCCTGCGACGCGCGCATTTTCAATTTCACGCGCGATTTCACGACCGTGAGCTATTGGCTGCAGCTCGCCGCCGATCCGAATCCGAGCGCGGCAGGGCGTCTGATCCCGACGCTGATGCGCGCGGAAAACGGCGCCGCGCAGGAAGTCGCGCAGGGCGTGGAGCGGCTCGATTTCCTTTACGGCGCGGCATACCTGGGCAACGGCGGCATGGCGTACCTCGACGCGACCCAGGTGCAGGCGAACAGCAACGCGGCGAACTGCTCGCCGCCGCCGGCGGCCTTCGCGCGCGTCTACACGGGACCGACCAGCACCTGGCGCGAGCCGGGATGTCTCTGGCGCAGTCTGCGTTCGATCGAGGCGCATGCGCTGTTCAACACGGTCGATGACATGGGGGCGACGCCCCAGCAGGACACGGCGTACTGGTACAGCATCGACGGCGGTACCGGCCCGGTGATTCCGGCGACGACGATGCCCGTCACCGCGCTTCCGGTGGGACGCATGATGCGGCGCGAGTTCATGACGGTCGCGTCGATTCGCAACGGCAGCAACTGAAAGGCGAGCCATGAAGACTTTCGTCCGATCCAATTCTTTCCCGGTTCCGCAGCGGCAGCGTGGCGCGGTGCTGTTCATCGCGCTGATGTTCCTGATCCTGCTGACGCTGCTCGGACTGGCTTCCTCGGGCAGCGCGTTGCTGCAGGAACGCATGACCGGCGGCGTCCGCAACCGCCAGCTCGCACTGCTCGGCACCGAGAGCGCCGCGCGCTTCGGTGAAGCGATGCTCTGGAATGCGCCGTCGACGGCGAATCTGTCCCGGGGCGGCATGGCGTTTCCGACCTGTCTCGGCGACGGCGTCACGCAGCCCTGCGTCTGGAATCAGGCGGGTTCGGCCATTCATACCGGTGCCCGCGCACCGGTGACCACGTTCCGCACGGCGAAGACCTGGGTCACCACGGGCAGCATGGAATACACGCCGCCGCTCAGCGGCCTGACCGGCAGCGTCGAGACTGCCTCGATCGCGGTACAGCCGCGCCTGCTGTTCGAAGATCTCGGCCTCGATACCGGCGGCTTCGGCGGTGCAGGCCGCATGGGCGGCTCGAACGAGCAGGAACAGGGCGGTACCACGAACCCGTCGCGCCACGTCTATCGCGTGACGTCGCGCAGTCAGGGCGGCAGCGGCGACTCGGCGATCCGCGTCACCGAAGTCGTCTACTCGGCTTTCAGCACTGACGGATCGTTCAGCGGACGCTGATCCGCGAACGGACCTCATCGCATCGCTACACCGTAAGGATCAGCCATGAAACCTGGTAATCGTCTGATTTCCCCGCGCTGGCTCGGAGCCGGATTTGCGTTGTGCCTCTGCGCCGTGCAGTCGCAGGATGCGCGTGCGTGGACGACGGATCTGCTGGCCACACCGCCGGAGCTCACGGCTGCCGTCGCGCCGAACCTCGTGCTGACCTTCGACGACTCCGGTTCGATGGGCAGCGACTTCATGCCCGACCAGCGGCCCTACGATCCGAACAACACCGGCTGGGGCAACCCCTACCGCTGCGCCGGCGTGATCGACCCGAACGTCACCGACGAGACGAATCCGCGCTCGCGTTCGATGAACGGTGTCTACTTCAATCCGAACAACGCCTACGATCCGCCGATCGAAGGCGACCTGACGAACAGTCCGTCGATGCCGACGCAGGTCTGGCCGACCGCGCAACGCAACGGTATCGCGCACTACCGCAATTCGAACCCGAACACGGGTCTGGGTACGATCAATGCGTCGACGACGTCGTTCTGCAACAACACCGGCGCCGGCTACTACCGTTACAAGACGACCGCGCCGAACCTGGTCCTCGATGCAAACGGAAAAATCACCAACTACGGTGATCTCTACAATTCGAACAACTGGGAATGGATCAGCCTGACGGCCGCCAGCCCGGCGCTGCCGCCCGGCGTGACGCTCGCGCAGGCGCGCCAGCGCTTCGTCAACTGGTATGCGTTCTACCGCACGCGCCAGATGGCGGCGATTTCCGCGGTGTCGCATGCCTACCGCACGTTCGGTCCCGAGGTGCGCGTCGCCTGGCAGAACATCAACTCGAATTTCCTGGCGGCGGCGACCGAGATCCGGCCGTTCGAGCTGCAGCCCACCGCGGGCGGTATCCGCGACCGCTTCTACGACTGGCTGTTCAACATTCCGGCCAGCGGCGGTACGCCCAATCGCGGTGCGCTCAAGCGCACGGGCGCCTTCTTCCAGCGCTCGTCCGGCACGTGGACGAACCCGTACTGGGACGCCGAACTCAACAAGGAACTCGTCTGCCGCCAGAACTTCCATGTCCAGATGACCGACGGTCTCTGGAACGGCGACAGCGGCATCACGTCGCCCGGCAGCGATACGACCGCGCTCACGCTGCCCGACGGCGTTGCGTACACGGTCGGCCAGAACTACAACAAGATCATGTGGAACGAGACCGGCAACACGGTCGAGACCATGGCCGACATGGCGTTCTACTACTGGGCGACGCCGCTGCGTACCGGTGGCGTGTTCGCCGGTGCCGAGGGTCTGCGCGTGCCGCCCTATCTGCCGGACAAGTCGACGAACCTGTTCGGCCCGCCGCTGCCGAGCGGCGGCGATCCGCTGCAGAACAACGAAATCTACTGGAATCCGGCGAACGACCCGGCACGGTGGCCGCATCTCGTGCAGTTCATGATCGGCTTCGGCGCATCGGGCACGCTGCAGAACGACGATGCGACCTACGCCAAGCTGCGCGGCTCGAATGCGGTGCCCGCAAGCGTGGCGTGGCCGGTCCCGAACGAAGGCGTCGACGACGGCCGCAAGATCGACGACATGTGGCATGCGGCGATCAACAGCCGCGGCAAATTCTTCATCTCGAACAACCCCGCCGAACTCGCGCAGGCGCTCGTCGACATCGTCAGCAGCATCACGGCGCGTCGCGCGACCGCGACCGCGGCGACGGTGTCGCTGCCGATCGTCACGGCGAGCACGGAAGCATTCAAGGCAAGCTTCGACACGTCCGACTGGTCGGGCACGCTGACGAAGTTCGCGGTCGATTCGACGACGGGCCAGGCCACCGGCTCGGCCGAATGGGACGCCGCGCAGCTGCTGACCGCGCGCACTGCGGCGAGCCGCAATATCTTCACGTGGGACGCGCTCGCCTCGCCGCGCCGTGGTATCCCGCTGCTCTGGGCGAGCCTCAATTCCACGCAGCAGGGGCTGCTCAACGACAACCCGACGACGATCGCGGTCGACAACGACGGCCTCGGTTCGCAGCGCGTCGACTATCTGCGCGGCGAACGCGCACGTGAAACGACCGCGCCGTTCATGCGCCGCCGCTCGACGCTGATGGGAGCGATCGTCAACTCGCAGCCGACCTACGTGTCGGGTCCGATCGGCATGTATCAGGACAGCTTCCCGACCGGATCGCCCGAAGCGCTGGCCGCCGGTCCTACCGGCGCCGGCCAGACCTACGCAAAGTTCTCCGCATCGGTCCGTGCGCGGCCGCCGACGGTATACGTCGGTTCGAACGACGGCATGGTTCACGCGATCAATTCGCTGAACGGCCAGGAGCGCTTCGCCTACATGCCGAACATCCTGATCGCCAACAAGAAGGCGACCGAATACACGAACCCGACGCATGCCCAGATCGTCACCGGCGTCGACTCGCGCCTGCGCGTGCAGGACGTCTTCATCGGCGGTCGCTGGCGCACCGTGATGGTCGGCTCCATGCGCTTGGGCGGCCGCGGCATCTTCGCGCTCGACGTGACCGATCCGTCCGGCTTCGGTCCGGCCAACGTGCTCTGGGAATTCTCGAACACCTCGACCGGTGGGGCGGCACTCGGCTACACGTACGACTCGGCCAACATCGTGCGCCTGAATACCGGCAAGTGGGCCGTGCTCGTGTCGAGCGGCTATTTCCCGACGACGAACCCCGACCCGCGCGGCGAGCCCGATCCGGCCAGCACCGACGTCAACAAGGACAAGACCTCATTGTTCGTGCTCGATCTGGAAACCGGCGCGCGCATCGCCGAGATACAGACATCGACCGCGCCGCAGGGCGTGCCGCTGAGCTTCGGCCTGTCGACGCCGGCGGCCTACGATCTGAACAGCGACCAGATCGATGACATCGCCGTTGCCGGCGACCTCGTCGGCAACCTGTTCCGCTTCGATCTGAGCAGCTCCAATCCGGCGCAGTGGAAAGTCGATCTGATGTTCAAGACGTACACGACGACGCCGACACAGGTCGACGCCAACTCGCTGCCGCGCCAGCCGATCACGAGCATGCCGGTCGCGCTGCGCGACACCGCCCGCAACGGCGCGCCGATCTGGGTGTTCGGCACCGGCAAGTACCTCGGCAAGGAAGACCGCACGGCGACCGGCATCGCATCGAACGTCGGCCCGCAGGCGATCTACGGCGTGCGCGACTACGGCACGACCTCGGGCAGCAACGTCACGAACTATCCGACGCTGCCGTCGCAGCTGACCCAGCAGACGCTGACCCAGCCGAACGCGACGTCGCGCGTCCTGACGACGAACGCCGTGCCGGTCTCGACGCGCGGCTGGATGATCCCGCTCAACATCGCGGCCGAGCCCGGCGAGCGTGCCGTGTTCACGGCCAAGCCGATCTACAGTCTCAACGTCGCGGTCGTGAATACGGTGATTCCGCGCGGCAGCGATCCGTGCAATCCGCAGTTCCGCGGTGCGTCCATCCTCGTGGACGGCGCCACCGGCGGATCGCCGGCCGGCGCGCAGCAGGGCGGTCCGTGCCAGGGCGACCAGTGCCGCGACCCGACACCGCGTCTGATCGGCGACAAGTTCGTGCTGCCGATAACGGGCGATCCGGGCGGCGGCGGCGGTATTCCGGTGCCGGTCGACGATATGCCGGGCATCAAGGCGCCGCCCGCGAACCGCGGATCCTGGCGCGAGCTGTTGGACATTCTCTGATTCGGCACGCGACACGCGCCCGCCAGGGCGCGTGTCTTTTCACTGGGGACGCACGATGCGCATTCGCGAAAAACACCAGGGCTTCACGCTGCTCGAACTGATGATCGTCGTTGCGATCATCGCCATCCTCGCCGCCTTCGCGCTGCCTTCGTACCAGCGTTACGGCCAGCGTGCGCGCCGCGCCGACGGCAAGGAACTGCTGATGCGCGTCGCCGCGGCGCAGGAGCGCTACTACACGAACTTCAACCGCTATGCGACGAGCCCGCTGACCGCGCCCACGAGCCTCGGCCTCAGCACGCTGACCTCCGAGCGCGGCTATTACTCGGTCAGCTCCGCCAACGGCGCGACCGGCGATACGCAGAGCTACGTGCTCAGCGCGACGCCGGTCGCCGGCACCAACCAGGCCGGCGACCAGTGCGGCACGCTGACGATCAACAACACCGGGGTGAAGACGCCGGCCAAGACCGAGATGCCGCAGAACTCCAACGGCGCGTGCTGGTGACGGCAGGCGCAATCCCGTCCACCGCAACGAAGACGTTGCATCATGCTTGTCGACGGCAAAGCTCGCCGCTATAATCGCGCGCTCGGTTTCGCCGACGTAGCTCAGTTGGTAGAGCAACTGATTCGTAATCAGTAGGTCGGAGGTTCGACTCCTCTCGTCGGCACCAGTTGCACCGTTTTCACCGGGCGGTTAGCTCAGCGGTAGAGCACTGCTTTCACACGGCAGGGGCCACAGGTTCGAACCCTGTACCGCCCACCAGTCAGACAGGCAATTGCGGACGGTGTGATGTCCGGCCTGAAGTCCCGGAACAGCACGGGACGGCATCTTGAAAGGGTCGCTTCGGCGGCCCTTTTGTTTTCCTGCCGCCATCGCTCGCAGCGGCCGCCGCAGGCGTCAAGCGCTCTCGCAAAGACTCTCGGGTTCTTCCCGGATCTTCGTGAGCGTTTTGCTGCATTGTTTCATTATCGCTTTTGCATGTAATCGGTCTGCGGCGGCTGTGACGGCGCAAGCCGTATCGCGTAGTGCACTTGAGCTAGCCTGCGCGTATTTGCACATGCTGCTCATGTCGAAAAACGCACAAATGATGAAGTCGGAGTCCGTCGCCGACCTCCTCGCGGGCGAGGGTTTCCTGCTCGGCGGCTGCCGGGTCGAGCCGCGCGCGCTGCGCGTGGTCCGCGGCGGCGACAGCCAGCGGCTGGAGCCGCGCGTGATGCAGGTGCTGCTGGCGCTCGCCCGGCGGCCGGGGCGTACCGTCAGCCGCGAAGAGTTGCTGGCCGACGCGTGGAACGGTGCCGTCATCACCGACGATTCCATCTATCGCGCCATTCATCGGTTGCGCGGCGTGCTCGGCGCCGATGCGCACGGCGAGCCGGCGATCGAGACCGTACCCAAGATCGGCTATCGCCTGCTGCTGCCGGTGCGAGCGCTTGATGCGGAGGATCCTGCCGCCCCGGCGCCGCGTCGGCGCAGGGCAGGCGCGGTGCTGCTGGCCGTGGTCTTGCTGGTGCCGGCCGGCGTCATCGCCTGGTGGCTGAGTGCCGCAGCGCCTGCCCCGGTCATGCCGGCCTGGATGACGCTGAGCGTGAATCCCGGCCTGGAGCACATGCCGGCGTTTTCGCCCGACGGCCGGCAGCTGATCTACAGCCGCGGCCTGGCCGGTCGCGAGCGCCTGTGGCTGCGTCCGCTTGACGGCGGTGCCGAAGTGGCGCTGACCGCACCCGGCGAAGCCATGGACTATGCCGCCGAGTGGTCGGCCGGCGGCGAACGCATCGCTTTCCTTCGCCAGGACGAGCAGCGCTGCCGCGTCATGATCATGACCTTGCTGCAGCGCGAACCGCGCGAGATCGGCCAGTGCTCGCCGGCCAACGGCCGTCTGTCGCTGTCACCCGACGGCCGCCGCGTCGTGCTGTCGGATCGGCCCGACCCGGACCAGCGCGCCAATGCGCTGTTCGTCATCGACGTCGACAGCGGCGTGCGCCGCAGCCTGCCGCCGCCGCCCGCGGAGCAGGGCGACTATCGCCCGCGCTATTCGCCCGACGGCAACTGGATTGCGTTCAGCCGCGTCGACGGCCGCTTCCAGTCCAGCGTGCTGCGCCGGCGCAGCGAGGGCGGCGCGCCGGAAGCCGTATGGAGTCCCGACGGTTTCGTGCATCAGGTGCAATGGCGCGGCGACCGTGAACTCGTCGCGACGCTGCGCGCGGGGACGTCGAGCGCGCTGTGGCATCTGCCGCTGGGTGCCACCCCCAGGCCGCTGGCCGCGATCGACGCCGGCGTGCCTTCTATCGACATCAGCCCCGACGGTCGCCGCCTGCTGCTGTCGGTCGCGGTGACGCAGTACCGCAACCGCCGGCTCGCCCTGACGCCGGGCGCGCCCGGCATGGCCGAGGCCATGCCGGCGGCGCTGGATCGCGCGCGCGATCTCGCCGTATCGCCCGACGGCCGCCAGCTCGCGCTGCCGTGGGAGGCGCGCGGCGAAAGCGGCGTCTGGCTGGCCGATCGCGACGGCAGCCAGCTGCGCCGGCTCTGGAGCGAGTCGGGCGCTTACATCCGCGATCTCAGCTGGGATCCCGCAGGCCGCCGTATCGCGTTCGAACGCTCGCGCGGCAACCGTCAGACGATCTGCGTGGTCGACCTCGACGGCCTGCTGCAGTGCCTGCCCGATCAGACGCGCAAGCGCATCTCGCCGTCCTGGTCCGGCGACGGCCGACATCTGTTCTTCATCGGCGAGGCCGACGGCGGCTGGTTCGCCCATCGCGCCGCCGTCGACGGCAGCGGCGAGGAACGCCTGGGCCGGCGTCAGGCGATGTACGCGACGCAGGCGCCGCAGGGCAGCAAGGTCTACCTGCGTCCGCGTGGTGCGGCCGGCATCGTCGAGCTGGATCCGGGCAGCGGCGAGGAAAACCCGATCGTCGAGGACGCGCCGCATTCGCGTCCGCGCGCCATGGTCGCCGCGCGCAGCGGCCTGTACTACCTGCGCAGCGACGGCATGCTCATGCACTACGCCCTGCCGGCCGGTCCGGCCACGGCGCTGATCCAGCTGGGCTCGCCGCTGCCGCGCAGCCTGAGCCTGACGGCTGCCGAGGACCTGCTGCTCTACAGCGAGGTCGCCGGCGAGGAAGCGGACATCGCCCTGCTGACCAATCTCGACGCGCTGATCGACGGAAACTGACCGGAAATTGCGCAGGCCGCATTGTGCGTTTGTGCGGATTGCCGCACTCGATCTGTTTGCGGCAATGATTCACAAGGCGGCAATGTGGTCGTTCCGTGGCGCCGCGATGACAGCGCAAGCGTGACGCGGTCGCACTTTTGCGGCATCCGGGCGACGCCATCAGGAAAACATCAGCTCGAATCAGCCATTCCTCCGCGCGCCCGGCCGGTGCAGCCGTCAGTCTGCAGGCCGCCAGGATGGTTCAGGGGCCAGCCCGGTACTGCCATGCAGACCAGGAGACGACCCATGTACCGCTTTACCGATTGCTGCTGCCGCGCGCGGCGGTTCGCCGCGGCCGCGGCCTTGCTCGGCGGCTCCGCCTTCGCGGCAGATCCACCGGGCTCGCTGCCGCTGGACTGGCCCATGGGCCAGCTCGTCGGCACCCAGCTGGTGCCCGGCCAGAACATCCGGGTGATGCAGAACTACGCCAATTCCAACGGCGACTACCAATACCGGCTGCACAGTGCGCTGGACCTGTCGCAGGACAGCGGCTCCACCGTCAATGCGCCGGTCTACGCCGCCGCCGACGGCGTGGTGCTGTGCGCCGTCAACGCGAGCTGGCCGGGCTGGGTCGTGGTGATCGAGCACACCCTGAGCAACGGCAGCAAGCTCTACACGCAGTACGGCCACCTCAACACACCCGGCGTAGTGCCCGGCCAGATCGTCAACCGCGGCGGCCAGATCGCCAGTGTCATCGAATGGCCCGGCAACACCGGCAACACGCACTTGCATTTCGAGGTGCGCACCTTCGGCTACTGGGGCGGCAGCAACTGCGCCGGGCCCGGCTATGCACCGCTGAACTCCACGCCGGACCAGCATGGCTGGCGCAACCCCATCAACGAATACTTCCAGCGCCGTCCGGCATTCCCGGGCCAGGTGGTCGCGAACATCACGCAGAGCGTGCGCGCTGCGCCCAACCGCAGCGGCGGTGCGGTGATCGCGAGCGTCGCGGCGAACGTACCGTTGGTCGCCGACGGGGCATTCGCCGATCAGGGCGGCGGCAAGGAGTGGTGGCACCGGGTCAAGTACAACGCCAGCCAGTGGGGCTATGTGCCGGCCTACTGGAACGACGGCTGGGGCGGCAATATCGCCTCGACCGAATACCTGCGCTATCCCGGACCGGCGGAACTGGCCGGCGCCGTGAGCAGCGGAGGCGAGCTTTACCTGTTCGCGCGCCGCGGCGACGGTGCGACCTGGCTGCGCCGGCGTTCGGCTGCCGGCAGTTGGAATGCCTGGCAGTCGCTGGATGGGAACGCCACGGCCCAGCCCGTGGCCGCGGTCAACGGCGACGGGCGCGTGCAGCTGTTCGCGCGCGGCACCGACAGCCAGATCTGGACACGGCGGCAGATCAGCGCCGGCTCGGCACAGTGGGACGCATGGACCCACCTCGGCGGCGACGCGAGTTCCGCGCCGGCGGTGGTACGCAACGCTGACGGTCGCCTGCAGTTGTTCGTGCGCGGTCCCACGGGCGGCCTGCGCAGTCGCGTCCAGGCGGCGGCCGGAGGGGCCTGGAATGCGTGGGTCGATCATGGCGGCACGGTGCACTGGGGCCCGGCCGCGGCGCTCAACAGCGACGGCCGCGTCGCCGTCTTCGTGGGCGGGCAGAACAACGATCTGTTCCAGATCGTGCAGATCACGGCCGGCGGCAGCTTCGGCGCGTTCCAGGCGCTGGGCGGAAGCATCAGCTCGCATCCGTCGGCGGTGCGCAACAGCGACGGCCGCCTCGAAGTGTTCGCACGCGGTGCGGGCCAGGACCTGCGCCACGTCGCCCAGACCAGTGCGGGCGGCGCGTTCGGCGCCTGGCAGGGCCGGGGCGGCGTGTTGACGGCGCATCCGCACGCGATCGTGCATGCCGACGGCCGCATCGAGGTCTATGCGAGCGGCGGCGAAGGCCAGCTCGCGCACATCTATCAGACCAGCGCCGGGGGCAGTTGGTCCGGTTGGGGCAATCTCGGCGGCTACCTCACCTCCGGCATCGTGCCGGCACGCCAGGACGCCACGGTGCAGATCGCGCTGCTGGGCATGAACGGCGAGCTGTACCACCGCGGCTATGCGAGTCCGGGCGGCTGGTCGGCCTGGCTCTCGCTGGGCAGCGGCTTCGGCGCCTACTGAATTTACCCGCGGCCTGCGGGGAGGCCGCATTTTCCACACTGCGAGGTCTCACCATGAAACGCTTTCGCGTCGCGGCCACTGCGGCCGTGCTGATACTGCCTTGCCTGTTTTCCGCAACCGCCGCCGCCCAGGCCATCAAGGGAGCCAACTGGCTGCGCACCGACCACAACTACAGCAGCGTGCCGGCCAACGATACGCGCCGCGTCGGTTGGAACCTGGAATTCGCCCGCGACGTACCGGCCATGTCCAGCTGGGGCTTCAACTACAACACGCTCAACAGCCAGCACGGCATCAAGACGCTGTTCCGCATCGGTTTCGACGCCAAGCCCACGGCCGCGGAAAAAACGCTGCTCGGCGCGGCGACGTTCACCGACTGCAACGGCATCAACGGTCTCATGAACGCGCTCGACGCCGAGGCCGGCCAGGCCGGCAACGCCACGGCCGCGGCGGTCGGCGGCTACCTGCTCGGCAACGAGGTCAACCTGGCCGAGGAATGGGGCATCGGCGGCCGCGCCTACGGCCGTGTCTACAAGTGCTACATGACGCGCTGGAACGCAGGTCCCCGGGCTGCGCGCAACCTGTTCGCCTCGGGCCCGGGCGGCTGTCTCAGCGGCACCTGCCCGACCTTCTACAGCGAAATGTTCGACGCCATGGGCAGCGCCATCGACGGCTTCGCGATTCATGCCTATGGCCAGACCGACGCGGCCTTCGACAGCGACTTCCGCTGGCAGGTCAATGCGATCAACGCCGCCAGCAATACCGCCGTGCGCAACCGGCCTGTCTACATCACCGAGTTCAACGCCGGCGCACGCTTCGACCAGCCGCTGCCGGTATCGCCTACGGCTGCCTATTTCAACGGCGTGCTGAGCAAGGTGCGCGACTTCAACGCGGCCAACGGCAACCAGATCAAGGCGGTGATGTATTTCGTCGACTCGCCCTCGACCTGGGTACGCCGCACGGCCGAATGCCATCCGGCCGTCGCGCCGCAGACCGGCGGCTGGTGGCGCAGTTCGCTGTGCTACAGCGGCACCTGGCGCCAGTACTGGCTCGATTCGCAACCCTCGATCGTGCTGCCGCCGCGCAATGCCAGCGTGAGTTATTCCGGCATACCCGCGTTCATGATGCCCGGCGACATCCGCCGCTTCAGCGCGAACGTGACCAATACCGGCGCTGAAACCTGGACCGGTTCAGGGTCAGCCAACTGGTTCCGCTTCGGTGCCGTCGGCGTCAACGGCTTCACCTTCTCCGCCTTTCCCCAATGCGGCGGCTATGCCAACAGCGTGCTCGATGCGCGCATTTATACCTGTGGCAATGTCGGCAACAACCAGAGCACGCAGTACCAGGTCGACGCACGCGCGCCGACCTCCGGTTCGTCCGCCACGTTCCACGGTCGCATGGTGCGCGACGGCGTGGAATGGTTCGGCGCCTCGCCGCAGCAGGCGGTGTCGCTGGGGCAGGCCTACTGCGGAACGGCGCTGAGCCAGTGCATCCTCAATGCGCGCAGCGACATTCTGCCGTTCTACCAGGGCAACGGCTGGAACACGGCCTGCTGGAACCGCGACGCGATCGTCGCCAACTGGTGCGGCATCGATCCGGCCGGCTGCAACGCGCTCAAGAGCAGCAGCTGCGCGACCTTCAACAACAGCTGCCGCTGCTCCGGCGGCACGCACCTGGGCGGCGCGGCGATCGATTCCAACGGCACCTACTGCGGCTTCCAGCATTGCGGCACGACGCGGCGCATCTACACCTGCAGCGCCGGCAACATCTGGAGCGATACCGGGCGCAGCTGCAATTGATCGCGGACGGTACGGTGCGCGACTGCGATGAAGAAGCGGCCGGCACGATCGTCTCGCCGGCACGCTGACGTCGTCGGGGCGCCCTCTCTTCTGACTCCGTCGAGAGAGAGGGCGGCCCTCGGAAACGTGACGCCTGACATATCGCCAGGCGTACCGATGACCGCGCCGATCGGAGCGCTTCGCGCAGCGCGGCGTCAATGACCGCACTTCGTCGGCCGCGGCACGCGGAAGCGGCGGTTGTGCACCGCAGCGTCTGTTGTCACAGCGCGAGCCGGTGGATGACCTGGGCGCCGTCCTCGGGATCCGTTTCGCGCCGAAAACCAAGGGCCTGCGCCATGTCGCGCATCGCGAAATTCTCGGCGTCGTCCAGCGAAAACATTTCCCGGATGCCGCGACTGCGCGCCATTTCTATCAGGTGACTCATCAGCAATCGTTGCCGCGACATCGCATGGGCGGCGCTGCGGCCTCGATGTCGGAAGTATACCAAGGTAATTTGTATATTGATTCGCGCACTGCGTCGTGGCGCGGGAGCTATCGGGCTTTCTCGCGTCGCCGTGCGGCCGTGCCTTCCAGCACCCATTCCCCGCGCGGATCCCATTCGACGCCGATGCGCTGGCCGTGTTCGGACGGTTCGCCGCCGTCGAGCGACAGCATCAGCGTCAGGCTGCATTCGTAGGCGCCTTCCGGGCTGTGCCGCGGGCGGCGGCATTCGTCCTTGCGTGCGCTGTGGATCTTCGGTTGAACCCGGATCGTCCGGCCCGATGAGTTCTTGAAATCGAGTTGGCCTCCGGCCGCGGCGTCGGCATACGACTGCTTCACGAGTTTCGCGAGCACGGCCTCGGAAGGTTCTTCAGCCGGCACGGGCACGTCGCCGGATGGCGAGCAGGCGGCGAGCAGCAGGCACGAAACGGCGGCGAGTTGGCGCATGGACAGATCCGTCACGGTGGCCGCGATCGCGGCGTCGACGGGAAGTGTCGGCGCGCAGGCCTCCGCGCGGCAACACGTGGACGCCGGCGTATCACCGTGTAATACGAAACGTATCCGGGGCTTTCGCGGTCGTGCAGGACGCGAGGATCTCGCGCAGGCGCGCCGCGATCCGCTCGCGGCCGTGCAGACCTTCGGTCAGGCGATCGCGCTCGGCGGCTTCGGGCTGACCGAGCAGCGGCAGCAGCGTGGCGATCTCGTCGTTCACCTGATTCAACAGGACCTGCAGCGTCGTACGCACGGCCGGCGAGGACGCGGCGGCGACCAGCAGTTCGGGTGCGGCGAGCAGTTCGACGACGCCGCCGACGGTGGTGCGATCGGGCACGAGAGCCTCCCGGCATTCGCAGGGGTATCCAG
>NZ_DATIGT010000139.1:0-5968 GCF_035481375.1 Tahibacter sp.
CTCGCGCACCTCGACGGGCTCGTCGCCGCCGCGCCGCGCGGCATCGAGCGCGGCCGCGCGGCGCTGCCACAGCGCCGCGTCGTCCGGGGCGAGGTCGGTCGCGCGGCGCAGCGCTGCCGTGCTCGACGGCCAGTCCTGCGCGGCGGCCGCGGCCTGCCCCAGCGCATCCCAGGCCGCCGCGTGCTCGGGCAGCCACTCGACGAGCCGTTCGGCGTGAAAGCGGGCGGCCAGGGGATCGCGGCGCGCGAGCGCATCGCCGACGAGGCCGAGCCGCGAGTTCGCGATGCCGCGCACGTGGCGGATCGCGGCGAATTCACGCTCGGATTCGTCGAAACGGTGCAGCAGCCCGAGCACATGACCGCGCAGGAATGCGCTGTCGGGCTGGTCCGGCTGCAGTGCCCGCCAGCGCGCCGACGGATGCTCGGCGGCCTCGGCCTGCCCACCTTCCAGCGCGAGCACGGCAAGTTCGCGCCAGGCCGCCGCACGTCGCGGATCGAGTTCGACGGCACGCAGCAGCGCGGCCTGTGCGCCGCTGCGATCCCCGCGCGCGCGCAGCAACTGCGCCAGCTGCTGGTGAACCGTCGCGTCGCGCGGATGTTTGGCCACGGCGCGGCGGCAGATCGCCTCGGCGGCGTTCGCATCGCCGCGGCGCAGGGCTTCCTCGATTTTCGGCGTCAGCGAATCCGACACGCGCGCTCCGGCCGCAGTCCGGCGCCGCCGGAGGGGCCGCGCGACTGGCTTATTCAGTGGGACGGCGGGCATGAAACCGCTAACATCGGCGGATTCCCAGCCCGAAAGGCGATTCTCCCATGTTTGCGAAAGACCTGCGTATTGCCGGCTATGACGACGCCCTGGCCGAGGCCATCGCCGCCGAGCGCCAGCGCCAGGAAGATCACGTCGAACTGATTGCTTCGGAAAACTATGCGAGTCCGCGCGTGCTCGAGGCGCAGGGAACCGTGCTGACGAACAAATACGCCGAGGGCTATCCGGGCAAGCGCTACTACGGCGGTTGCGAATATGTGGACATTGCGGAAAAGCTCGCCATCGACCGCGTCAAGCAGCTGTTCGGCGCCGACTACGCGAACGTGCAGCCGCATTCGGGCTCGCAGGCCAACGCCGCGGTCTATTTCGCGCTGCTCAGTCCGGGCGATACGATCCTCGGCATGAGCCTCGCGCACGGCGGCCATCTGACCCATGGCGCCAAGGTCAATTTCAGCGGCAAGGTCTTCAACGCCATCCAGTACGGCATCGATCCGGCTACCGGCCTGATCGACTACGACGAGGTCCAGCGCCTCGCGAACGAACACAAGCCGCGCATGCTCGTCGGCGGTTTCAGCGCCTATTCGCAGATCGTCGACTGGGCGCGCATGGCGGAGATCGCCAAATCGGTCGGCGCGTATTTCTTCGTCGACATGGCGCACGTCGCCGGACTCGTCGCCGCCGGCGTCTATCCGAACCCCGTGCCGCACGCCGACATCGTCACCTCGACGACGCACAAGACGCTGCGCGGTCCGCGCGGCGGCATCATCCTTGCGCGCGCCAACGAGGAAATCGAGAAAAAGCTGCAATCGATGGTTTTTCCGGGCACGCAGGGCGGTCCGCTGATGCACGTGATCGCGGCGAAGGCCGTCGCGTTCAAGGAAGCGCTCGAGCCCGGCTTCAAGACCTATCAGCAGCAGGTCGTGAAGAACGCGAAGGCGATGGCCGCAGCGATGATCGCGCGCGGCTACCGCATCGTGTCCGGCGGCACCGAGAATCATCTGATGCTGATCGACCTGATCGGCCGCGACGTCACCGGCAAGGACGCGGAGGCCGCGCTCGGCAAGGCGCATATCACGGTCAACAAGAACGCCGTGCCGAACGACCCGCGTTCGCCGTTCGTGACCTCGGGCCTGCGCATCGGCACGCCGGCCGTGACCACGCGCGGCTACGACGAAAAGGAATGCGCGGATCTCGCGAACTGGATCTGCGACGTGCTCGATGCGCCGAACGACGACGCGGTGCTCGCGCGCGTGCGCGACGCGGTCACCGCGCAGTGCAAGCGGCTGCCGGTCTACGGTTGAGCGAAGCCGCCGGCGCGGGCACGTCCCGCCGGCGCTTCCGGCGGCACGACCCCGGGCCGCCCGGCATCATCGGCGCAGTTTTCAGTTTTTTGCCGTTTTTGCCTTACGATCCGCGACCATGCATTGTCCTTTCTGTCAGCACGAAGACACCCGCGTCATCGACTCGCGCCTCGCCGAAGACGGCGCGACCGTGCGGCGGCGGCGCGAGTGTCCGGACTGCGGCGAGCGCTTCAATACCTTCGAGACCGCCGAAATCAAGCTGCCGTCCATCGTGAAGAGCGATGGTCGGCGCGAAGCTTTCGACGAGAACAAGCTGCGCGTCGGCGTCGAGCGCGCACTGCAGAAGCGCCCGGTTTCCAGCGACGCCGTCGACGACGTCGTGCGCAACATCCTGCGCAACCTGCGCCAGATCAACGAGCGCGAGATCGCCTCGCGGCGCATCGGCGAATGGGTGATGGAAGAGCTGCGCCGCATCGACTCGGTCGCCTACGTGCGGTTCGCCTCGGTCTATCGGCGTTTCGAGGACGTGCAGGCGTTCCGCGAGGAAATCGAACGGCTCGAACGCGAGCTGCCGCGCATGGAAGGCCTGCAACTGCCGCTGCTCGGCAACGAAGCGCCCGCCGCGCGCAAGAAATCCTGAAGCCGTCGCCGCGCACGCCCTCATGACTTTCCGCGCGGAAGACCATGCCCACATGGCGCAGGCGCTGCGCCTGGCCGAACGTGGCGCGTACACGACCCGGCCCAATCCGCGCGTCGGCTGCGTGCTCGTCAGCGACGGCGTCGTCGTCGGCAGCGGCTGGCACGAACGCGCCGGCGGCCCGCATGCCGAAGTTCATGCGCTGCGCGAGGCCGGCGAACGCGCGCGCGGCGCGACTGTCTACGTGACGCTGGAGCCCTGCGCGCATCACGGCCGCACGCCTCCCTGTGCCGACGCGCTGATCGCCGCCGGCGTCGCGCGCGTCGTCGCGGCTTGCGAAGACCCGTTTCCGCAAGTGTCCGGCAGCGGCCTCGCGCGTCTGCGCGCAGCGGGAGTCGCGACCGACAGCGGACTTCTGCGCGACGCGGCGCGCGAACTCAATCGCGGCTTCATCAGCCGGTTCGAACGCGGAAGGCCCTGGGTACGCGTGAAGCTCGCCCAGAGCCTCGACGGACGCACGGCGCTGCACAACGGCCGTTCGCAGTGGATCACGGGTGCCGCGGCGCGCGCCGACGTGCAGCGCTGGCGCGCGCGCAGCGCCGCGATCCTGACCGCGGCCGGTACCGCGCGCGCGGACAATCCGCGGCTGACAGTGCGTCTCGAAGACGACCGCGCGTTCGTTCCGCCACTGCGCGTCGTCGTCGACGCGCGACTCGACGCGCTGGCGCCCGACTGTCATCTGCTCGACGGTTCGGCGCCGACGCTCGTCGTGCACGGCAGCGAGGCGGCGACGCGCGCGCAGCCGCGTGCCGGCGTCGACTACCTTGCGCTGCCGCTCGATGCGGGCGGGCGCGTCGAACTCGCCGGCTTGCTCGCCGCGCTCGCCGCGCGCGGCGTCGACGAAGTGCAGGTCGAGGCCGGTCCGGCATTCTCCGGCGCGCTGTTCGCGGCCGGACTCGTCGACGAACTGCTGCTGTACGTTGCGCCGCTGCTGCTCGGCGACGCGGGCATGCCGCTGCTCGCGCTGCCGCGGCTGTCGGACATGAGCGGGCGCTGGGCGCTGCAGGTGGTCGAGCGGCGTGCGGTCGGTGCGGACGAGCGTCTGCTGCTGCGGCCGGTCTCGGGCACCGCATGAACTCCACGATATGGCAAAGAGATAACTATCCATGTTTACCGGAATCATCCAGGCCGTCGGCCGCATCGCCGCGCTGGAGCCCGTCGGCGGCGACCTGCGCATCGCCGTCGATGCCGCCGACCTCGATCTCGGCGATGTCGCGCTCGGCGACAGCATCGCGGTCAACGGCGTCTGCCTGACCGCGATCGCGCTCGGCGACGGCCGCTTCAGCGCCGACGTGTCGACCGAAACGCTGAATTGCACGACCCTCGGCGAACTCGCCGCCGGCGACCGCGTGAATCTCGAAAAAGCGCTGCGGCTCGCCGACCGGCTCGGCGGGCATCTCGTCTCGGGCCATGTCGACGGCGTCGGCGACGTCGTTTCCGTAGCGCCCGACGCGCGCTCGCTGCGCTGGGAATTCGCCGTGCCCGAAGCGCTCGCGCGCTACATCGCCGCGAAGGGTTCCGTCGCCGTCAACGGCGTCAGCCTGACCGTCAACGCCGTCGACGGCCGGCGCTTCGGCGTCAACCTGATCCCGCACACGATGCGGCAGACGACCTTCGGCGATCTCGCCGCGGGCGCGCGCGTGAACATCGAGGTGGATTTGATGGCGCGGTATGCCGAGAGGCTGTTTGAAGGAAAGAGGGGAGAGGAGTGAGAAACGCGTAGAAGCGCTGCTTCTACGACCTTCGCGCCCTTGACCGCTTTCGCCACGTTTCTCACTCCTATTCCCTCTTTCCTGATTCTGCCCATGCCCTTCGACACCATCCCCGACATCCTCGACGACATTCGCGCCGGCCGCATGGTCGTCATCCTCGACGACGAAGACCGCGAGAACGAAGGTGACATCATCATGGCCGCCGAGAAGGTCCGGCCCGAGGACATCAATTTCATGGTGCGCGAAGCGCGCGGGCTGGTCTGCCTGTCGCTGACGCAGGCGCGCTGCCGCCAGCTGGGCCTGAAGCCCATGGTTATGGACAACACCTCGCCGTACCACACGAACTTCACGGTCTCGATCGAGGCGGCCGAAGGCGTAACCACGGGCATTTCGGCCTACGACCGCGCACACACCGTGCGCACGGCCGTGCGTCCCGACGCCCGCGCGCAGGATCTGTCGCAGCCCGGCCACATCTTTCCGCTGACCGCGCAGCCCGGTGGCGTGCTGACGCGCGCAGGACACACCGAAGCGGCGAGCGACCTCGCGGCACTCGCGGGACTGGAGCCGGCCGGCGTGCTCGTCGAAGTGCTGCACGACGACGGCAGCATGGCGCGGCGTCCCGAACTCGAGGCCTTCGCACGCAAGCACGGCCTGCGCATCGGCACGATCGCCGACCTGATCCGCTACCGCCTCGAAACCGAGAAGACCATCGAGCGCGTGCACGACGAGCCGGTCGAGACCGAGTTCGGCGCATTCCGCCTCGTCGCCTACCGCGACATCGTGAACAAATCCATCAATTTCGCGCTCGTGCGCGGCAGCGTCGACGACGGCGAGCCGGTGCTCACGCGCGTCCACGTGCGCAACACGCTGTCTGACGTGCTGCATCTCGTGCGCGACGACCTCGGCCTCACCGTGACGGCGGCGCTGCGCCGCATCGCCGCGGAAGAGCGCGGCGTCGTGCTCGTGCTGTCCGAACCCGGCGAGGACGAAGCCCTGTTCGACCGCCTGACCCGGCGCGTGCGCGCCGAAGGCAAGTCGGAAGCCGTGCAGGAATGGCGGCGCCACGGCCTCGGCGCGCAGATCCTTGCCGACCTCGGCATCCACCGCCTGCGCGTGCTCGGCACCGCGCGCCGGCTCGTCGGCCTGGCCGGATTCGGCCTCGAAGTCGTCGGGCACGAAGCGGGCTGAGCCGGCCGGTCCGTCGGCCCGGCGGCCGGCGGCGGGCTCGGGTAGAATGGCGCCCCCGTTGCCTCCCCTCCGAGCCTTCATGCCGTTGATTGCCGGCGAATTGCGCGTCGCCCCCGACAGCCGCCTCGCGATCGTCGCGAGCCGCTGGAACCCGCGCATCGTAGACGCGCTGGTTGCCGGCGCCGAGCAGGCGCTGCGCGCGAACGGCGTCGCCGCCGAAGCGATCGACGTGATCCGCGTGCCCGGCGCCTGGGAAATCCCGGTCGCCGCCGCACGCGTCGCCGCGGCCGGCGCGCACGCCGCCGTGC
>NZ_DATIGT010000140.1:0-18424 GCF_035481375.1 Tahibacter sp.
CTTCCAGACCGGGCCGCCGTAGAAGCTGTCGAGCGCCGACTTGCGTGCCGGCATGTCGGCGAAGCTGCGCAGCCAGACGAAGCGATCGGGGTTGTCGAGATCGCGGAACTGCGCGAGCACGCGCATGCCGGTGGCTTCCTGGGTTTCGAGGAACTCCGCATCGAACAGCGCGATCAGCGTGTCGCGCTGGCCCGGATGCAGGGTGTATTGGCGCAGCTCGACGACGGTCTGCGCATCGGCGGCGGCGGTCGCCGGCGACGGCACGTCCGCGGCAGCGGTGCTCGCCGCCGCCGTGCCGGCGGCCAGCACGCCGAGCGCGCGCAGGATGCGCGCGACGCCGGGACGCACGCGTACACGCTCGCGACGCGCGCCGCTGCGCGCGACGAGCCGCAGCCAGTTGTGGTCGATCGGCGACGCGTCCGGCGTGCCGTAGGCGAAATCGGTGGGCATTGCGCAGCTCCTTGGCGAGTCGACGTTTCGCGACCGCAGGAGTCTGCGCGGCAATCAGGACGGAATCGGACCTGAAAGCAGGAGGTAGAGGGTAGAAGGCAGGAAATGGAGAAGCGCAGTGGCGTCGCGTGCCGTGGGCGTGCGCTGGCTTCTTTTTTTTCTATTTTCCACGAGGAAAACAAGTGGATTCGCACGAGGCGGGAATGGCGAATGCGGCCGCAGCCGCGGCGTCTACGGTTTCCTACCACCTGCTCCCTATTTTCCCGCTCCTACATATCGAACTTCTTGAGTTCGAACCCGGCATGCTTGTACGTCTTCCAGCGCTCGCGCGAGCCAAGGCGTTGCGATTCCTCGGCGGGGACGACTTCGAGCACGCGCTCGAACAGGCCCGGCGCGCAGTCGTCGCGCAGGTTGATGACGAGCGGACGGTCGGACGTCGCGACGTCCGGCGCGACGATCAGGACGGGCGTGATCTCGTCGTCTTCGTCGCCGGCGATCTGGTGCGGAATGAACGCGTCCTCGTCGAATTCCCAGAGCTTGCCGTCGATTTCTTCGGCCTGCTCCAGCGAGCGCGCAAGGATCAGCGTCGGCTGGCCGCTCGCGTAGGCGCGCCTGGCGAGTTCGCAGACCAGCAGCAGCGGATCGGCACGAAAGCGCGGCTTGTCGATGAGATAGAAATCGGCGCGGGGCATGCGGGCGGCCAGTCAGCGGGCAGGGGAGCGCGGTTGCCGCAGCGCGAGGCGGACGCGGCGCGCCCGCCTCGCGTCGAGGACATCAGCAGCGGTCGATCAGGTACTGCGTCAGCAGCGGCACCGGGCGGCCGGTCGCGAGACCCTTGCGGCCTTCGTCCCAGGCAGTGCCGGCAACATCGAGGTGCGCCCAGCGCTGGCCTTCGGTGAAGCGCGCGAGGAAGCACGCCGCGGTGATCGCGCCGCCGTTCTTGCCGCCGATGTTCGCGACGTCGGCGAAGCCGGAGTCGAGCTGGTTCTGGTAGTCGTCCCAGATCGGCAGGCGCCAGGCGCGGTCGAGGCTCGCGTTGCCGGCGGCGAGCAGTTGCTCGGCGAGCTCGTCGTCCTTCGTCATGAGGCCCGACGCATGCTTGCCGAGCGCGATCACGCAGGCGCCGGTCAGCGTCGCCGCATCGATGGTCGTCTGCGGATTGAATTTCTGCGCATAGGTCAGCGCGTCGCAGAGGATCAGGCGGCCTTCGGCGTCGGTGTTCAGCACTTCGATCGTGAGGCCCGACATGCTCGTGAGCACGTCGCCCGGGCGATACGAATTGCCGTCGGGCATGTTTTCGACCGCGGCGAGAATGCAGACGAGATTCAGCGGCAGCTTCAGCGTCGTCGCCGCGACGAATGTGCCGAACATGCCGGCGGCGCCGCACATGTCGAACTTCATTTCTTCCATGCCGGGGCCGGGCTTCAGCGAGATGCCGCCGGTGTCGAAGGTGATGCCCTTGCCGACCAGCGCAAACGGACGCGCGTCGCCGCCGCCGTTCCAGCGCAGTACCACGAGCTTGGGCGGATTCGCGGAACCCTGCGCGACGCCGAGCAGCGAACCCATGCCGAGTTCCTGCATCTGTTCGCGTTCGAGCACCTCGCAACTGACGCCGGCGGTCGCTTCGGCGTACTTCTGCGCCTGCGTCGCGATATAGGCCGGATTGCAGATGTTCGGCGGCAGGTTGCCGAGTTCGCGCGCGTGGCGCACGCCCGAGGCGATCGCCGCGGCCTGGTCGAGCGCGCCGTGAGCGGCGGCGTCGGCAGCGATCGCGATCGCGCCGAAGTTCTCGCCGCGCGGCTTGTCCTTCGACTTGAACGTCGCGGTGTACTTGTAGGCCGCGTGGTCGGTCGCGAGCGCCGCGGTGCGGACCTTCCAGTTCAGATCGCGGCCCGGTACGTCGACTTCGGCGAGGAACGATACGGCGCTGGCGATCGGCAGTCCCTTGAGCACGCGGGCCGCGTCGGTCGCGGCGCGCTGGAAGCGCAGGCCGTCGAGCTTCTTCTGTTCGCCGAGGCCGACGACGAGCACGCGCGAGGCGGCGATGCCCGGGAGACCGAACAGCACGTGGCTGCTGCCGAGCTTGCCGCTGATGTCGCCCGAGTCGATGAGCCGCTTGATCGCACCGCCCGAGGCTTCGTCGATGCGCGCCGCCGCGCTGGTCAGCATTTTTTCTTCGTAGACGCCGACGACCGCGCACGGCGTGGTTTCGATTTCGGGCGAGGCGCTGGCAAGGGAGAACTGAATCGTCATGAACGGGCACCGGACGAAATTGGCCGGGCCCGGAGCGCGATGCCGCGTCGAGGGCCTGGCCGGTTAAACTTCGGGGAATGTTCTTGTGCGCGACCGGCACAAGCGTCCGGATTATCGCACAAGCCCTTGGCAATGCTCAGAATCATCGATCGCTACCTGCTGCGCGAACTGGCTTTCGGATGTTTCGCGAGCGCCGTCGTGCTGCTCGTCGTCACGCTCGGCGGCACGATCACCGACGTGCTGACCAAGGTCGCCCGGGGCCGTCTTCCGGGCAATCTCGTCTTTGAAATCCTCGGCTTGCGCACGCTCGACGCGTTGACGGTGCTGGTGCCGCTCGCGCTGTTCATCGGCGTGCTGCTGGCCTACGGCCGGCTCTGGCGCGACAACGAAATGGCCGTGCTGCAGGGCGCCGGCATGCCGCTGACCGACCTGCTGCGTCCGCTGGCCTGGATCGCCGGGCCGGCGGTCGCGCTCGTCGCGCTGATCTCGTTCTGGCTTGCGCCCGCGGCGATCCGCCTGTCGCACAGCCTCGTCGAAGAAGCCAATCGCTCGCTCGTCGTCGCCGGCCTCGAGGCGGGACGCTTCGTGCAATTGCCCGGACGCGGCGGCGTCATCTACGTCGGCGCGATGAACGACGGCGGCTCGCAGTTCGAGCGCATGTTCGTCGAGACCGAGCGCCCCGACGGCGAGGATGTGCGCATCGACGTCATCACCGCCGAGCGCGGCGCGCTGCGCCGCGAGAGCGACGGCGAAGGCCGTTTCCTCGCACTGCAGGACGGTTTTCGCGTCGAAGGCCGCATCGGCCACGACGATTTCCGCCTGCTGCGCTTCAAGGGCAACGACATCGCACTGGCCGACAGCGAATCCGACGACACGCCCGAAGCGCTCAAGCGCGCCGCGCCGCTCGCCGAACTGCTCGCCGGCAACGAACCGCTGCAGCGCGCCGAAGTGCACTGGCGCCTCGCCGCACCGCTGTCAGTGCTGATCCTCGCCGTGCTCGCCGTGCCGCTGGCGCGCACGCGGCCGCGCGAGGCGCGTTATGCGAGCCTGCTGGTCGCGCTGCTGTGCTACCTCATCTATCTCGGCTGGCTCGGCGTCGCGCGCTCGATGATCGAGCAGGGGCGCGTGCCGGCGTTCGTCGGGCTCTGGTGGGTGCACCTGCCGGCCGCCGCGGTCGCGATCTGGCTGATGCGGCGCAGCGACCGTCTGCCGCAGCCGGCCGCGCCGGCAGCGGCCGTCGTGCCGGCGCCGCGCGGCGCGAACAAGCGCGGAGACCGCGCATGATCTGGCGCATGAAGCAGGTCGATCGGCTCGTCGCGTACAGCACGCTCTCGGCCGTCCTCGCGACCTGGATGCTGCTGGTCGGCCTCGATGCGGCGCGCGCGTTCGTCAGCGAAGCCGTCGACATCGGCAAGGGCAACTACGGCGTCGGCGCGGTCGCGCTGCAGATCATCCTGACCCTGCCGCGGCGCGGCTACGAGTGGTTCGGCAATGCGGCGTTGATCGGTTCGCTGCTCGGCATGGGCGTGCTCGCCGGCAGCGGCGAATTGACCGCACTGCGTGCGGCCGGCATGTCGAAGCTGCGCATCTGCCTGTCCGCGGGGCTGTCGCTCGCGATCGCGACGCTGCTCGTCGCGGCGATGGGCGAGACGGTTGCGCCCGCGGCCGAACAGCAGGCGCAGTCGCTCGCGCTGCAGGCCAAGTCCAACAACATCGCGATCGGCCGGCGCAGCGGCGGCATCTGGGCGCGCGACGGAGACACGTTCATCAACGCCAAGACGGGCACGACGCGCCAGGTCGACGGCGTGCGCGAAGTGCGCCTGGCCGACGTGCGCGTGTTCGAGTTCACGCCGAAGGGCCAACTGCAGTCGATCGCGATCGCCGAAAGCGCGTTGCACCGTGCCGGCGAGTGGACCATGGACAAAGTGCGCCGCACCGAATTCGGCGCCGACGAAGCCAAGAGCACGACCGAAGCGAAGACGCAGTGGAAGTCGGGGCTCGACCCGCGCATGCTCGCGCTGTCGATCGTGCAGCCGTCGTATCTGTCGGTCAGCGACCTGCGCCGCAACATCCGTTACCTCAAGCGCAACCAGCAGGACGCGTCGAGCTTCGAGATGGCCTACTGGGCGCGGCTGCTCTGGCCGTTCAACGTGCTCGTGCTCGTCGTCTGCGCGCTGCCGTTCGCATTCGGCACGCTGCGCAGCGGCGGTATCGGCAAGCGCATCTTCATCGGCATGGTGCTCGCGATCGCCTGGTATTTCCTGCAGCGCTCGTTCGTCAGCATCGGCGCGGTCTACGGATTGAACCTGGCCTTCGCGACGGCGCTGCCCGCGCTGCTGCTGATGTCCGCGGCGTTCTGGTATTTCCGGCGCGCGAGCTGACGGCGGTCAGCCGACGCTGAGCAGCACGGCCGCAACGAGGAAACACAGCGTCGACAGCGCGAGTCCGTTGCGCGGAATGCGAAACCAATAGCGCTGCGCAACGGCGAGCCAGAGCGCCGCATTCGCGAACGCGAGCCAGGCGAACACCGGCGCGCCGCGCAGGAAATCGCCGTAGCCGATCGCGAGCAGCAGCACGAACGCGCCGAACGCCATCGCACCGAGGCTGTGGCTCGCGTTGAAACCGATCCAGGCGTTCCACAGCGAGGTATCGCGCGTGATGCGCATCGTCGTCGCCTGCATGGCCGTGCGCACGGACTCGTCGTACGGATGCAGCTTCGGTCCGCGGAACGTGAGCATCAGATGCAGCGTGCCGAGCGTCGCGAAGACGGCGCCGCCGGCGGCGAACAGGATCAGGGCGAGCATGGCATGACGCTCCTAGCGCCGCGGCAGCCGCACGACGCGCGTGCCGCTCGCGAGATCGTGCCAGCCGCGGCGATCGCGCTCGAACAGGCACCAGAGAAAGCCGAGCAGCAGCACGGCCAGCGAAACCTGCGCGACGACGAAGCGCAGCAATGCCGCGCCCCAGCCCGGCGACGCGCCGCGATCGTCGACCACGCGCAGGTGCCAGGCGCGCATGCCGATGGTCTGGCCGCCGTAGCGCCACGACAGCACGAAATAGACGGTCGTGACGCCGAGCAGCAGCAGCCGGTACCACCAGACGTGGTAGTCGAGCTGGCCGCCGGTCACCGCGATCGACGCCGCGCCGGTCGCCATCCAGATCGCGAGCAGCGGAAAGAAGTCGTAGATCGCGGCGGCGAGGCGCAGGCCCAGAGAGGCCGGCCGGGGCATTGCGTCGTTCATGCGCGGCTGTCGACGGTCGTGAGAACCGCGCAAGCATGCAGCGATTCCGCGGCAGTGTCATCCGGGCGTTTCGTCGCAGCGACGGAGTTGGGCTAACCTGCGGCGCGGGAAAAGTCGGGCGCGACATTCCTGGTTCGACCGTTTCGGCTTCGTCCGCCGGCCATTTCCGGCGGACGAAAGCAAACCCCATCCCCTTCCATGCCCGCCCCCTGAAGGGGAGGGTCATTGCTGGCGAAGTAATGAAAGAACTCGAAACTCCGCCGCTGACCGACATCGACCGCGCCGCGATCGAACGCTTCATCGAGCAGGTCTGGTCCGAATACGGACTCGCCGAAAACACGCTCGCGAGCTATCGCAGCGATCTCGTCGGCTTCGCGCGCTGGCTGGCCGGGCAGGGCAGCAGCCTCGGCGCCGCGTCGCGCGAGCTGCTGTACCGCTACCTCGCGGCGCGCTCGGCCGCGAAATACACGGCGCGCTCGAATGCGCGCCTTTTGTCCACTTTGCGGCGATATTACAAACTCATGAAGCGCATCGGCGCGGTCGCCGACGATCCGACCCTGCTGCTCGACGCGCCGAAGCTGCCGCGCGCGCTGCCCAAGGCACTCAGCGAAGCCGAGGTCGAGGCGCTGATCCGCGCGCCCGATACCGATACGCCGCTGGGTCTGCGTGACCGTGCGATGCTCGAACTGCTCTATGCGACCGGCCTGCGCGTCAGCGAACTCGTCGGCCTGCGCGCGGATCAGGTCAACCTGCGCCAGGGCGTTCTGCGCGTGACCGGCAAGGGCGGCAAGGACCGGCTCGTGCCGCTCGGCGAGGAAGCCCAGCACTGGCTCGAACGCTACGTCGCGCAGGCCCGGCCGGTGCTGCTGCGCGGCCGCGTCGTCGACGCGATCTTCGTGACCGTGCGCGCCGACGGCATGACGCGGCAGATGTTCTGGGTCATGGTGAAAAAACACGGCCTCGTCGCCGGCATCGCGAGCCCGCGAATTTCTCCGCACGTGCTGCGCCATTCGTTCGCGACGCACCTGCTCAACCACGGCGCCGACCTGCGTGCGCTGCAGCTGCTGCTGGGCCACAGTTCGCTGTCGACGACGCAGATCTATACCTACGTCGCGCGCGAAGGCCTGAAGCGCCTGCATGCCCAGCACCATCCGCGCGGGTGAGCGCGGCTTCGTTGCCCCGACCGGGGCGGGCGCCTACAATCCGCGCGGCGCCGGCTTAGCTCAGTTGGTAGAGCAACTGATTTGTAATCAGTAGGTCGTCAGTTCGATTCTGACAGCCGGCACCAGCCCGACGGCTCCGCGAAAAGCCGGAAGCCGCTCAGCCCGCATCCGGCGTCCTCCTGCCGCCGCGGGCAAGTCCCTTCTCGAAAGATTGCGATCGCTTCCGCTGACCGCAGTGTGCATACTGCGATTCGACCTGCGGACGCATCCGGCCGCCGGATGCCATGCGAACAGCGAATCGGGTTCCGGACGGAGTGCTCGTTGCGGCGTACCGCATCGGGCGTGTTTTCCGGGTTCCCGTTCGACCGCTGTTTAACGATTTGGTTACTTCCCGCCGCCGATAGTCGGCGTTCCCGCCCAGCATCGCCGCGCGCAGAGGGAGACAACGCCGGCGCGGCGCTCATCTGAACTCATTCGCCGCCGGTCGCGCACAGCGCGGTGCCGGCGCCGCCCGGAATTCTCGTACGTTCGCATCGCACCTATCGGGGGGCCGATGAACATGGTCGTGCATTTCCAGTTTCGCCTGTCTCCCGGCGCCAGCGTCGGCCCGCAGGCGCTGAAGCGGATCTGGTGGGCGGCAGCCCGCACGCCGCAGATTCACGTGAGCCGCGCGGCGCGTCACAACGCCGACGGCTACATCTACTCGCTGTCCGCGCCGTCCGACATCGACGAGATCGACAAAGTCGAAGCGCGATTGCGCGAACTGCTCACTCGGCACGTCGTCGGTGCCGTCAACACGCTGATTCGGCTGCCCGGGCCAGGAAGGACATCATGAACTTCGACATCGCCATTGGCACGTGCATCGAGATCGGCGACACCTCCGCGACGGTCAGGCTCGACAACGCGATGCTGCGGCGCCTTTGCCCGACCCTCAAGGTCGGCGTGCCGCCGAAGGCGCGTCTGCGCGTTCCCCTGGCCATCTGCAGCGCGCGTCGCCCTCCGCGGGACGGACAGGAGCTGTTCCTCGACTACGAGCAGACGCTGCAAGCCGCCGACGCCTGGCTGGATTCCGGCGGAGACGGCGAGTTCGTCGCGATCGATGCGCGCGTACTCGCGAGCGACATCGATCCGTCGACGCAGCCCGAGCCCAGCCGGAAGCCGGGTCGATCGTTCTACTACTGACGCAAAGGACGCGACGGCGGTCAGCGTCAGCGGGGACCGTTGCTTTCGCGTCGTCGCCGCAAACCGCGATCGCGTCGCGCGCGACATGGGAACGCGCAAAAAACGCCCGGCGAATGCCGGGCGTTTTCGTCATGCGCTACGGCTGTCGAGAATCAATCGACGTCGAACGCCTGCAGCGAAACCGGCACGGTCGCGTTGCCGCGCAGCACGAGCGACGCGCGTGCGTTCGTCGTCGGCGCTGCGAACGAGCGCAGGTCGGTGGAGGCGAAGTTGAAGTCGGTACGGCCCGACGCGTTGCGGTAGAAGCCGTTGCCGCCGGCGACTGCGCTGGTGCCGGTCGGCTGCACGTCGTTGGTGTTGATCGCGGCGATGAGGTTCGTGTTGTCGACGAGCCCCGCGCCGCTGTCGCTCTGGAAGTTGATCGCGAAGCCCTTGCCGTTGAGGCTGTTGAGGCGCACCGGCGTTTTCAGATTGATCGTCAGCGTGCTGACGCTGCTCGCGGTGAGGGTGACCGGACCCGTGTCCGACACGATCGGCGTGCCGACCGCGGCCGAGTAGATCGGCGTCGAACCTTCGGTATACGTATCCCAGAACTGGATGCTCGCGCGGATATTCGTGTAGCTCGCGGCGGTCAGCGAGACCATGAACAGGTCGATGCTCGTGATGTCGACCTGCGGGCCCGCGCCGCTGATATTGGCGGCGCCGCCGATGAAGCGGTTGGGCTGCGACGTCGATGCGGTGAACGTGGCGCCGGTCGAATCGTAGACGACCGGGATGCCGAGCCTGGCCTCGCCGCTCGTGAAATGCTGGCCGCGCTGCAGCGGGCCGGTGAGCGTGTCGGCCTGGGCAAACCCGGTGACAGCGGTGAACAGTGCAGCGGCGAGCAGCCTGGAACGGTTTGTCATGTATTTCCCCTGATGGTATGCACGTGCGGAACAACCGCCGGACGCTAGCACGAGCGCGAGCCCTCGAAACAGTGCTCGGGGTCAGCGGCCGCGGCGCGGGTCGCAGGAACCCTTTCAGTGACCAGCCGGCTGTTTCGGTCGGACAGAGGCCCGCGTCGCGGGGATTTGCCGCGCCCGCCATGTCAGCTTGCATTGCCGCGCCGGCGGCTCGTGCAGGATCGACGGCGGCCGGCACGATTTGCGGCACATCGGGCGCGGTGCGGGTTGGCACGCGCCATGCGGGCGAAAAGAGGAACCTCTGAACAGGAGGTCGACACTTCGATGTTCCGGCGCCGCCGTCATGCGTCGACAAGAAAGTTGGATTTTGTCTTTGGATGTCGGGAGGCGCGGGGCAAGCCGCGAACGCGTGTCCGGCCTTCCCGGAGTTCCGGCAACGACCGGTCCGTCGGCGCGACGCTGCATGCCGTCCGACCGGTCGCTTTTCCGCGATCGACTACGAGGCAACGACCATGGAAGCACGTAACGACAAAGCTCGGACCGTCTATCACCTCGTGCACCACAACGCCGACAGCCGTTGGCGGCTGCGCATTGCCGGTGCGGAGGGGGACGTCGCGACGTTCGACACGAAAGAGGACGCGCGTCAGGACGGCGAGCGCCGTGGACGCGCACACGTCGCGCGCGGCGAACTCGCGCAGATGATCGTGCATCGCGAAGACGGCTCGATCGAGACGGAGTTCACCTACGGCGCGGATCCGCGCGACGTGCCGGGTTGAACCGGGGCGCGGTCAGGTGTCGTCGCGTGGTCCGCCGGCCTGGTTCCGCACGGCCCGGTTTGCGAGCAGGCGTGCGCGGCGCCAGGCCAGAGCGATGATGGCCGCGGAGAATCCGGCCGCGGCCAGGAGCAGTGCGGTCCGCGACCAGAGTGCACGCGATGCGTGCCAGAGCAGCACCATGTAGGTCGCCATCAGCGCGGCGTAAACGACGCCGTTGTCGCGCATCGCGCGGCGGTCGCGTGCGTCGACGAGGCGCGACACGTGACCGCGCATTTCCCACCAGACTGCGGCGACGACGAGTCCGATCGACAGCGCGAGTCCGCCGAACGGTCCGGCCAGCCATTTCCACGCGGCCGCCAGCGCGCCCACGCCACCGCCGGCGGAACCCGCCGCGGCGGACGGTGCGGTCGGCTGCAGCAGGGCAGCGCCGACGAGCAGCGTGAACGCTGGGCCCGGCGCAGTGCGCTGCGCGGCATCGCCGAGCAGGCGATGCGTTTCCGATCGCAGACTTTCGCGCGCACGCTGCAGCCGCTTGCGCACTGCCGCCTCGCTGATGCCGAGCAGCGTCGCCACGCGCCGACCGCTTTCGCCTTCGCGGTAGTACAGCAGCAGCACTTCGCGGCTGTCGGCGGTGATTTCGTCGATCGCGCGCGCGAGCAACGCAGCGTCCTGCTCGGCGGACAGTCGCTCGGTCACTCCGGCTGCGTCGTCGGCCACGTCGGCGGCGCGATCTCCCCACTCCACCTGCGTTCGCTCGCGGTAGCGCGCGGCGCGGATTCTGTCGATCGCGCGGTGGCGCGTCACGTGACGCAGCCACGGCAGCAGACTCGCGGGGCCGCGCATGTCGCGCAGGCGCTGCCACGCAAGCACGAAGACGTCCTGAGCGATGTCCTCGCTCTCGTGTACGTCGGCGCTGACGGCGAGCGCGATGCTGGCGACCATGCGCTGCGTCGCCGCGACGAGACGTCCGAACGCGGCGCGGTCGCCGTTGCGCGCGGCGAGGAAGTCGCGATCGAGGTCGGCAAGGGCTGAGGAAGTCATGGCGTTCTCCGCTGGTGGTCTCTGCAATAGACGAACGGGCGCGCGCTCTGTGACCGCGCCGGCGGAGGCCGCCGGGCCACGATAGCAAGCGCAGGCATCCGCCGCCGGTGCGACGTTCGTCGACTCCGCACGCCGCGCGCGCCGCGACGAGGGATTTCCCCGATGCGCGACGCCATCGAATGGCGGCACTCTCTGACGGCTGACGAGGATGCGGGCATGCGGCGGGCAGGGATGTCCGCAACGCCGACGGGATGAACAAGTCCTGCGACCGACTCGGCGGCTTCGCGGCGCTTCGGCGCCGCGAAGCCTTTTCCGTGCCGCGCCGTGGCGACCGGCCGCTCTCGCTCCGCACGCGACGCGGCCCACGGGCGCCGGCCGTCGCAAGTGTACTGATTCGTTTTGCGAATTCTGCACGAATACAGCCTTCCGGCCGCGGCGTGCTGCCGGGGCGGGCGGACGATTTTGCGCGCCCGGTGGCCGCGGAACCCGCCGTCGAAGTATCGTCAGCGCTCAGGGGGAGGCCCGAGCCGGGCCGCGCACGTCGTTTTTCGCACGTCACGCCAACCAGCAGTCCACTATTGCTCGGGAGTCCCCATGTCCTGCATGCATCGCCTTTCCGTTGCCGTCGTTGCCGCGCTCACGACGCTGTCCGCCGCCGCCCAGTCGCCCGACGCCGACGCCGATGCCGACGCGCTCGAAACCGTCATCGTGACCGGCACGCGCGTCACCGACCGCACGGTCGCCGAGTCGGCGTCGCCGATCGACATCATCACGCCGGCGACGCTCGAGGCGACCGGTACGATCGAACTCGCGACGGCGCTGTCACGCGCCCTGCCGTCGCTGAATTTCCCGCGGCCGGCGATTTCCGACGGCACCGACGCGGTCAAGCCGGCGCAGCTGCGCGGTCTCGCTCCCGATCAGGTGCTCGTGCTCGTCAACGGCAAGCGGCGCCACACGACCGCGCTGATCAATCTCAACGACAGCCAGGGGCGCGGCTCGTCGCCGGTCGATCTCAATGCGATTCCGATCGCCGCGATCGAACGCGTCGAGGTGCTGCGCGACGGCGCGTCCGCGCAGTACGGCTCGGATGCGATCGCGGGCGTCGTCAACATCGTGCTCAAGGGCAGCGGCCGCGGCGGCAGCATCGCCGCGCGCTACGGCCAGCACACGGCCGGCGACGGCGAGCAGTACCAGCTGTCGGGAGGCGCCGGCTTCACGTTCGGCGATCACGGTTTCCTGCATCTGAGCGGGCAGGCGGGCCACAACGACCAGACCGATCGCGCGCGTCCGTATACCGGCGCGCCGGGAGCCGCCGCACCGCCGTTCGGCAAGGTCGTGCAGCGCTACGGCGACCCGGAAATCGATCAGGGCGCGGTGTCGTACAACACCGAGTTCGGCGTCGGCGAGCGTGCGTCGCTCTATTCGTTCGCGATGGCGAGCAACCGCGACGTGCTGTCGAACGGGTTCTTCCGGCCGGCCGGCGACTCGCGCAACATTCCGGAAATCTATCCGAACGGCTTTCTGCCGCAAATCAACAATGTGTCGAAGGATCGCTCGGCGGTCGCCGGCGTGCGCGGCGAGTTCGGCACGGACTGGAAATACGACGCGAGCTACAACTACGGCTACAACAAGCTCGGCTTCGACATCAGGAACACGCTGAACCGCAGCCTCGGCCCGACCTCGCCGCGGCAGTTCTATGCCGGCAGCCTCGAAGTCACGCAGAACGTCGCCAACATCGACGTCGCGAAGCCGCTCGCGGTCGGCTGGCTGGCCTATCCGATCACCTTCGCGTTCGGCGCGGAGTGGCGCGAGGAAAAGTTCAATCAGAGCCCCGGCGAACTCGGCTCGTACGTCGACGGCGACGGACCCGTCAACACGCCGCCCGGCGCGCAGGTCTTCCCGGGCTTCAAGCCGGAAGACGCCGGCCACCACGACCGCCACAGCCATTCGTTCTACGCCGACTTCGAGGTCGACCTGACCGACAGGCTGTCGGCCGGCATCGCCGGGCGCCACGAGGACTACAGCGATTTCGGCACGACGACCTCGGGCAAGCTGTCAGGACGCTATGCGTTCACCGACGCCGTCGCGCTGCGCGGCACCCTGTCCACGGGCTTTCGCGCGCCGTCTCTGCAGCAGCAGTTCTTCCAGTCGACCGCGACGAACTTCATCGGCGGCGTGCCGTTCGACGTGCGCACGTTCGCGGTCGACAACGCGACCGCGATCGCGCTCGGCGCCGAGCCGCTGAAGGCCGAGGAATCGACGAACTACGGTCTCGGCCTGACGCTGTCGCCGGCCGACCGGCTCTACATCACGGTCGACGCGTATCGCATCGACATCGACGACCGCATCATCCTGTCGGAAAACCTGATCGGTCCCGCGGTCACGGCCTTCCTCGAAACGCGCGGCATCTTCGGCGTGACCGGCGGCCGCTATTTCACGAATGCGGTCGACACCAAGACGACCGGCGTCGACATCATCGGTACGTATACCTGGGAGGTCGGATCGGGCGAGGTCGACTGGACCGTCGGCTACAACTACTCCAAGACGCGCATCGAACGCATCGCGCCGAATCCGCCGGAGCTCACGGCCGGCGGCCTGAATCTGCAGCGCATCGGCCGCGTCGAGCAGGGCCGCATCACGATCGGCGCGCCGCGCGACAAGTTCCTGCTGGCCGGCGTCTGGCGGGCCGGCGACTGGACGTTCTCCGGCACCGCGACGCGCTACGGCGAATTCAGCGCACTGAACGCGAATCCGGCGCTCGACCAGACCTTCGGCGCGAAGTGGACCGTCGACATCTCGGCTGCGTATCAGCTCGGCCAGTGGAACTTCGCGCTCGGCGGCGACAACATCTTCGACGCCTATCCGGACGAGTTCATCTTCGCGACGTCCAACAGCGGCCAGCTGCCGTATCCGCGCAACGCGCCGTTCGGATTCAACGGCGCGTTCGCCTATGCGAAGGTCGGCTACGCCTGGGACTGATCCGGCCGCAGGTCACCGGCACGTGACGCGTCTGCGTGCCGGTTTGCGCCGGGCACAATGGAACGAGCATCCACTGCGCCGGCAGGCCGCGCGGCGTCCGGGCCGCGCAGTGTCCAAGAACGGGAATCGCCATGGCCGCCGACGCGCCGCCGTTCGATATCGTCATTCCGATCTACGCAGGCCTCGATCTGATGGACGTCGCCGCGCCGGTCGAGATTCAGCTGGATGGGTCGGGCAGTGGCAGGGGCGCTCGGCCTCGGTCTCGCTCGTCGCGCAGGCGCTCGCGCGGTACGGACGCGCGTCGGGCTGCGGCTGAGGCCCGACCGCACCTTCGGCGACTACGGCGAAAACCGGCGTCAGGCGCAGCTGATCTGGACGCCGGGCGGCGACGTCTCCGCATTGAACCAGCTGATGCCGGGCGGCCCGTATCTCGATTTTCCCGTCGCGCAGGGCAGGAATGCCGACGACGTCTGTTCGGTCTGCGAAGGCGCGCTGCGGCTGGCTGCGGCCGGGCTGCCCGACGGCTACGCCGCGACCACGCGCTGGGCGTTCATTCCGTGTTTCGCAGCCTATCCGCGGATCCGCGTCGCCGAGGGCTTTCCGCGCCATGTGATCGACCGCAACCGCATCACCGGGCGGCGGTATTTCGTCGGGGCTCGACGAGGCGCTCGCGGTCGTCGCGGTGCTCGCCGGCGACCGATCGCGAAGAGCGTTCAGATGACGACGCAGTACTTTCCGGACCCGCCGTTTCAGCAGACCATCACGCCGGCGACGACCTGTCCGGTCGGTTGATCGCCGGCGTCGCGCTGCTCCGAACCGGCTCATCCTGCACGACGTCGCGCGGACAGCAGGCGAAATCCCGTGGGCGGCGACCGCATTGCGGGCGTTTGCAGCGAACTCGGCCGGTGGCATGCACCTTGCGGAATGGCTGGTGCGCACAAGCGCGACTCGCCCACAAGGAGAGATTTGATGCCGAATCGCAACGAGAACACGCCGAACACCAATGTCCGCAATCCGGACACCGAGCGTCAGGACGCCAAGCAGAACCAGCAGCGTCAGGCGAACTACGAAACCGAGCGCAAGAACGCGCGCCAGAGCGACGGCAACGACGTCGACAACGACAACAACCGCGCGCATTCGCGCAATCGCGTCTCGGACCGCGACGCGGACAATACGCGCAGCAGCGGCAACAGCGATCGCAGCCGCAAGAACTGACGACCCGGCGTGAGTGACCGGCGGCCCGCGGCGACGCGGGCCGCTTTTTGCATTGCCGCAACGCAAACGCGCGAAATGCGATTGGGTCAGCTTCCGGGCCTGTCGGCGTGAAGATCTTGTGATGCGGTCGACGTAGACCATACGGCAATGTACTTGACGTTCAGGTCAAGGTATGGTCGCCGGAGGCATGTGCCTGTCGGCAACGAAGTGGGGAAGTCGATGAAGTCCCAGAATGCTGTCCTCGCGCTGGCGTCCTTTGCGCTGGCGATTACGAGCGTTGTATCGGCCGCGCAAACGAGCGGAGCGGCCAACGATGAAGTCCAGGATTGCGCGGCATTGAAGAACAGCGCAAAACGCGAGCCCTCCTGGTATGCGGAGAAATGCCTCGGCCACGCCTACGGCGCGACGGTCAAGGCCGACGTGTCGCCGGCAGTCGCCAAGACGATCGGCGATACGACCTATCAGTTCAACATGCGCGGCAGCGGCACGGGCGCGGATTCGCTGCAGTCGTTCCTGCTGCCGAACGCGAACACCGCGACCATCATCGGGCCGCAGACCGGCAATCTGTATGGGCTCGAATACGATCCGGTCGCCGGCGTGATCTGGGCCGTCAGCGATACGTTCCAGCTGGGCCAGCTCAACAAGACCACCGGTGTGTTCACTTCGAGCATCACGATCACGGGAACCGCCGCGGGATTCAACCCCACCGGCCTCACCTTCCAGACTGCCGCGTCGCCGTGGTACCTGTCGACGTCCGACGGCACCAACTCGAACCTGTACACCGTGAACCCGGCGACCGGGGTTGCGACGCTGGTCGGCGCGATGGGGATTCCGCTGGCCATCGACGTCGCGATCAATGCGAGCGGCGCGATGTATACGCACGACATTTCCACCGACAGCATCTATTCGGTGAACACGGCGACCGGCGTGGCCACGCTGGTCGGCGCGACCGGCGTCAACGCGAACTTCGCCCAGGGCATGGAGTTCGACAAGACCACGGGCGTGCTCTACGCGTGGCTGTACGAAGGTGCCGGCGTCAATCGCTTCGCGACGATCGACCTCACGACGGGAACCGCGACCACGGTCGCCTCGCCGCTGGCCGGTGAATACGAAGGCGCTACGACGCCGGTTTCGCTGCAGTCGTTCTCGGTCGATTGATCCGATGTACCGGAAGACCGGCGCCCGCTCGCGGGCGCCGGCTGTTCGTCACTTCCTGTGACTCTCATCGCCGAGCCGGTGATGCACGGCGTCGACGATCTTCGCTGTGGCCGCTTCGGTGGCGACACGCGCGCGATACGTGCGGCAGCGCGCGCGCAGGCCTTCGTCGTCCAGGGCGACGGCGATCGCGCGAGACAGCTCGCGCAGTGATTTCAGCCGACGTGCGAGCCCCGCGTGCTCCAGCCGCGCCGCGTGATCGAACTGATCGTAGTCGAGCGGCAGCACGAGGGCGGGAATGCCGAGGCTCAGGCAGCGATACAGAATCCCGGCACCGCCGTGATGCACGACGAGATCGTAGTGCGGCAGATCGCGCTCGTAGGAAACGTAGGCGAGTTCCTGATAATTGCCTTCCTGTCGATGCCGCGCATCGGCCGCATCGCCGTGGCTGAAGTGGAATTCGATACCCGGATGCGCCGCCGCGGCGGCGCGCACGGCGGCGACGGCCGTCGACTTGTGCCAGCGCAGGTGCGTGCCGAGCGTCACGAGCACGTGCCGCCGGCCTTCTGCGAATTGCGGTGACGACCCGGTATAGGGCGGCGTGTAGAGCGCCGGTCCGGTGAAGCTCAGCGCCGCGGGCCAGTCGCCCGCAAACTCGAATTCGCGCAGGCCGAGCGCGAGGATGCATTCGTCCGAATAGACAGCCTCGCTGCCGTCGGCGCGATACAGACCCTCGAAGCCGAGCGCGGCGAGTTCGCGGCGATACAGCCGGCCGATGCCGTGCTTGAACATGCGGACCGCGGTACGTCCGAGCGCGTCGCGCAGCCGGCCGAGGGCATCGTCGCGCGGCCGCCAGCCGCCGAGATAGGCCGGCGGCCGGCCGCGCGCTTCGAGCACGCAGGGCGAGGGCAGGCTGGTCCACCAGGGAATGCCGAGTGTACGGGCGACTGCGCCGGCGACGGGCACGGTGAAGTCGGCGATGACGAGCCGGGGCGTCCAGGCGCGCAGCGCGGCATCGAGTTCGTCGCGGAAGCGCCGCATCAGCGCCAGGTTCGCGCGGAGCTGCGCATGCAGCCGCAGCGGATTGCTGCCGGCGCGGCGCGGCGGATTGGCGATCGCGTCGATCGCGTCGTCGCAGCCGGCGAGCAGGACGACGCCGTCGAGTTCCGCGGACGCGATCGCGGGTTGCGCGGCGGTGCTGCTGAACACGCGCGCGTCGATGCCGCTCGCGCGCAACGCGCGGCCGATGCCGAGCAGCGGGTGCAGGTGCCCGCTGAACGGCGGTGCCACCAGCGCGACGCGAGGTCCGCTCATGCGCGCGTTCCGAGGCGGTGGAGCAGCGCGCGGCAGTGCTGCAGCACTTCGTACCTGAACAGATAGTCCATGTGTCCGGCATCGACGCGATGGTCGACGTCGCGGAACCAGCAGCGCGACAGCAGGTCGCGCCGGCCCTGCACGAGCAGGGTTTCGCAGTCGGGCCGGCGGCGCGCGACCGGACCGTAGGCGAACACCGCGATGCGATCGAGCAGCACGCGCGGCAGCTGCAGATTGTTGAGGAGTTCCAGTCCGCAGCTGCCGGCGAGCAGCAGCGAGCGGTCGGCGCCGTCGAGCATGCGTTCGACCGGCGGGCGGTGGCGCGCGCGGAACGCGGACGTGCGCGATGCGAAATACTGCCGTGCGTTGCTGAGGCTCGCGCGCAGCAGCGGCGTCGGCAGGAACGGATGCGTCGCGGCGTCATACGGAAAATTGGTCGCGACGCGGCGGTCTGCGGAGAGTCCGGCGAGAAAGGCGCGCTGCACGTCGCTCAGTGCGCAGCCGCGCGGATCGCTCTGGCCGGTCAGGAACGCGATCTGCCAGCGCGGCTTCACGGTACCGGCTCGAAGTCGTCGTTCGCGCGCACGCGATAGTGGCGCGTGCGCCAGCGGATACGCCGCTGCAGCAGCGCATGCAGACCGTGCAGCGGTTGCAGCAGCTCGGCGAGCAGCGACAGCGCGGCCCGATGCCGGCTGCCGCCGGTCAGTCGGCGCTGCAGATCGCGCAGCACGAGACTGCGCACCACGCACAGC
>NZ_DATIGT010000141.1:0-5348 GCF_035481375.1 Tahibacter sp.
TGTCCGCCGCCGGCAGCAGCGGCAGCGACTGTACCGATTGCGTCGGCGCGTCGACGATCGACGACAGCAGCGTCGCGAAGCTCTCGGCGAAGCGCGCGATCGTCGCTGCGTCGAACAGGCTGTCGGCATAGAGCCAGCGCAGATGCAGGCCGTCAGCCGATTCGGCGATCGCCAAGTGCAGATCGACGTCGATGCTCGCCGCATCGCTGCCGACCGCGTCGATGGTCAGGCCCGGCAGGCTCAGCGCATTGCGCTCGTGGTTCTGCAGCGCGATGACGATCTGATAGAGCGGCGCATGGCTCAGATGGCGCTCGGGCTTCAGCGTTTCGACCAGCATCTCGAACGAGGTCGACTGGTGCGCGAACGCGTCGAGCGCGGTCTGGCGGCCGCGCGCGAGCAGTTCCGCAAAGCTCGGATCGCCCGACAGATCCGTGCGCAGCACGAGGCTGTTCACGAAGAAGCCGATCAGCGGTTCGATCTCGCGGGCGACGCGGCCGGCGATCGGCGTGCCGAGCACGACGTCGGTCTCGTTGCTCCAGCGGCCGATCAGCAGCGCGAATGCACTTTGCAGCAACATGAACAAGGTCGCGTCGTGCTCGCGCGCGAGGACGCGCAGCCGCTGCGTGAGATCCGCATCGATCTGGATCTGCAGGCGCTGCGCGCCGAACGCCTGCCGCGCCGGCCGCGGCCGGTCGAGCGGCAGCCCGTGCACCTGCGGCAGGTCGGCGAGCTGGCGCTGCCAATACGCCAGATCGCGCTGCAGCACTTCCGCTTGTGCCGGCGAACGCTGCCAGTGCGCGTAGTCGGCGTATTGCAGCGGCAGCGGCAGCAGCGGACTGCCGTCGCCGGCGACGAAGGCCGCGTACAGCGCCGCGAATTCCTTGACGAGCACGCCCTTGGACCAGCCGTCCGAGGCGATGTGGTGCATGGTGAACAGGATCACGTGATCGTCGTCGCCGAGTTCGACGAGGCTGCAGCGCAGCATCAGATCGGCGGCCAGATCGAACGGACGGCGCGCTTCGGCGTGCGACAGGCGCGCGATGGCGCGCTCGCGTTCCTCGCCCGACAGGTCGCGCAGCGACAGCCGCGCGAGCAGTACCGGCACGGCCGGCGAAATGCGCTGCACGGCGCTGCCGCCGGTCTCGACGTAGACCGTGCGCAGCACTTCGTGCCGCGCGACGATCGCATCGAGCGCGCGCTGCAATGCCGCGATATCGAGCGCGCCGGTCAGGCGCATCGCGACCGGCATGTTGTACTGCACGCTGCCGCCTTCGAAGCGGTCGACGAACCACAGGCGCTGCTGCGCGAACGACAGCGGCAGCGGCAGGTCGCGCGGCGCGAACGGAATGCGCGCGCTCGCGCTGCGCGCTTCCTCATCGACGTAGCGCGCGAGCGAGCACAGGTCGGCATGCTCGAAGATCGCGCGGACCGGCACGTCCTTGCCGAGCTGTGCGGCGATTGCGCTCGCGACGCGCGTCGCGAGCAGCGAGTGGCCGCCGAGTTCGAAGAAGTTGCTGCCGCTGCTGACGCGCTCGTGCTTGAGCAGTTGCGCCCAGACCTCGGCGATCGCGATCTGCGTCGCGCCTTCGGGGGCGCGGTAGCTGCGCTGCGCCGCGTAGTCGGGCTCGGGCAGCGCGCGGCGGTTGACCTTGCCGTTCGGCGTCAGCGGGAACGCGTCGAGCACGACGAACGCGGCGGGCTGCATGTAGTCGGGCAGCCATTCGCGCAGTTCGCGCCGCAGCGCGTCGAGGCCGGCTTCGTCGAGTGCGTGTTCCGGCACGATGTAGGCGACGAGGTGCGCCGCATCGGCATCGCCCATGACGCGCAGCACGGCTTCCTTGACGCGGTCGCTGCGCAGCAGGCGCGCCTCGATCTCGCCGAGCTCGATGCGGAAGCCGCGCACCTTGACCTGATAGTCCATGCGGCCGAGGCATTCGACGGTGCCGTCGGCAAGCACGCGGCCGAGATCGCCGGTGCGATAGACGCGCTCGCCGAATTCGCGGCCGAGCGCGTGCTCGGGGAAGCGTTCCTGCGTCAGCGCCGGCTGGTTCAGGTAGCCGCGCGCGAGGTTCGCGCCGGCGATGCAGATCTCGCCGGGCATGCCCGGCGGCACCGGACGCAGCCGGCCGTCGAGCACGAGCAGCGCGCTGTTCGCGATCGCCCGGCCGATCGGCACGGTCGCGCGGTCGGGCACGACGTCGACGACCTGGTAGCTCACGTCGGACATGGTTTCGGTCGAGCCGTACAGATTGCACAGCGTGACCTGCGGCAGCACGGCGGTGATGCGCCGCGCGACATCGCACTTGAGCGGCTCGCCGCTGACGAACCAGTAGCGCAGCCGCGAGAGCTGCCGCGTCGCGTCGGGCAGGTCGATCAGCGCGCGCGCGAGCGTCGGCGCGGTGACGATGCGCGTGACGCCATGGCGGCCGAGGTCGTCGAGGAAACCCTGCAGATCGGTGATGCGCTCCGCATCGAACACGACGGTCTTCTGGCCGCCGGCCAGCGGCACGAACAGTTCCCAGACCGCGCGCACGAACGCCGTGCTCGTGATCAGGCAGCAGACGTCGTCGGGCGCGAACGGAAAGCGCTCGTGCATCCAGTCGACGCGATTGATCAGCGAATCGTGCGTGCCGACGACGCCCTTGGGCTCGCCGGTCGAGCCCGAGGTATAGAGCACGTGCGAGGCCGCGCCCGCGGCGGGCACCGGCCAGTCGGTCGCGATGCCGTTCGCGACGGGCAGCGCGTCGAGCGAGATCGTCGGCAGGCCGGTATCGAGGCGGCCGGCGAAGCGATCCTGCTGCAGCAGCACGCAGGCGCCCGAGTCGCGCAGCATGTGCGCGAGCCGCGCGTCCGGCAGTTCGCCCGCGAGCGGCGCGTACGCCGCGCCGGTCTTCAGCGCGGCGAGCACGCCGGTCGCATAGGCGATGCCGCGGTCGGCCAGCACGGCGACCACGCCGCCCGGGCCGGCGCCGTGCGCGACGAGCACGCGCGCGAGCGCATCGGCATCGGCGTCGAGCGCGGCATAAGTGATCGTGCGGCCGTCATGGTCGAACGCGATCTGCTGCGGCCGGCTGCGCGCGAACGCCGCAATGCGCAGATGCAGCGGCAGCGCGGCGTAGTCGTGCCGCTGCGGCTGCGCCGCGTCGAGCACGGCGTCGGCCTGCACCGCATCCAGCAGCACGATGTCCTGCACCGGCGTCTGCGGCCGGCGCACGACTTCGCGCAGCAGCACGGCAAGACTTTCGGCCAGCCGCGCGATCGTCGCCGCTTCGAACAGCGAGCTGCGGTACGACCACTTGAAGTACAGCTGCTCCCCGAGGCTGCGCGTGTACAGCGTCAGGTCGGCCTTCGCGAGATCGGCACTGCCGCCCGCGCGCAGCGGTTCGAACGCGAGGCCCGACACCGGTGCCGGTGCATCGTCGGCAGCCTCGAAGCTGTTGACGAGGATCTGCACCAGCGGGTTGTGGCTGAGACTGCGCGCGGGCTTGAGTTCGTCGACGAGCATGTCGAACGGAATGTGCTGGTGGCTGTCGGCTTCCAGCACGACGCGACGGCTGCGCGCGAGCAGCGTGTCGAAATCCGGGTTGTCGCTGAGATCGGTGCGCAGCACGAGCGTGTTGACGAAGAAGCCGATCAGGTTCTCGGTGTCCGCATGCGCGCGTCCCGCGATCGGCATGCCGAGCACGATGTCGGTCTCGCGGCTGAAGCGGCCGATCAGCACGGCCAGCGCCGTCTGCACGAACACGAACGGCGTGACGTCGCGCGCGCGGCAGAACGCGCGGATCGCGTCGGCCAGTTCGGCATCGATGACGTGTTCGTGCACCTGGCCCTGGAAGCGCTGCTGCGCCGGGCGCGGCTTGTCGAGCGGCAGGCTGTGCACGGCCGGAATGCCGGCGAGCTGGCGGCGCCAGTAGTCGAGCCCGCGCGCGAGCGCGTCGCCGCGCAACTGCGCATGCTGCCACGCGGCGTAGTCGGCGTACTGGACGCGCAGCGGCGCGACGGCCGGCGCGACGCCGTCGCGCAGCGCCGTGTAGAACGCGACGAAATCCTTGACGAGGATGCCGTTGGACCAGCCGTCCGACGCGATGTGATGCAGCGTGAACAGCAGCGCGTGCTCCTCGTGCGCGAGGCGCACGAGATGGCAGCGCAGCATCGGATCGCGTGCGAGATCGAACGGCGCGGCGGCTTCGTCGCGTGCGAGCTGCAGCACGCGTTCCTCGCGCTGTGCCTCGGACAGCGTGCTCAGATCGGTCGTCGCGATGACGACCGGTACCGGCGCATCGACGACCTGCCGCGGCTGGCCGTCGACCTCGACATAGCGCGTGCGCAGGATTTCATGGCGCGCGACGATCGCGTCGAGCGCGCCCTGCAGCGCGGTCGTATCGAGCGCGCCGCGCAGGCGCAAGGCGGCCGGCATGTTGTACTGGCGGCTGCCGCCTTCGAGCCGGTCGATGAACCACAGGCGCTGCTGCGCGAACGACAGCGGCAGCGCTTCGCCGTCGCGCGGCTGGCGCGGGATCGCGGCATAGCCCGATGCGGTTTGCGCGTCGAGGTACGTGGCGAGCTTGCGCACGGTGCTGTGTTCGAACAGTGCGCGGACCGGCACGGGCTTTCCGAACTGCTTTGCGATCTCGCTGACGATGCGCGTCGCCAGCAGCGAGTGGCCGCCGAGCGCAAAGAAATTCGCGTCGGCGCTGATGCGGTCCTGGCGCAGGATCGGCGCCCAGATCGCCGCGAGACGCTGTTCCGTGTCACCGGCCGGCTCGACGAAGGTTTCGGTCGCGGCGCCGGGTTCCGGCAGCGCCTTGCGATCGACCTTGCCGTTGAGCGTCAGCGGCAGGCGCTCGAGCTGCACGTAGGCGCTGGGTTGCAGGTAGTCGGGCAACTGGTCCGCCAGTCCGTCGCGCGCGGTTTCCACGAGCGCGAATTCGTCGCCGACGACGTAGGCGACGAGACGCGCCTGCGGACCGTCGCCGTGCACGGCGACGGCGGCTTCGCGCACGCCGGCGATCTGGCGCAGGCGGCTTTCGATGTCGCCGAGTTCGATGCGGAAGCCGCGGACCTTGACCTGGTCGTCCAGGCGGCCGAGGAATTCGAGATTGCCGTCGGCGAGCCAGCGCACGCGGTCGCCGCTGCGGTAGAGGCGCTGGGTGGCATCGAACGGGCTCGCGACGAACTTCTGCGCCGTGAGTTCCGGCAGATTGAGGTAGCCCTTCGCGACGCCGGCGCCGCCGATGTGGAGTTCGCCCGCGACGCCGATCGGCACGGGCTGCTGATTCGTGTCGAGCACGAAGAGCTGGGTATTGCTCATCGGGCGGCCGATCGGGATCGTGTGGGTCAGGCGATCG
>NZ_DATIGT010000142.1:0-35863 GCF_035481375.1 Tahibacter sp.
GGCGCAGTCTCGCCGAGTTCGACGCAATCTGCGGCGCGCTCGCGCTGCCGGCGGTCGCCTTGCCGGCGTCGCGCCCGCTGCCGATCCCGACGCTGCTGCTGTCCGGCACGCTCGATCCGGTCACGCCTCCGTCGCGCGCCGAACGCGTGCTGCCGGTGCTGCCTCGAGCGCAGCACATCGTCGTGCGCAATGCCGGCCACATCGTCTCCGGCACCGGCTGCGCACCGTCGCTGCTGCGCCGCTTTCTCGATGCGCCGACGCAGCCGGTCGATCCCGCGTGCCTCGCCGACAACCCGGTGCCGGCATTCCAGACCGATACGGCCGGCGCTGCGCCGTGACCGCCGCGCCGCATTTCCTCCCGCCCGGAAACCTCGCATGATCACCCTGGAAAACGTATACAAATCATTCGGCGCGGTCGCCGCGCTGGACGGCCTCCAGTTCGTCGCGCGCGACGGCTGCATCACCGCGCTGCTCGGCCCCAACGGCGCCGGCAAGACCACTGCGCTGCGCATCCTGTTCGGACTGCTCAGGCCCGACCGCGGCAGCGCCGCCGTCGACCGGATCGATCCGGCGCGCGATCCGCTCGCTGCGCGGCAGTGCCTGGGCATCGTCACCGATCAGGTCGGACTGTATCCGCGCCTGACCACGCGCGAACACCTCGCCTACTTCGGCCGCCTGCACGGCATGAGCCGCACCGGCGTCGCGCGCGCGACCGACGACATCGTCGCGCTGGTCGGCCTCGACGACATCCTCGACCGCCGCGCCGCAGGTTTCTCGCAGGGCCAGCGCATGAAGGTCGCGCTCGCGCGCGCGCTGCTGCACCGGCCGCGCAACCTGCTGCTCGACGAACCGGGCCGCGGCCTCGACGTGGTCAGCGCACGCGCGCTGCGCGGCGCGCTGCTGCGCCTGCGCGACGACGGCTGCTGCATCGTTCTGGCGAGCCATGTGATGCAGGAAGTCGCCCAGGTTCTGCCTCGGCTCGCTGCTGTACGTGCGCCGGCAGCGGCGCCGGATCGCCGCAATCGACGCGCACCTCGCCCAGCTCGACCCGCCGGGTGGCCCGTAACAGCCGCCGGGCGCGGAGTGTGACGCGGTCGACGCCGCGACTGTGGCACGCGCTCCTGCACCGCGACGTCGCAACGCCCGATAATCCCGGCACCGGCGGTGTCGCCGGTCTGCAGGACCGGCTCATGCTCGCATCGCCTCCGCATCAGATCACCGAACTCCTGCGCGCCTGGCAGTCCGGCGACGGCGGCGCGCGCGAGTCGCTGCTCAATCTCGTCTATCACCACGTGCGCGCGATCGCGGCCAACTCGCTGCGCGCCGCACCCGGCGCGACGATGACGCCGACCGAGATCGCGCACGAAGCGCTGCTGCGCATCCTCGGCTCCGACGCCGACTGGGAAGACCGGCGCCACTTCTTCCACGTCATCGCGCAGGCGACGCGGCAGATCCTCGTCGACGCCGCGCGCCGGCGTCAGGCCGACAAGCGCGGCGGCGGCGTGGAGCGCGTCGACATCGACGACGCGGCCGACCAGATCGCCGCGGTCGACACCGATACGCAGCTGCTGCGCGTCGACGCCGCGCTGGCCGAACTCGGCCGCACCGACGAACGCCGCGCGCGCACGGTGGAACTCGTATACTTTGGCGGATTTTCGCGCGCCGAGATCGCCGCGACCCTGGCCGTGTCCGAAGGCACCGTCGACCGCGACCTGCGTCTGGCCCGCGCGTGGCTCAAGGTGGCGATCGAAGCCTGAAGCGCGCGGCGAAACCCGCAATCGGTGCAACACCGTGCGTTGACGCTCGTCACGCCGCGTCCCTAGCCTTGGACGCCGAGTCCGTCGGCTTCCGGGGAGAACATCGATGCTGCGTGCCTGCCTTGCCTTCGCGTTTGCTCTGCTGTGGCTGCCGGCGGTCCACGCCGAAGACGCCGGCGCCTACCGCTTCGTCGACATTTCGCGCCAGGAAAGCTTCGAGGAACAGGTGGCCGCGATCCGCGTCGAAATGAAGGACGGCGGCCGCTTCGAATTCCTCAAGGGCAAGGAGAAGCGCGAAGTCGAGAAACAGTTCAGCGCGATCGCCAAGGTGCTGGAGGCGCGCATGAACGCGAAGCTCGACGATCAGGACATGCTCGCGATCTACGCCGCGCAGGAGACCGCGAATGCGATCCTGACGAAGAAGGACGGCCGCCGCATGATCTGCGAGAACAGCGCGCCGACCGGCACGAACGTCAAGGAACTGCAGTGCGCGACGCTGGCCGACCGCGAGCGCGCACACAAGGAAACGCGCCGCATGATGCGCGAGAACCTCGACAAGGGGCAGCTCGCGCTCGGCGACCGGTGACGCCGCGGGCCGTATCGCGAGGCGGTTGAGGTTTCCGGTGCGGTATTGCGTAGCCACGCATACCGCTGCCGCACCGGAGACTCCCATGCCACCCCGCTCCCTGCTTCGCCCGCTCGCCGCATTCGCAGCGACGCTTCTGGTCTCATCCGGTCACGCCGCCACCCTGCGCACCGGCGCCGCCCCCGAACCGAATGTCGTGCTGAACTGGTTCGACGGCACGCCGAATCTCAATATCGCGACGAACTTCAACTGCATCACGCAGCAGCTCGAAACCACGGTGTCGGGCTATACGGGATTCACGTACCTGCCGCCGAATCGCACGCATTCCGTCGGCGAAGTGTTCTACACGCATCTCGTGCTCGCCCATCCGGGCAATCCCTGCACCGGCAGCGCCGTCGGCATCGAGATCGCACTGCCGGCCGGCGTGCAGTTCGCGACGTCGGCGGCCAATCCGGCATTCTGCTTCGCGCGCAGCCCGCAGGGACCGACGCTGTACAACCTCGGCAACGATCCGGCCTACGGTTGTCCGCAGACGTTTCCGGTCAGCGCGAACGGCCGGCGCGTGGCGCCGCCGAACGGCGGCATCGGCAACAGCGGCGCCTGGGGCATGCACCAGGGCTTCTGGCTCGAACTGCTGATTCCATTGACGGCGACGACGCCGCAGAACGGCACCAACCAGATCGTCTGGACGATCAACCCGGCGATCGGCCAGTTCGGCCAGGTCGGCGTCGGTCCGCAGATCAACAACGACGTGCTGTTCCGCACGCCGATGGAGGATCAGTCGCTGACCCTGACGCTCTGCACGCTGACGCCGGTCGCGAACGGCTGCTGAGTCCGCTGCGAGGCGCATCGCCAATCTACGAACCAAGATGTACGACGATCTTCGTTGACAGCCGGCAACGACGGTTCTAGGCTGCGTCGGCCGAAAGTTCTTCGGCCTACAGGGAACCTCGCCATGTCGTGTGCACGCCTTGCTGTGCTGTCGCTCCTTGCTGCCCTGATCCTGTCGCCGGGGCATCTTCTCGCCAGGGAATCTTCCCAACCGATCGTCGACGCCGCGCGCCAGGAGCGCTTCGCCGACCAGGCCGCCGCGATACGCCAGGAAATGAAGCCCGGCGGCCGCTTCGAATACGTCAACGCGCAGGAACGCCAGGAGGTCGACGCGCAGCTCGACCGCATCGCGGCGTTGCTCGACAAGCGCGACGGCGAGCGTCTCGGCGACAACGATCAGCTCGATCTTCTGGCCGCGCAGGAAACTGCCAACGCCATCCTCACGCAGCGAGACGGACGTCGGTTGATCTGCGACTGGACTGCGCCGACCGGTTCGAACCGCAAGATCAAGCAGTGCATCACCTACGCCGACCGCATGGGCGCGCACAAGGAAACGCGCCGCATGATGATGGACAACCTGCGCAAGTCGCCGGCCGAATCCTGCTACGACCCCGCCAAATGCTGACGCGTCGACACTGTCCCGGAGCCTTGCTCATGAAACGACTTGCCCTGCTCGCGACGACGCTGATCTTCGCCGCGCTGACGCCCGCGATCGCCGCCAAGGAAACCTCGCCGCGTTTCGTCGATATCGAAAAACAGCAGCAATTCGACGACCAGGCGATGGCGATACGCCAGGAAATGAAACCCGGCGGCCGCTTCGAGTTCGTGACGGCGGAGGAACGCCATAGCGTCGAGGCGGAACTCGACCGCATTGCTGCACTGCTGCGCAAGCGCCAGGGCGGCGAACTCGACGACGACGACAGACTCGACATCTACGCCGCACAGGAAACCGCGAACGCCATCCTGACGCAGCGCGACGGACGCCGGCTGATCTGCGAGTTTTCCGCGCCGACCGGGTCGAACCGCAAGGTCAAGCAATGCGCCACGTACGCCGACCGCATGCGCGCGCACAAGGAAACCCGCAACTACCTTCGCGAAACCTTCGGCAAGAGCCCGTCGGCGGGTGAAAAGATCGACGGGCTGTGAGCGGTTTTTCGATCGACGCGCCACGGATGGCCGCGTCTTCGGGACATCAGTCCAACCCGTCGCGAAACAGCAGATCGGGCACGTGCATCACGATGCAGTGGATCGCACCGGAAAGATCGATGATGCCGCTGCAGTCGACGCCGACGACATTGCGCTCGGGCAGCGCCGCCCGGAACGTGGCGAGTGCCGCGGCATTCTGCGTCGGAAAACCGCTGAACTGGCAGACCAGCGCGACCTTGTTGATCAGCACCGCATTCGCATACGTGAAATGCGTGCCGCCGCTGTTCCAGGCCGGCGTCCGATAGACCGTGTAGCCGCGGCCGGCGAGCTCTGCCGCCGTCGCCTCGGTCACCGTATGCGGCACGCCGTCGCCGCTTGCATGCTGACTGATCAGCACCTTGTCGTCGGCGAGCGGCAGCATCCACATGTCGATGTGCTGGGTCGAGTCGTAGGACTCCGGAAACGGATCGGTCAGGGTCAGGTTCAGTCCCTGGTAGTCGCGGTAGTAGTCCTTGATCTGCTGCTCGGTCAGACCCGGATTCTCGTTGACGATCAGGCGCGTCATGAACGCGTCGCGATTTCGGAACAAGTGAAAATTGCCGCCGCCGTGGGTCAGCGGAATGTCGTACTTCGTCTCGCCCGAATAGGTCGCCCAGACGCCCGGAAACACGTCGTCGACGGGGCGCGGCCGGTTGTAGACATGGTCGACCGCGCTGCGCCGGCCGTTGTCCTCGATGAAGCGCGGACCGTAGTCCCGCATCCAGACGCTGCAGCCGCCGCTGCAGGACTGCGTCACGAACCTCACGCGCGACAGGTCGGCGCCTGCGCCGGTCAGCGTCGAGGTCGCACTGTTCTGCTGGCTGGTGCCGGTCACGACGATGTAGACGCGCGCATCCGGATCGCCGGTCGTGATCGCGACCGTCATCTGCGTCAGCAGCGCGTTCTGCGTGCCCCAGCGCACGAGAATTCCGCTGTTGCCCTCGTACTCGGCCTGCGCCCGCACCTTGCCCGGCGGCGGCGCGAACGGAATGTGCAGCGCGTCGGGCAGCCGCCAGCGACGGCGTTCCTCGGCGGTGAGGCCACGCGGCAGCGGATACGGGTCGTCGTCCTGGATCAGCGCGAGGACTTCCGGTGCGACCGTGCGCGGCTCGGCGGCCGCGATGCCCGGCACCAGGGCCGCGAGAAACAGACCGACTCCGACTGCAGCAGCACGCATCACCATTCCCCACCGGACTGAAGGCGGAGATGCTAGCAGACCCGAAATGCGGCCACCCGGCCCGGCGTCTGCCGCGTCCGCGAGCGGCACTGCCGCGTTCGCACGCCGCTCCGCTCCGCCGATCATTTGGGCTGGATCCGCGGATGCCGCACAATCGCGGTCTTTCCGCCGCTCCGAGACCGCCATGGATTACGCCGCACGCGACCGCCTGACTGCCGAACTCGACGCCATCCGCGAGCAGGGCCTGTACAAGACCGAGCGCGTCATCACGACGCCGCAGTCCTCGGCGATCACGACGAGCGACGGCCGCGAAGTGCTGAACTTCTGCGCCAACAACTACCTCGGCCTCGCCGACAATCCGGAAATCATCGCCGCAGCCAAGGCCGCCCTCGACAGCCACGGCTTCGGCCTCGCCTCGGTACGCTTCATCTGCGGTACGCAGGATCTGCACAAGGAACTCGAAGCCGCGATCTCGCGCTTCTTCGGCACCGAAGACACCATCCTCTACACGAGCTGCTTCGACGCCAACGGCGGCCTGTTCGAAACCATCCTGTCCGACGAGGACGCCGTGATCTCCGACGCGCTCAATCACGCGTCGATCATCGACGGCATCCGCCTGTGCAAGGCCGAGCGCCGCCGCTACGCGAACGGCGACATGGCTGAACTCGAAAAGCACCTCGCCGAGACGCAGCACCGGCGCACGCGCCTGATCGCGACCGACGGCGTGTTCTCGATGGACGGCTTCATCGCGAAGCTCGACGAGATCGTCGCGCTGAAGAAGAAATACGGCGCCATGCTCATGGTCGACGACTCGCACGCGACCGGCTTCGTCGGCGCGACGGGCCGCGGTTCGGCCGAACTGCATGGCGTCATGGACGCCGTCGACGTCTACACGTCCACGCTCGGCAAGGCGCTCGGCGGCGGCTCCGGCGGCTTCACGACGGGCCGGCGCGAAATCATCGACATGCTGCGCCAGCGCTCGCGTCCGTATCTGTTCTCCAACACGCTGCCGCCGCCGCTCGTCGCCGCATCGCTGAAGGTGTTCGAGATCCTCGCGCGCTCGACCGAGCTGCGCGACCGCGTCGAGGCGAATGCAAACCGCTTCCGCGCCGGCATGACCGCCGCGGGCTTCGACCTCAAGCCCGGCCGGCACGCGATCGTGCCGGTCATGCTCTACGACGCAAAGCTCGCGCAGTCCTTCGCACGCGAACTGCTCGACGAAGGCATCTACGTGATCGGCTTTTTCTATCCGGTGGTGCCGCAGGGCCAGGCGCGCATCCGCACGCAGATGAGCGCGGCGCACACGCCCGATCAGATCGACCGCGCGGTCGAGGCATTCACGAAGGTCGGGCGCAAGCTCGGCGTTATTCGCTGAGGTTCCGAACATAGGTGATTTCGCCGCGCAGTCGCGCGAGATCGCGCGTATCGAGCCGCCGCCATCGCCCCTTGGCCAGCTCGCCGAGCGCGAGCCCGCCGATCGCGACGCGCACGAGCCGCAGCACCGCGGTCTCGTGCGCATCGAGCAGCCGGCGGATCTGCCGGTTGCGGCCTTCGTCGAGCACGATCTCGAGCCAGGCGTTCTTTTCGCCGTGACGCAGCACCTGCACGGATTTCGCCGCGAGCCGTCCGCCGTCGACATCGACACCGCGCGTCAGCGCGGCGAGCAGCGCCGCATCCGGCACGCGGTCGACCTGCACGTGATACGTCTTGTCGACGTGGCTTTCCGGCGCGATCAGCGCGGCGGCCGCGGTGCTGTCGTTCGTGAACAGCAGCAGCCCTTCGCTGGCCTTGTCGAGCCGGCCGACCGGCGCGAGCCACGGCAGCGCGGGATCGTCGATCAGCGCGTAGACCGTGTCGCGACCGCGCTCGTCGCTGGCCGTCGTCACGACGCCGCGCGGCTTGTTGAGCATGATCCAGACGGTCTGCGCGGCGGCGAGATCCTGCCCGTCGATGCGGATGCGATCGTCCGCACGCGTCGGCGTTTCCGGATCGCGCACGATCCGCCCGTTCACCTGCACGCGTCCGGCGCGCACGAGTTCGGCCGCCTGCGTGCGCGAACAGTAGCCGCGTTTGGAGATGGCGCGCGCGACGCCGTGGCGCACGTCGCCGGAATCTGCCGGTCCGCTTCGACGCGGACGCGCGACGACGCGCTTCATGCGGCGACACCGGAGTGCGCGAGCGCTTTCGCGAAACCGCGCGCGCGGCGATCATGCGCATTCCGCGGCGCATCGCCGATTCGACGGGAAATTCCATGTCCGAGCATCACACCTCCGTTACCTGGCTGCGCGACGGCGGCGCGTTCGAGCGCGGCAACTACGTGCGCGAGCATCAGCTGCGCTTCGAGCGCGGCCAGTCCCTCGTCAACTCCGCAGCGCCCGGCTACGGCGGCCTGGGCGATGCCACGGACCCCGAGGAACTGCTGCTCGGCGCATTGTCGTCCTGCCATATGCTGACCTTCCTGGCGCTTTGCGCTAACCGCGGCTACCAGCTCGACAGCTACCACGACGACGCCGTCGCGACGCTCGACAAGAATGCCGACGGCAAGTTCGCCGTAACCCGCGCGCAGCTCAATCCGCGCACGACGTTCTCCGGCGACAAGCAGCCGACGGCGCAGGAACTCGATCAGCTGCATGAGCGCGCGCATGCGAACTGCTTCATCGCGAACTCGGTGAAGTGCGAAGTCGTCGTAACGCCGCAGCATTGATCGCTGTTTGCTACCGGCGCGCCGAAAGAGGCTCGCAATGACGCGCGCCGATGTCGGCAGGCAATGCGCCGGTCGTGAACATGGCGCCGACTTCGGGAGCTGCGACTTTCGCGATCGTTTCGGGTTCCACGCCGTCCGAACCCGCCGACGGCGCCACGCTGCCGGCAATGCCTGCGGCTGAAATGGCGGCGCACGCGAGGCCGAGGCGCAGACCCGCAACGATCGTCGAGCGCGCCATGGCAGCGATCAGGATTTGCCGAACGGCCGCTTCAGGCGCGAGAACAATCCGCCGCTCTGTTCACGCTCGTCCTTGACCGGCGCACGCAGCGACGCGCGCGTTTCCCATTCGACGAGACCGATCGCGTGGTACGCGTTGACGACGTCGAAGACGTCGGCCATCGGCACGTTGGCTGCCGCGGCGATTTCGTTGAGCCGCGCCGGCTGCATCATCGCGCGGGCGATGCGCTGGTGGTGTCGCACGTCGCGATCGAGTTCGATCCAGTGCTTGAGCCTGTAGGTGCCGCCGGGATCGAGCTGCGAGGCGAGCCGCCCGCCCGAGGTCACGAGCGTCTCGAGCCAGGTCAGATGCTGATATGGCTGGGCCGGCTGCGTTTCGCGGATCTGGTTGATCTCGGCGGTGGTGAGCCGGCGCCAGTCGGACACGGCGAGCGGCTCGCGCACGTAGGCTTCGAGCTGTGCCAGACCGCCGTCGCTGTGGAACATGCGGTGCTTCGGATCGAGCGTCAGCGCCACCGCGCCGTCGAGACGGATCTGCGCCGGTCCTGCGAGCAGGCGTCCGTCGAGATAGTCGCGCAGCGCGTGGCGGCTCGTGTCGACGACCATCCCGCGCTTGACCGGCGGAAGCGTGTTGGGCCCGGGTTCGGTGCCCTGACGGGACAGGCCTTCGCTGACTTCGAACGCGCGCGCTTCGCTGCGCGGCGTCGGGCCGTCGGTGCGTTCGACGCGCGTGTCCTCGTCGAGCGTCAGCGGCACGGAGTAGCGCGGCTTGTGCGCCTGCTCGTCGCGCTTGAACAGACTGTCCGGATCGAGCGGCTTGTCGTCCGCCGGAAGTCCGAGCGCCGCGGCCTCGTCGTCGGCGTCGCCGAACAGGCGCGCGAGCGAATCGGGAGGATCGAGCTTGCTCGACGGCGTCTGTGCAAACTCGAGGTAGAGGTCGTCGGTGCCGACATCGAGCTTCGGCACGAGGTCGAAGCCGCCGCCGGCCTGATTCAGCACGTCGACGACGTTCGGCAGTTTCAGCGGACGATGCAGGCGAAGTTCCGGCGGCGACTCGGCCGCTTCGTCGGTGACGACCGCCACGCGCATGCCCGCGGCGAGGGCGCGCGTGCGCGCCATCTGCCCGGCGAACGCGCCGGTGTCGACGACCACGAGATCGGCGCCTTCCTCGGTGCCCCAGCGCCAGCGCTGCTTGAGCTGCTCGCCGGCCTTGCGCATGAGCAGGCGCAGGTGCGCCGTGTCGTCGTCGCTGAGGCCGATCACCACGAGATTCTTGTCTATGCGCATCGCCCGCCCCCGGCGGCTGCTTCACGAATTCGTTCACGCGGTGCGCAGCCGGCACCGCACAGCACCGCCACGCGCCCAATAGTACCGACTATTGCGCCGCCACCAAGCCCAAGCGGATTTCCGCGCGACGTCCTGTCGCGCCGCGCCGTTCAGGCGCCGGCGGAAGGCTTGCGCTTGGGTTTGAGCATGGTGCCCGTGCAGCGCGGCGATCCGCAGCGGCAGGCCCAGATCGCCTTGAGCCGCGGCGTGTGCCGTTCCTCGAGCGTGATTCCGTAGTCGTAGCAGAGCTCTTCGCCGGCACGCACAGCGCGCAGCGTCTCGATCGTCACGCGGTCCTTGCGCTTGTCGCCGTCGGCGTCCTCCTCGAGGCTCGACTGGCAGTTCGGCTCGCAGCTGTGATTGATCCAGCGCGCGATGTTGCCGCCCTCGTTCGCGTCGATGACGTAGCGGTCGTTGAGCGTGAACAGGAACGTGTGGCCGCTGTCGGCGTTGCCGGGATAGCGCTTGTCCGCCTGCGCATGCGTCAGCAGTTTCCCACGGTACTCGATCAGCGTCGTGCCGGCCGGAATGTCGACCGCGGCGAACACGCCGTTGCCATGGATGGGAGAACGGCGGGCGACGATGCGACGCGTCATGGGAACTCGGACTGGTCAGGGGGAGCGCATTGTGCCGTGTCGCCATCGCGCCGGGAAGCGTGCGCACAGGGGTGCGCGCGCCGGCCGGCGCCGCCTCCGGAAGCACGACCGGCTCAGCCGGCGGCGACCACCGCTGCCGTGAATTTGAGCCGCTCGTCGGCTCGCAGGCGATCCGGCGAGCCGCATCACGCACGCGGTTCCGATTAGGTCGTTAGCTCTATGCTGCTGCCGCAGCGTTGGGCGCGTTTGCAGCCATTCCCCGGGGATCTCCATGTTGCCAAGACTGCTCTGTTTTGCCGTGCTCGCCACGGCCTCCGCCTCCGCGCCGGCTGCCACCTTCACGATCCGAGACCACGACACCGCCGGCCTCGTCGCGGCGATACGGTCGGCCGAAGGCACGCTGGAGCCCGATCGCATCGAACTCGCGCCGGGCGGTCTCTACATCGTCCGCGACGCGGCCGACAGCCGGCAGCAGCTCGGCCTGCCGCTGATCCGCAGCGCGATCACCATCGTCGGCAACGGCGCGGAGATCCGCCGCTACTCCGACGAGGAATTCGCGCTCGTCGGCGTCGCCCACAGCGGCAAGCTCGCGCTCGAGAACGTCGGTCTCGCCGAAGCGGCACGCGGCGCGATCATCAATCGCGGCGTGCTGCACATCGACAAGGTGCGCGTGACCGACAGTCTTGCCGACGGCACGAATGCGATCGTCGTGAACTACGGCACCCTGCGCGGCTGGGACAGCGAGATCAGCCACAACGCCGTGCTGTCGGCCAAGCGCGACGCCGGCATCGTGCTCAACTTCGGCCGCATGGAGCTGTCGCGCTCGCGTCTGGCCGGCAACACGGTCACCGGCCGCCGCAGTTCCGTGCTGACCGCGTCCGCGCTGCTGAATCTCGGCGACATCAGCCTGCGCGACGTCACCATCGAGGGCAACAGCTCGCTGGCCGAACCCGACGACACCTCGACCGCCCACGCGGTCGTCAACGTCGGCAACGGCTCGCTGCACGGCGAACGCGTCACGCTCGTCGACAACTGGCCGGAGGAAGCGAACCGCCTGCCGACAGCGGACCCGGACGCGATCAACTGAGGCGATCGGACACGCGCTTGCCACGGGCGCGCGCATTTGCGCGATAGTAGGCGGACATGCGGACGCGGCAGCAGCAGCACTGCCCGCTCCGACTCCACCTGCCGACGCCCGGTTGCCGCCCGATGTCCCAACGCCGTTTTCCGTTGCAGGGCCTGACGCTCAAGCTGGCCCTGTTCTATCTGCTGTTGTCGGTGCCGGCGCTCGCGCTGATCCAGTGGACCATCGTCAGCTTCGAATTCCACGAGCTGTTCGAGGCAGTCGATTCCGGACGCATGACGTCGATGACGCAGGACGCGGCGCGCGAGATGGGCCGCTACTGGAACAGCGACCGCCCCCCGGGCCACATCGAACTCGCGACGCGCGCCGAAGCGCTGGTGCTGCGGCTCGAACGGCCGCAGGACGGTCTCGCGCCGAGTTCGTACGTGATGCTCGAACTGTCGACCGTGCCGATCGCCGTGGGCGTCTATGACGCCGCCGGCCGCGCACTCGCCCACGCGCCGGAAAACAGCTGGACCGCCACGCCGCCGGCCGCCGCGCACCCGGCCTGGGAACAGGCGCGCCGCACCGGCACGGCGGATCTGGAAGGCGAGGAAACGCCCGAGCGCGTGCGCCGCGTGCTCGCCGCGATTCCCGGCACGGACGGTCAGGTGCGCGGATTCCTGCTGACGGAACTGCGCCTGCCGCTGCCGTGGCAGCGCATCGTCGGCGGGAACAGCTTCGAGTGGCCGATCCTGCTCGTCTATCTCGTCGTCTTCAGCATCGCAACCGCGTTCTTCATGGTGCGCTGGGTCACGCGCCGGCTCAACACGATCGCCGATGCGGCCGAATCCTGGAGCGCCGGCGATTTCTCGACGCTGATCCCGGACGAGTCCGGCGATGAGCTCGGACGGCTCTCGCGCGATCTCAACCGCATGGCCGTCGAGCTCATGAGTCTCATGGAATCGCGCGCGGAGCTCGCCAGCCTGCAGGAGCGCCAGCGCATCGCGCGCGATCTGCACGACACGGTCAAGCAGAAGGCGTTCGCGCTGAATCTGCAGATACGCGCGGCGCGCCGGCTCATCGGCAGCGACGACGAAGCGGCGAAGACGCGGCTCGACGAATCCTTCGAACTGATCAACGGCATCCAGCGCCAGCTCGTCCACGTGCTCGACGAGCTGCGCAGCGAACGCGCGCCCGGCGGTTTCCTCGCGCCGCGCCTGCGCGACCTCGCCGAACGCTGGGCGCGCATCAGCGGACTGCAGCGCGAGTTCGATCTCGACGACTCCATCCTCGACCATGCCGTCCACGGCGAAGCGCTGCTGCGCATCGCCGAGGAGGCGCTGGCCAACGTGCTGCGGCACAGCCGCGCGACGCGAGTCTCAATCCGCCTCCATCGCAAGGACGAACAGATTGCGCTGTCCATCGCGGATAATGGGATTGGCGGTGCCGACAGCAGCAGCGGCATGGGCCTCGCGAACATGCGCTCCCGCGCCGAGGGTCTGCCCGGCGGCCAGTTCGAATTGATCAGCTCGCCCGGTCAAGGGACCGAGGTGCGGGTTCGCTGCAACTACGGAGCGCGACAGCAATGAATCAACCGATCCGCGTCATCATCGCCGACGACCACGTGCTGGTTCGGCAGGGTATACGTGCGTTCCTCGACACCTGCGAAGACCTCACGATCGTCGGCGAGGCGGACAGCGCCGAGTCGGCTGCCGCGGTCTGCCGCGAACTGTCCCCCGACGTCGCGCTGATCGACCTCGTCATGCCGGGCGGCGGCGTCGAGGCCACGCGGCTGATCCGCACCTCCTGCCCGGCCACGCAGGTGCTGATCCTGACGAGCTACGAGGACGACGCGCAGATCGTGCACGCCGTACAGGCCGGCGCCCTGTCGTATCTGCTCAAGGACACCGATGCGGACTCGCTGGCCGATGCCGTGCGGCGCACCGCGCGCGGGGAGTCGATCCTGCATCCGCGCATCGCGACGCGTCTGGTCCAGGCCGTGCGCGCGCCCGCGCCGGATCCGACGCCGAGCGCACTCGACCGCCTGAGCCTGCGCGAACGCGAAGTGCTCGAACTCATGGCCGACGGCCTCTCGAACCAGATCATCGCCACGCGCATGGGCATCGGCGAGAAGACCGTGAAGACCCACGTCAGCAACGTACTCGCGAAGCTCGAACTGCAGGACCGCACGCAAGCCGCGGTCTACGCGTGGCGCGCCGGCGTCAAGCGCTGACAAGCTACTGACGCGCGATGCCGGCGGCGCGCCGGCGTCGCCGCTCAGCGCCCGCGCAGCCGCGGCACGAAACGCGACAGCAGCACCATCCACAACGCACCGACCGCCCAGCCGGCGAGCACGTCGCTGGGCCAGTGCACGCCGAGATAGATGCGGCTGCAACCGACCGCCGCGGCGACGATCCAGGCCACGAGCAGCAGATAGTCGCGCACGCGCCGGCTTTCGAAATCCGCGGCGAGCAGCATCGCGAACGTGACCCAGGCGACCGTCGCCATCAGCGTGTGGCCGCTCGGGAAACTCGCGCTGTAGATTTCCGCCTCGTGCGACACGAGATCGGGCCGCGGCCGCGAAACGAGCAGCTTCGCCACTGCGCTGACGACCTGCGCGCCGGCGACGCTGAAGGCGAGGATCGCGACATCGCGCCGGCGCTGCTGCAGCCAGAGATAGCCGGCCAGCAGCAGGCTCGCGCCGACGACGACGCCGATGCCGCCGAGGCCGGTCATGTCGCGCATCACGTCCTCGAACCAGTTCGGCCCGATCGGATCCTTCGCGCTCGCATCGCGCAGCAGCAGCATGAGCTGCCTGTCGATCGTGTGCGCGCCGCCGTCGGCGAACAGCGAGGACACCGCGAATGCCAGCAGCGCCGCCGCGGCGATGCCGATGACGAGCCGCCGCGGCCAGCGCCGCTCGCCGGCCGCAGGTGCCGACGAAGCCGGCCCGGTCACGGCCGGGCTCCGCAGGCGGAGCAGCGAAGTCCGCGCATCAGCAGCAGCCGTGGTCGCCGTGATGCGTGTGCGCCGCGCTCGCGGCCACGCCCATGGTCAGGCCGGCCTGGCTCGCGACGAAGTGGTCGGCCATGACCTTCGCGACGCACATGGTCACGCGCTTGCCGGTCGGGATGTGCAGGAATTCGTTCGGGCCATGGGCGTTCGAATGCGGTCCGAGCACGCCCGTGATCAGGAACTGCGCGCCCGGAAACTTCTCGCCGAGCATGCCCATGAACGGAATCGTGCCGCCCTCGCCCATGTAGGCCGGTTCGGGGCCGAAGAACGCGACCGACGCATCGGCGACGGATTTTTCGAGCCACTCCGACAACTGCGGCGCGTTCCAGCCGGTCGATGCCTTCTCGAGATCGAACGTGACTTCGCAGCCGTAAGGCGGATCGCGCTCCAGCAGCGTTTTCAGGAATTCGCCGGCACTCGCGCCGTCGCGCGTCGGCGGCAGGCGCAGGCTCAGCTTCACCGCCGTGAACGGACGCAGCACGTTGCCCGCGGAATCGAGCGGCGGCATGCCGCCGATGCCGGTCACCGACAGGGCCGGACGCCAGGTACGATTGAGCACGAGCTCGGCGAGGTCGTCGTTCATCGGACGCATGCCGTCCACGAAGGGAAACTTGGAAAACACCGCATCGCCGAGCACCTGCGCCGAGCGCTTCGCCTGCTCGATGCGCTGCGCCGGAATTTCGACGAACAGTTCCGGCGCGCGGACCTTGCCGGTGGTTTCGTCCTCGAGCCGGTCGAGCAGCTGGCGCAGGATGCGGAAGCTCGACGCGACGACGCCGGAAGCATCGCCGGAGTGCACGCCTTCCTCGAGCACCTTGACCGTCAGGTTGCCGCCGGTCAGGCCGCGCAGGCTCGTCGTCAGCCAGAGCTGGTCGTAGTTGCCGCAGCCCGAATCGAGGCAGACCACGAGCGAAGGCTTGCCGATGCGATCGGCGAGATGATCGACGTAGAACGGCAGATCGTAGCTTCCGGACTCCTCGCAGGCTTCGATCATCACGACGCAGCGCGCGTGCGGGATGCCCTGCTCCTGCAGCGCGAGGATCGCCGCAAGCGAGCCGAAGATCGCATAGCCGTCGTCCGCGCCGCCGCGGCCGTAGAGCTTGTCGCCCTTGATGACCGGCTTCCACGGGCCGAGGTCGTCGGCCCAGCCGGTCATCTCCGGCTGCTTGTCGAGATGGCCGTAGAGCACGACGCAGTCGTCGTTGCTGCCGGGGATGTCGATGAAGATCAGCGGCGTGCGTCCCGGCAGGCGCACGACGTCCACCTGCATGCCCGCGATCGGCTGCTGGCGCGCCCAGCCGGCCATCAGGTCGACGGCCTGGTCCATATAGCCATGCGCCGCCCAGTCGGCGTCGAACATCGGCGACTTGTTCGGAATGCGGATGTAGTCGACGAGGCGCGGGACGATCTCGTCGTCCCATTTGGCCGCCACGAAGGCGCGCAATTGTTCGGTGTTCATCGGGTTTCCCGGAGAGCGGCAACAAAGCGCGGATGTTACCCCGGCGGCAGCTCCGCAACGAGTTGTCGCGCCTGCGCATTTCCGCGCGGACTACGCCCGGCTGCGATTTTTCCGAGCAGCCGCGACGGCGGTTGCGCAGGGTTTTGCGCGGCAATCCACCGACGAAGCGGAAGCGGCGACTGCCTATCGTGACACCTGTCGAGGCCACTCCGGCACGACTCATCCACCACCCAACAGGAGCATTCCCATGAACCGTTTCATCCAGGCCCTCGCCCTCTCGCTCGCCTTCTGCTTCCCGGCATTCGCCGCGCAGCCGGTCAACGTCAACACGGCCGATGCCGGCACGATCGCGTCGAATCTCAAGGGCGTAGGCCAGAGCAAGGCCGAGGCGATCGTCGCGTATCGCGAGAAGAACGGCGCGTTCAAGTCCGTCGACGATCTCGCAAAGGTCAAAGGCATCGGCGAAAAGACCGTCGCGGCAAACCGCGAGCTGATTCTCGTCGAAGGCGGCAGCGTCAAGGCCAAGCCGGCCGCCAACGGTTCCGGCGGCTGATCCGCCTAGCGGCAGCGTCGCCGGATGCGGCGCTGCCGGCCGGTCAGGCGGGAGCGGATGTGCGCAGCAGGGATCGCATCGCAGGGATGCTCCTCGGCAGGGATGCCGCAGCGGTCCTCACTCTTCGCCGCCCGTTCCCGCCCTCTGCCCGCGCAGCAACTGGCGCAGGAACGGCACGGTCACGCGACGCTTGGCCGCGAGCGATGCGCGGTCGACCTGGTCGAGCAGCGCGCCGAGACTGCCGAGATCTCGCGCGTAGTGCGTGAACAGGAAATCGAGCACCGCCTCGTCGAGCGCGATGCCGCGCGTCTCGGCACGCTCGCGCAGCACCTCGCGGCGCTGCGCATCGTCCAGAGGACGCAGCGCGGCCTGCGTGCAGCTCGACAGGCGCGACACGAGATCGGGCAACGCGATGCCGATCTGCGCCGGCGGAGCCGATGCGACGAACACGAGACAGCTGCCTTCGGCGCGGCAGCGGTTGTAGAGATCGAACAGCGCGTGCTCGGCGGCGCCGATGCCGGCGATCGCGTCGACATCATCGAGTACGAGCAGATCGCTGCCGCCGAAGCCGCGGATCGCGTCGTCCTGCGCGCTCGCGAGCGCCGCGAGCGGCAGGTATTGCGCGCTGAACCCCGCGGCGCTCGCAGCCTGGCACGCAGCCATCAGCAGATGCGTGCGGCCGCTGCCTTCGGGGCCGTGCAGAAACACCCAGGCGGACTCGGTTCCCGCCGCGATGCGCTGCAGCAGGTCGACGGCCGCCGCATTGGCGCCCGTGAAAAACGTTTCGAATCGCTGCTGCGCGGGCCAGCGCCAGCCCAAGGGCAATTGCTGCACGTCAGCCTGCCGGGGGCTTGCCGCTGTCAATCGCAGACGCAGCGACGGCGAGCGGCGGCTCGACCGGCGCGAGTTCGCTCGCCGCGACGACGCTGCCGTGCGACACGACGACGACCGGCGACGCGGCGGCGTCAGGCACCGGCTCCGCCGGCTGATACAAGTGGCTCGCGGTGTAGCGTTCATGCACGTAGCGCAGCAGCACCATCACGACGGCGGCGGCGGGCAGCGCGAGCAGTACGCCGAGAAAGCCGAACAGTTCGCCGCCGGCCAGCACCGCGAAGATGACCGCAACCGGGTGCAGGCCGATCTTGTCGCCGACGAGCTTGGGCACGAGCACATAGCCTTCGATGGTCTGGCCGACGCCGAACACGGCGAGCACCATGAACACGTGCGCCCAGTCCTGGTACTGCACGACCGCCGCGATCAACGCCATGCCGAGGCCGACGATTGCGCCGAGGTAAGGCACGAAGCTGATGAGTCCCGCGATCATGCCGATCAGCGGACCCACATCGATGCCGACGAGCCAGAGTCCGACGGCGTACAGCGTGCCGAGCGACAGCATCACGCTGAGCTGGCCGCGCAGGAACGCACCGAGCACTTCGTCGGATTCGCGCGCGAGCCGGCTGATCGTCGGCTCGATCTGACGCGGCAGCAGTTCGTTGACACGCGTGACGAGGAGATCCCAGTCGCGCAGCAGATAGAACGTGACGACCGGAATCAGGACGAGCTGCGCGATCCAGCCGAGCACCGTGAGGCCCGAGGACGACACTTTCGCGAGCACGCGCGTCGCGATGCCGCCGGCTTCGCGCCAGTGCCCCTTCAACATCTCGATGAGCTTGTTCGGATCGGCGAAATCGAGCGTCACGCCGAAGCGCTGTTCGAGCTGCGGCTGCGCTTCGGCCTGGATCCAGGCGAGCCAGCGCGGCAGCTGATCGAGGAACTTCACGATCTGCCGCTCGGTGAACGGAATCACGAGCAGCACGATCGCGACGACCGCGAAGCCGATCAACAGGAACACGATGCCGACCGACAGGTTGCGCGAGAGCCCGAGCCGTTCGAGCCGGTCGACGACCGGATCCCACAGATAGGCGAACAGTGCGGCGATCGCGAACGGCGTCAGCGCCGGCGCGAGCAGATAGATCAGGCCGCCGCCGACCAGCAACAGCACCAGCCACTGCCAGCGTTCGGTCGTCGTCATTGCGGATCACTCCGTTGAGGATGCGTTTCGCGCCAGGCCTTGAACGACCAGCGCACCACGTAATCGATACCGCTGGCCAGCGTCGTGAACGTGACGGCCGACAGCAGCGCGAGGTTGAACCAGGTCGGCCACTCGGCGAATCGCGACAGATGCAGCAGCGTTGCGAGCACGAGGACGATCTGCAGCGTCGTCGTCAGCTTGCTGAGCAGGCTGGGCTCCGCGGTCAGCGGCCCGACCAGATTGTGGTACGCGACTGCGCCCGAAACGATGACGACATCGCGGCCGATGACGACGGCGGCGAGCCAGACCGGCAATGCACCGACCTCCGCGAGACCGACGAAGCAGGCGATCAGCAGCAGCTTGTCGGCCACTGGATCGAGCAGTCCGCCGAGGCGGCTCTGCCACGAGAAACGCTTCGCGAGGAATCCGTCCAGCGCATCGGAAAAGCCGGCGACAAGCGCGACGATCAGCGCGGTGTCGAATCGCCCGTCACGCAGCAGCCATGCCAACGGCACCGTGAGCAGCATGCGCAGTACCGTCAGCAGGTTCGGTATGTGGCGCATGCGTCAGGGGTTCAGCGCCAGCGTCGCCTCCACGCCGTCGATCGGCGGTGCGGTGTTGACGACGCGCAGGACGCCCTCCGGCGGCAGATAGGCAAGCCAGCGATCGAGCGCGAGATTCAGCGTGAGCTTGACCAGAAGTCCGTCGCCGCGCGCCTGCTCGGGCTGGAATTCGCGGACGAGATCATTGCCGCCGAGCGTCTCGAACAGACGGGCATAGTCCTGCGCCGACTGCAGACCGCTGACCCAGACCCGCGCCGTCGTGATGCGGCGTTCCTCGGTGATGGCGGCGCTGCGTCCGCGCGTGCGGTCGACCGCGCCGTCGGCACCGGCCGACAGCGCCGTCGCGAGATCGGCGTCGCGCGACTCCCAGACCGGCTGCGCCTGCCCGCCGAGCGCGAGCGTCCAGCGGGCCGACCAGGCATCGCCGACGCGGCGCAGCTGGCCGATGAGAACCGTGTCGGTCTGATAGCGCGCGGCGTCCGCGCTCAGGGTCATGACGTCACCTTCCCAGACGATCTGCGCGGTGGTCTGAGCCTGGTCGGGCGACTCGATGCGAGGCCAGACGAGCGTGGCGCCGCGCTGTTCGGCGACGAGCTGCATCGCGCGACCGGCCGGATCGGCGCCGTCGATCAGCCGCGGCCCGTTGCCGTCGTCGACGGCGATCCAGGTCACGACCGGCGCGCGCGCGGCCGGCGTCCAGACGCGCAGTCCGCGATCGCGCAGCACGCGGTCGAGAGCGCCCCGGTCGAAGCTCGCGACGAGGCTCAGGCGCAACACCGGCTGGCCGTCGACGTTCGCGACGTCCTGCCGGTAGGTGTACTGCTGCACATAGCGGTCGGCCGACTCGATCAGCTTTGCGACGGCCTCGCCGTTGACCGCGTTGCGGTCGCCGGTCAGCTTGACGACGACCTGCGCGAGCGCGCTTTTCAGCGCAATCGCGCGCTGTTCGTCGGACTGGTCGGCTACCGGAACCTCGCCGGCGTACAGGCTGGCCGACGCCGACTGCGCCCGGGCCGGAACGCCGAAGGACGACAGACTCGCGACGATGAACAACAAGGCGAACAAGCGGGCGTAACGCACGGACATTCCCTGGTCGGCGGTCGGAATCGGCCCAAGTCTGCCCAAAGCCCGTCGCGGCGTCCATGCGGACTCTCCGGCGTGGGCCGCCTGCGACTGTTATGATTGCGCCCCTTTTTTGCGTCGCGCCGAGCCCATGTCCGATCCGAAGACCGCCCTGACCTACCGCGACGCCGGGGTCGACATCGATGCCGGCAACGAAGTCGTCGAACGCATCAAGCCGCTCGTCGCCCGCACGTTCCGCAAGGAAGTCATGGCCGGACTCGGCGGGTTCGGCGCGCTGTTCGAACTGGCCGGGCGCTACAAGGAACCCGTGCTGGTCTCGGGCACCGACGGCGTCGGCACCAAGCTCAAACTCGCGCAGACGCTGAACCGTCACGACACGATCGGCATCGACCTCGTCGGCATGTGCGTCAACGACGTGCTGGTCCAGGGCGCCGAGTCGCTGTTCTTCCTCGACTATTTCGCGACCGGCAAGCTCGATGTCGACACGACGGTCGCCGTCGTCGGCGGCATCGCCCGCGGCTGCGAACTCGCCGGCTGCGCGCTGATCGGCGGCGAGACCGCGGAAATGCCCGACATGTACGGCCCCGGCGAATACGACCTCGCCGGCTTCTGCGTCGGCGCGGTCGAAAAATCGAAGCTCGTCGACGGCAGCCGCCTGCAGGCCGGCGACGCGATCATCGGCATCGCCTCGAGCGGTGCGCACTCCAACGGCTATTCGCTGGTCCGCCGCATCGTCGCGCGCGCCGGCAGCCCGTTCGATCTCGACCTCGGCGGCGTTTCGCTCGCCGACGCGCTGATGGCGCCGACGACGATCTACGTCAAGCCGATCCTGCAGCTCCTCGCCGCGCAGCCGATCAAGGGCATGGCGCACATCACCGGCGGCGGCCTCAAGGAAAACATCATCCGCGTCGTGCCCGACGCGCTCGGCATCGCGCTCGACAGCAGTGCATGGACGCTGCCGGCACTGTTCGACTGGCTGCAGCGCGAAGGCAACGTCGCGCGCGAGGAAATGTGGCGCACGTTCAACTGCGGCATCGGCTACACCGTGATCGTCGGCCGCGACGATGTCGCGGCGACGCTCGCGGCGCTGCAGCAGCTGAACCTGCACGCCTGGCAGATCGGCGAAATCGTCGCCTCGCCCGGCGAAGACCGCGTGCTGATCCGCTGATGCCCGCGCCGCTGCGCGTCGCGGTACTGATCTCGGGCCGCGGATCGAATCTGCAGGCCCTGATCGCCGCACAGCACGAGGGCGCGTTGCCGATCGAGATCGTTCTCGTCGCGAGCAACAGGGCGACGGCCGAAGGCCTGCGCCATGCCGAGGCAGCGGGTATCGCGACGCTCGCGCTCGACCCGGCCGGCATGCCGGATCGTGCGCGCTACGACGCCGAGCTGTTTCGCCGCATCGCCGACCACGCCCCCGACCTGATCGTGCTGGCGGGCTTCATGCGCGTGCTCGACGCGGCCGTTCTCGCGCCCTGGGCCGGCCGCATCATCAACATCCATCCTTCGCTGCTGCCGAAATACCCGGGTCTGCAGACCCACCGCCGCGCGCTCGAAGCCGGCGACGCGCTGCACGGCGCGAGCGTGCATTTCGTGACCGCCGAACTCGACGGTGGGCCGGTACTGGCCTGCAGCGAGCTGGCCGTCCTTCCCGGCGACGACGCCGAACAGCTCGCCGCGCGACTGCTTCCGCGCGAGCACGCGCTGCTGTGCCGCTGCGTGCACTGGATCGCCGAGGGGCGTGCACAGTTGCGCGGCAACATCGTGCACTTCGACGGCACCCCGCTGTCCGAAGCACTGCGGGTCTGAGCCGGGGCGCGTTCAGCCCGGCGCGACGACACTGCGCCGTCCCTTTCCGGAGCTTTCCCATGCGTGTCCGCGCCCTGCTCGCCTTCTGCGTCCTGCCCGCGCTCGCTCTCGCCGAACCCGCGCCCGAGCGCAGCGATGCGACACAGATGCTGCCCTTGAAACCGTTCGTTGCGACCTATGACGTGAAACGCGGCGGCAAGATGATCGGCGAGGCGACGATGACGCTGAGCCAGACGGATGCGAGCCACTGGACACTGGTGACCGAAACGCGCGGAACCGCCGGCATGGCGAAGCTGCTCGGCCTGGACGTGCGCGAGGAATCGCGTTTCGCCGTGCTGGAAGGCAGCGGGCTGCAGAGTGTCGACTATCGCTACCGCCAGGATGCCACGCTGAAATCCAAGCAGCGCCGCATCGAATTCGACTGGCCTGCGAACGAAGCGCGCGTGACCGACAAGGACGAACTGTTCCGCTACGCGCTGCAGCCGCAGACCATCGACCGCCATGTCGTCGTGCTCGCACTGGGCCGCGCGCAGCGGTCGACGGCTCCCGAATTCGCGGTCGCCAGCAAGGAGGCCATCGAACGGCAGCGCTTCGAACGCCGCGAAAGCAAGACCATCACGCTGCCGGCCGGTCAGTTCGCCGCGACGCGACTGGAGCGTACCGACAAGCCGGGCAAAGGCAGTTCCTGGTACGCGCCGCAGTTGCTCGCGCCGCTGCAGGTCGAGCAGGTGCAGAAGGACGGCAACAACATCGTCATGGAACTGAAGGCCGTGCGCTGATCGCGTTCCCGCACGGCCTGCTTTCCTACGACGGCAGCCGGCGAATGCGCGCGCCGAGCGCGCCGAGCTTTTCCTCGATGCACTCGTAACCGCGGTCGATGTGATAGACGCGGTCGACCGTCGTATCGCCTTCGGCGACGAGCCCCGCAAGCACCAGACACGCCGACGCGCGCAGGTCGGTCGCCATGATCGGCGCACCGGTCATCTTGCCGACGCCCTTGATGATCGCCGTGTTGCCCTCGAGGCGGATGTCGGCGCCGAGCCGCTGCAGCTCGTGCGCATGCATGAAGCGGTTCTCGAACACCGTCTCGGTGATGATGCCGACCCCTTCGGCGACGCAGTTCAGCGCCGTGAACTGCGCCTGCATGTCGGTCGGAAATGCAGGATACGGCGCGGTCGTGATGTTGACCGCCTTCGGCCGGTTGCCGCGCATGTCGAGCTCGATCCAGTCGTCGCCGGTGTTGATGTGCGCGCCGGCGTCCTCGAGCTTCGCGAGCACGGCATCGAGCGTCTTGGGCTTGGCCTTCTTGGCGAGCACGCGGCCGCCGGTGATCGCCCCCGCAACGAGGAAGGTGCCGGTTTCGATGCGGTCCGGCAGCACGTCGTAGTCGGTGCCGTTGAGCCGTTCGACGCCTTCGATCACGAGCGTCGCCGTGCCGGCGCCCTGCACGTTCGCACCCATCGCGTTGAGGCAGTTGGCAAGATCGACGACTTCGGGTTCCTGCGCCGCGTTCTCGATGATCGTGCGGCCTTCGGCCAGCGCCGCCGCCATCATGATGTTCTCGGTACCGGTGACGGTGACGATGTCCATGTTGATGCGAGCGCCCTTGAGGCGCTTGGCCTTCGCACGGATGTAGCCGTTCTCGACGGTGACGTCCGCGCCGAGCGCCTGCAGCCCCTTGATGTGGAGATCGACCGGACGCGAACCGATCGCGCAGCCGCCGGGCAGCGACACTTCCGCTTCGCCGTAGCGCGCGACGAGCGGGCCGAGCACGAGGATCGACGCGCGCATCGTCTTGACGAGGTCGTAGGGCGCCGAGCAGCTCTTGATGGAACGCGGGTCGACGTGAATCTTCATGCGCTCGTCGAGCACCAGTTGCACGCCCATCTGGCCGAGCAGTTCCATCGTCGTGGTGACGTCGTGCAGATGCGGCACATTGCCGATGCTGACCGGACCATCCGCGAGCAAGGTCGCGGCCAGAATCGGCAGTACCGCGTTCTTGGCGCCGGAAATCCACACGTCGCCCTGCAGCGGCTCACCGCCGGAAATTACGATCTTGGCCATCTCTCACTCGGTAAACGGGAAATCGACATCGCGGGAGGCAGACTGCGTCTGACGGTCGCCGGCCTTGGGGGATGCGGGGCCCGCCGCCGTCGAGATCGACAGGTGAATCGCAGTTACGGCTTGCCCGCCTCTTCAGGGGTCACGGTCTTGAGAGCCAGCGCATGGATGGCGCCACCCATCAGGTCACCGAGCGTCGCGTACACCATGCGGTGGCGCGCCAGCGGCAGCTTGCCGCGGAACGCGTCGGCCGTGACGACGGCCTCGAAATGCACACCGTCGGCACCGCTGACCTCGGCCGCCGCACCGGGCAACCCTTGCTCGATCAGATTCTTGATGGTCTGGCTGTCCATATCGGGCGGGATCCGTGGCGGATTCAGGGCAGCGGCAGCTCGCCGCGACGAAATGCGGGTTTGGGCCGTCCCTGCGACGGGGACGACTAACCGGCTACACTATGGGGACGCGCATGTTACCGAAAATCCGCTGGCGCCAAAACGTTGCCTTCGAGCGCCCTGTTTCCCTGCTCCACCCAGCCTTGCTCATGAATGCACAGATCCTGCCGCTGATCTCCGCCGCGACCAACCATACGCCGTTGAACCCTGGATCCGTGGTGCAAAGCGCGCTGCAGGTCGTCGAAACCGAAGCCCGGGCGATCGACCTGCTGAAATCCCGCATCGACGAAAACTTCCTGCGCGCCTGCCAGCTCATGTTCGACTGCACCGGACGCGTCGTCGTCTCCGGCATGGGCAAGTCGGGCCACATCGCACGCAAGATCGCGGCGACGCTGGCCTCCACGGGTACGCCGGCATTCTTCGTCCATCCCGGCGAAGCCAGCCACGGCGACCTCGGCATGATCACGCAGAAGGACGTCGTGCTCGCCCTGTCGAATTCGGGCGAAACCGACGAACTGCTGACGATCCTGCCGCTGATCCGGCGCCAGGGCATTCCGCTGATCGCGATGAGCGGCAATGACGGTTCGTCGCTGGCCCGCCTCGCCGACGTCCACCTCGATGTCAGCGTACCGGCCGAAGCCTGCCCGCTCGGCCTCGCTCCCACCGCGAGCACGACGGCCGCGCTCGTCATGGGCGACGCGCTCGCCGTCGCGCTGCTCGAAGCGCGCGGCTTCACCGCCGACGACTTCGCCCGCTCGCATCCGGCTGGCTCGCTCGGCCGCCGCCTGCTGCTGCACATCAGCGACGTCATGCATACCGGCGACAAGATTCCGAAGGTCGGCGTCGATTCGAGCCTGTCCGAGGCGCTCGTCGAGATGTCGCGCAAGGGCCTCGGAATGACCGCGGTCGTCGACGCCGACGACACGCTGCTCGGCGTCTTCACCGACGGCGACCTGCGCCGCGCGCTCGACGACGACGCGATCGACCTGCGCACGACGCCGCTCGCGCGGCTGATGACGACGAAGGCCAAGACGATCACGCCGGACAAGCTTGCGATCGAGGCCGCGCGACTCATGGAAGACTTCACCATCCATGCGCTGCTCGTCGTCGACGAACGCAAGAAACTCGTCGGCGCACTGAACATCCACGACCTGCTGCGCGCGCGCGTCGTCTGAACGCGAACCGACCTCGGGTCCGGCCGGCATGGACGGCCGGCCCGCCGATGACGCAGCATCCCCGGACCGGCGCCCTGCGGCTGCCGGTCCTTTCATTTCCCGACCTGCCCGAGACGCATGAGCGATCCGTTGTCCGCCGAACTCCGTGAGCGCGCCGCCGGCGTGCGACTTGCCGTCTTCGACGTCGACGGCGTGCTGACCGACGGCCGTCTCTGGTATTCCGAGGATCGGCGCGAGCTCAAGGCCTTTCATGTGCATGACGGGCTCGGTCTCAAGCGCCTGCTCGCCAACGGCATCGAAGTCGGCGTGATCACCGCACGCATGAGCCACCTCGTCACCGAACGCATGGCCGAGCTCGGCGTCGCCCATGTCTACCAGGGACAGAAGGACAAGCTGGCCTGCCTCACGCAGCTCTGCGACGCGCTGCAGCTGTCGCTGCAGCAGGTCTGCTACACCGGCGACGACGTGCCCGATCTGCGTGCGATGCTGCGCTGCGGTCTCGCGATCGCACCGGCCAACGCCGTGCCTGCCGTGGCCGACCGCGCGCACTGGCGTACGCGGCGCGGCGGCGGCGAAGGCGCGGTGCGCGAAGTCTGCGACCTGCTGCTCGCCGCGCGCGGGCTGGCCGACGCCGAACTGGCGCACTGGCTCTGATGGTCGAGCGCCGTCTCAACGTGATCGTCGCGCTCGCGCTGGCCGCCGCGGTGACGTGGGCGGCGTTCTGGCTGTTCCGCACGCCCGACAGCGAACCTGCCTTCGTCGGTCCGCCGCGCTCGAACTACACGCTCGCCGACTTCGAACTCAACGCGCTCGACGAGGCCGGCAAGCTGAGCTTCACGGTGACGGCGCCGGCGCTCGCGCGGCGCAACGACGACGGCTCGCTCTGGGTCGACGCGCCGAACTTCGTGATCGCCGCCGACAAGGGCGCGCCGTGGAAAGGCAAGTCGCAGTCGGCGTTCGTCAACAAGGACGGCACGCACATGCTGCTGGCCGGCGCCGTGGAGATGCAGCGCGAGGCGACCGCGGAAGCCGGCGCGGCGCGCGTCGAAACGCGCGACGTCGACGCGTTTCCGAAGGAAAACCGCCTGCAGACCGCCGCCGCCGCGACGATTACGCAACCGGGCTCTATACTGCGCGGCACCGGCATGAAGGCCGACCTCAACACGCACCAACTGGAGTTGCTCGCCGATGTCCACGCTTCGTTCGCGCGCAAGCGCAAGCCTTAGCCTTGTCGCATCGTTCGTGCTGGCGGTACCGGCCGCACAGGCGCTGAAGTCCGACCGCGAACAGCCGCTCGAAGTCGCCGCGAATCATTTTGCGACGAACCAGAACAAGCACCTGACCGTGCTGACCGGTGCCGTCAAGCTCACGCGCGGCACGATGAAGGGCGAGTCGGACAAGGGCACGGTCTATCAGAGCGATGACGACGAGATCAACCGCGTCGTGCTCGAAGGCAAGCCGGCACGTCTGCAGCAGCAGCTCGACAGCGGCGGCCTGATGCGCGCGACCGCGGCGAACATCGACTACGACACCGAAAAGGCCACGGCCGTGCTCACCGGCAACGCCGTCGTGATCCAGGAAGGCCGCGGCGAATTCCGCGGCGAACGCATCGTCTACAACACCGAAACCGGCGAACTGACCGGCGAAGGCGCCGCCGGCGGCGGCATCACGATGAAGATGCAGCCCAAGGCCAAGTCCGAGAGCAAGCCCGCGGACAAGGACAAGAAAAAGTAATGCTGAGCGCGACCGGGCTGAAGAAGCGCTACAAGCAGCGCGAAGTCGTGCGCGACTTTTCCTGCCGCGTCGACCAGGGCGAAGTCGTCGGCCTGCTCGGCCCGAACGGCGCCGGCAAGACCACCTGCTTCTACATGATCGTCGGTCTCGTCGGCGCGGACGCCGGCAGCATCCGTCTCGACGACGTCGACATCACCGCACAGCCGATGCACGCGCGCGCGCGCCTCGGCGTGGGCTATCTGCCGCAGGAAGCCTCGGTGTTCCGCCGCCTCAGCGTCGCCGACAACATTCTCGCGATTCTCGAACTGCGGCCCGAACTCGACGCTTCCGCGCGCGCCGCCGAACTCGAGAAACTGCTCGACGAACTGCAGATCAGCCATATCGCGCAGCAGAAAGGCGCGAGCCTGTCCGGCGGCGAGCGACGGCGCGTCGAGATCGCACGCGCGCTCGCGGCCGAGCCGCGCTTCATGCTGCTCGACGAACCGTTCGCGGGCGTCGATCCGATTTCCGTCGGCGAGATCCAGCGCATCGTGCGCCATCTGAAGGAACGCGGCATCGGCGTGCTGATCACCGATCACAACGTGCGCGAGACGCTCGGCATCTGCGATCGCGCGTACATCCTCAGCGAAGGCAAGGTGCTCGCCAAGGGCGCTCCGGCGACGATACTCGCGAATGAACAGGTTCGCGAAGTCTATCTCGGCAAAGAATTCCGCATGTGAGACGCCGGCGCAGTCACGGCATCACAAGTAAACATTGACACAAGTTTAACGCGCGGTTCCCGTGCCGCGCCGATGCGCCCGTATGCGCGCCGAATTTCCGAGATCCTCTCCCAATCCGCCGCCGTGCGCAAGTCGATCAACGACATGTCCGCCGCGGTTCCCGCCGGGCGTTTTCCGCATTAGGATGGCGTCACGGGCCTTTCGCACCGCCGGAGTTATTCCTGCGAAACGCTCAGTTACGGGACTACTGATGAAGCCTGCGTTAAATCTCCGCCTGCACCAGCAACTGGCGTTGACGCCGCAACTGCAACAGGCCATCCGCCTGCTGCAGCTCAGCAGTGTCGAGCTGGAAATGGAGCTGCGCGAAGCGCTTGAATCCAATCCGTTGCTGGAACTGCCCGACGAACCCGCCGAAGCCGCACCGGCCGAAGCCGCAAGCGGCGCCGACGCGCCGCCCGCCGAATACGAGACGCACACCACGACCAGCGAGACGGCGAGCACCGAATCCGAATCGCGCGATGCCGACGAAGATCGCTTCGAGGCGCTCGATTCGACGTTCGACATGCCCTCGCGCAGCAACAGTTCGTCGGACGACGAATTCGAGGCGCAGGAACCGGAACAGCAGGATCTGCGCGACCATCTGCTCTGGCAGCTCAACCTCACGCCGATGTCGCCGCGCGACCGCGCGATCGCCGTGGCGGTCATCGAAGCCGTCGACGACGACGGCTATCTGCACGAACCGGCCGAAGCGATCCAGCAGGGGCTCGCCAGCCTCTATGATGTCGATGCCGACGAGATCGAAGCGGTGCGTCATCGCATACAGCGCTTCGATCCGCTCGGCGTAGCAAGCCGCAATCTGCGCGAATGCCTGCTCGTGCAGCTCGACGCATTCGACGGCGACGTCGACGGCATCGTGGTCGCGCGCGCCATCGTCGCCGACCATCTCGAAGTGCTGGCCAAGAACGATCGCGCGCGTCTGAGCCGCAGCCTCAAGGTCGGCAGCGACCAGATCGACGCGGCGGTGCAGCTGATCCGCGCGCTCGATCCGAAGCCGGGTTCGAGCGTGTCGAGCGCGGCGCCCGAATACGTCGCGCCCGACGCCTATGCGTTCCGTCATCACGGCCAGTGGCAGGTCAGTCTCGCGCCGGGCTGCCAGCCGCAACTGGCGATCAACCGCCACTACGAATCGCTGATCGCACGCGCGCAGCGCGACGATGCGTCGTACCTGCGCGGACAGCTGCAGGAAGCGCGTTGGCTGATCAAGAGCCTGAAGACGCGCGCCGACACGATTCTCAAGGTCGCGCAGGCCATCGTTCGCGCGCAGAGCGCGTTCCTCGACTACGGTCCCGAGGCGATGAAACCGCTCGTGCTGAAAGACGTCGCCGACGAAATCGGCATGCACGAATCGACCGTATCGCGCGTGACGACGCGCAAGTTCCTCTACACGCCGCGCGGCACGTTCGAATTCAAGCATTTCTTCTCGAGCGGCGTGTCGACCGTCGACGGCGGCAGCGCGTCGGCCACGGCGATCCAGGCGATGATCCGCAAGCTCATCGATGCCGAGCCGACCGGCAAGCCGCTGTCCGATCAGGGCCTCGCCGAGGAGCTCAACCGCCGCGGCATCAACGTCGCGCGCCGCACCGTCGCGAAATACCGCGAGGCGATGAACATCGCCGCATCCAACGAGCGCTGCCGCCTCAGCTGAGGCTTGAAGCCGTCACCGGGAACCCTCATGGCAGTAACAGGTCAACGCTAACCGATACTTTTCGCACGAAGCGCGAATTCGTGCCGACCGCGTTCCGCGTCAGGAGCGCTCTACCGGAAGGAGAAACACCATGCAGATCAATGTCAGCGGCCCCAAGGTTGATGTGACGCCGGCCCTGCGCAGCTATGTCGAAAGCAAGTTCGAGCGCATCCTGCGCCACTTCGACCATCTCCACGACGTCGGCGTGCAGCTGAGCGTGGAAAAGCTCGTGCACAAGGCGGACGCGACCCTGCATGCGGCAGCCGGCAAGATCATCCACGCGGAAGCGACGGCGGACGACATGTATGCCGCGATCGATTCGCTCGCCGACAAGCTCGACGGACAGATCAGGAAGCACAAGGAAAAGCTGACCGATCATCACAAGACCGAGGCGCTGCGCGCCGCTGAACGCATCGCCTGATCCGACCCGGGACGCCGGCCCGGCCGGCGTCCCGCCTTCCCTCGCCCTGCCCGGTCTCCCGCCTCCCGCGCCACTCCCGCCGCCTCCCGACGAATTTCTTCCGCACTGCGGCAAAACCCGCGCTATCATCCGCCCCTTTCGCGACTACCCGCCCGGCGGCATGCGCTTCTGCGATCTCCTGACTCCTGACAGCGTCGTCGCCGGCCTGCGCGTCCGATCGCGCGGCGCGGTGCTCGAAGCGCTGGCGCAGCTGCTGGCGCCGCCGGATCAGGCGCTTGCCGTGCTCGAAGCGCTGACCGAGCGCGAGGGCGTCGGCTCCACCGCGCTGGGACACGGTTTCGCGCTGCCGCACGGCCGCAGCAGCGTGCTCGAACAACCCCGCGCCGCGTTCGTGCGTCTCGCCCAGCCGGTCGTATTCGGCGCAGCCGACGGCGACCCGGTCGATCTGTTTGCGGCGATCGTCACACCGAGCCATTTCACGACCGAACATCTTTCGCTGCTCGCCGACATCGCGACGCGCGCGTCCGAGCCGCGGACCCTCGCCCGCCTGCGCGCCGCGCAGCACGCCAGCGCGCTGTACGCCGAGCTGGCAGAATGGGGCCAGCCCGCCTGACCGCCGCCATGGATCGACTGACCGCCCGCCAGCTGTTCGACAGCCTCACCGATCGGCTTTCGCTGCGCTGGACCGCCGGCACCCAGGGCAACGGCCGCACGCTCGATCCGGGCGACCATCACGCGCGACGCCCGTCGATGGTCGGCTACCTCAACGTGATCTACCCGAACAAGGTGCAGATCATCGGTACCGAGGAACTCAACTATCTAGACAGCCTCGATTCGCGCCAGCGCTGGGAAACGGTCCAGAAGATCATCAACTACCGGCCGACCGCGCTGATCGTGACGAAGGATCAGCCCGTGCCGAGCGATCTGCGCGAAGCCGCCGACGAGTCGAACACGCCGCTGTGGTCGAGTCCCAAGCGCGGCCACGAGATCCTGACCTTCCTGCAGTACCACCTCGCGCGGCTGCTCGCGCGCCGCGAGACGCTGCACGGCGTGTTCATGGAGGTCTATTCGATCGGCGTGCTGATCACCGGCGAATCCGGTTCGGGCAAGAGCGAGCTCGCGCTCGAACTGCTGACGCGCGGCCATCGCCTCGTCGCCGACGACGCGCCGGAGTTCACGCAGATCGCACCCGACGTCATCGACGGCCATTGTCCGGAACTGCTGCAGGACCTGCTCGAAGTGCGCGGTCTCGGCGTGCTCAACGTGCGCGAGATGTTCGGCCACACGGCGGTCAAGCCGTCGAAATACCTGCGCCTCGTCGTACACCTGCGTCCGCTGAATCCGCTCGACGACGTCGACGGCATGAAGCGTCTGACCGGCGACGTCGGCTATCGCGACATCCTCGACACGCGCATTCCGCAGATCGCGATTCCGGTCGCGCCGGGCCGCAACCTCGCCGTGCTCGTCGAAGCCGCCGTGCGCAGCCACATGCTCAAGAGCAAGGGCATCGACCCGGCGCAGACCTTCATCGACCGCCAGGCCCACCAGTTGCAGCGTCAGGCGCCATGGTGAACGCACAACCCGCCGATACCGGCGGCAACGCCGCGGAGACGACGCGTCTCGTCGTGCTGTCGGGCCTGTCCGGCGCCGGCAAGACGGTGGCGCTGCGCACGCTCGAGGACTTCGACTTCTACTGCGTCGACAACCTGCCGGCGGCGCTGATGCCGTCGCTGGTGTCGGCCGTCAGCCTCGGCGGCCATCGCCGCATCGCGGTCGGCGTCGACGTGCGCAATCGCAGCGAAGACCTGAACCAGCTGCCGCAGGTGCTCGCCGAGCTCGCCCGCGTCGGCGTCGATTACCAGTTGATCTTTCTCGACAGCCGCGACGACGTGCTGTCCAAGCGTTTTTCCGACACGCGCCGGCGTCACCCGCTGTCGGCCGACGGACTGCCGCTGCACGACGCGATCGCGCTCGAACGCAAACTGCTGCGCCCGGTTGCGGCGATCGCCGACCGGGTCGTCGACTCCAGCGAGCTCAACGTCCACCAATTGCGCCGGCTCATCGCCACCGAGCTCGGCATGAGCAGCGGCGAGCTGTCGCTGTTGTTCGAATCGTTCGCCTATCGTCGGGGTTTGCCGACGGACGCCGATTTCGTGTTCGATGCGCGCGTACTGCCGAACCCGCATTGGGATCCTACGCTGCGGCCGCTGTCGGGCAAGGACGCGGCGATCCGCGAGTGGCTTCAGGAGAAACCCGAAGTCCGGCGCTTCCTCGACCAGTTGACCGGTTTCCTCGACGAGTGGCTGCCGCGCTTCGAGGCCGACAACCGCTCCTACGTGACGATCTGCATCGGCTGCAGCGGCGGCCGGCACCGGTCGGTCTATCTGGCCGAGCGCCTCGCGGAACATTTCCGCGGCACGCGCGACCAGGTGCTGACCTTCCATCGTGAACTCGAGTGAACCGTCCCCATTTCTCACCGGCGGGCAATATTCTTGCAAGCCGCCCCATGTCAGACCCACTGCAGGCACCGTGATGGCCATTTTCCGTTCCGCTTCCGCTACCGACCGCTGCGTTGCCGGCCAATGCCGCGCGGAGGTCCGGTCGTGAGCGTAGGCGTGCTGCTGCTGACGCATGAAGCCATGGGCGACGCGCTCGTGTCCGCGGCGCATCATGTGCTCGGGCAATTTCCGCTGTCGCTCGAGGTCATGGAAGTCGGTGCCTGCGCCGATCCGGAACGCGCGCTCGGCGATGCCTCGCAGCGCGCGCGGCACCTCGACCAGGGCGACGGCGTGCTGGTACTGTCCGACCTGTACGGCTCGACGCCCTGCAACATTGCGCAACGCCTGTCGAGCCTCGGTTTTCGCACGCATTGCGTGAGCGGGCTCAACCTGCCGATGTTGCTGCGCGTGCTCAACTACCCGAATCAGGATCTCGACCAGCTGGCGCAGACCGCCGCCAGCGGCGGACGCGGCGGAATCTGTATCGACCATGCCTGAACGCGACATCGTCATCAGCAACAAGCTCGGCCTGCACGCGCGCGCGTCGGCCAAGCTGGTGCAACTGCTGCAGAGCTATTCGTCCTCGGTCTGGCTGCGTTGCCGCGGACGCGAAATCAACGCCAAGAGCATCATGGGGGTGATGATGCTTGCGGCCGGCGTCGGTACGCCGGTCACGATCCGCGCCGAAGGTGCGGACGAGACTGCAGCGCTCGACGCCGTCGTCGATCTGTTCCAGCGCAAGTTCGACGAAGGCCAGTAGCGACTACCGCGTTCCTCGCCGCTATCGCGCGGCTGGCAACGCGGCAACGGCAGCGCGGTTCGCGATGCGCCGCAAGGGCGCCTGCGATCGGCGCGCGCCGGCCGGTACGACCACCCCACTACAAGGATCCGTTTACCCCGTGAGCATGCGCATCGTCCTCTCCGGCATCGGCGCTTCGCGCGGCATGGTCCTGGGACGGGCGCGGCTCGTGCAGCCCAGCCAATTCATCGTCGACGACACGCGGCTCGAGCCCGGCGAGATCGAAGCCGAGGCCGCGCGCCTGCAGCTCGCGCTCGAGACTGCACAGGCGGAACTGCGCACGATCCGCGACAAGCTGCACGGCGCGCTCGCGCGCGAGATCGGCGAATTCATCGACGCGCACAGCATGCTGCTGAACGATCCGGAGCTGCTGACCGGCCTGTTCGACCTCGTGCGCCGCGGACGCTATCGCGCCGGCGCCGCGCTGAAGCTGCAGCGCGACCGCCTCGCCGCCGTGTTCGAGGCCATGGACGATCCCTACCTGCGCAGCCGCCGCGAGGACATCGACCATGTCATCGGCCGCGTGCAGTCGGCGCTCGCGCGCGAAACGAGTCAGGCCGAACGCCAGATCGCCGCGCGCGTCGGCACGATCCTCGTCAGCGACCAGATCGCGCCGTCGGAAATGACCCATCTCGCCGAGCAGGGCGTGCTCGCCGCGGTCTGCACCGGATCGAGCGCGCTGTCGCACAGCGCGATCCTCGCGCGCAGCATGCGCCTGCCGATGATCGTCGGCGCGCACGACGCGCTCGCGGCCGTCCAGGACGACGACCTGCTGCTCGTCGACGGCGACCACGGCCAGGTCGTCGTGCATCCGACCGCGCAGGATCTCGCGCGCTATCGCCAGTACCAGCGCGATTCGCAGCGCGAAGGCCAGCGCCTCGCGGAACTCGCGCTGGCGCCGACACGCACGCGCGACGACTGCACGATCCGCCTGTTCGCCAATGCGGAACTTGCCGGCGACGTCGCGCAGGCGCGCGCGCACGGCGCCGACGGCATCGGCCTGTATCGCACCGAATTCCTGTTCCTGCAGCGGCATCACCTGCCCGACGAGGACGAGCAGTTCCAGGCCTATCGCGACCTCGTGCTCGGCATGGGCGGCCTGCCCGTGACGATACGTACGCTCGATCTCGGCGCCGACAAGGCCGACACGACCGGACTCGCGCTGACGACCGAACCCAACCCCGCGCTCGGCATGCGCGGCGTGCGCCTGTCGATGCGCCGCCCGGCGCTGTTCGCGACGCAGATGCGCGCGATCCTGCGCGCGTCGGCCTACGGTCCGATCCGCATCCTCGTGCCCATGGTCACGAATCCGGTCGAGATCCAGGCCACGCGCACGCTGATCCAGATCTGCGCGCGCGATCTGCGCACCGAAGGCCATGAAGTCGCCGACCAGTTCGATCTCGGCGCGATGATCGAAGTCCCGGCCGCGGCGATCGCGCTGCCGAACCTGATCCGCCACGTCGACTTCGTCGCGATCGGCACGAACGATCTCGTGCAGTACACGCTGGCCGCCGACCGCAACAACGATGCGCTGTCGGAACTCTACGACCCGCTGCATCCGGCGATCCTGCAACTGCTGTCGGCGACGATCCGCTGCGGCGAGAAGCACGCCAAGCCGGTGAGCCTCTGCGGCGAGATGGCTTCGGACGCGCGCTACACGCCGCTCCTGATCGCGCTCGGACTGACCAACTTCAGCATGCACTCCGGCGCGCTGCTCGAAGTGCGCGACGCGGTGTCGCGCTGCGACCGCACGCGCCTGCGCAAGCTCGCGCCGCGCCTGCTGCGCGCCGAAGACCGCGACGCGCTGACGGCCATTCTCGCCAGCGCGTGAGCGCCTGGCCCGCACGGCCGCTTCGGCCCGCGTCGCACCGGCGACGCTCGTGGCATGATCGCGCGATCCCGCCCATACGCACGCCCATGTTTGCCGTCGACTTCGACTCGCGCCTTGCTTCGCTCGCCGCCGCGTTCCAGCGCCGCGATCCGTTCCGCCACGCCGTCATCGACGGATTCTTCGACGCGGCGGCCGCGCAACGCCTGCTCGCGGAATTTCCGCCGTTCGAGCGCGGCAACGCACGCAACGAAGACGGCGGAATCGGCAACAAGTCGACGGTCGAACGCATCCGCGAACTCGGCCCGACCTATGCGGCGCTCGACGACTTCGTGCAGTCGCCGGCGTTTCTCGCGAAGCTGTCGGAACTCACCGGCATTCCCGACCTGCGCTACGACCCGTGGTATTTCGGCGGCGGCACGCACGAGAACCGCAACGACCAGGATCTCGACGCGCACGTCGACTTCAACCGCCATCCGGTCGAACCGTGGCATCGCCGGCTCAACCTCATCG